>JBCCHL010000058.1:0-23981 GCA_039028775.1 Pseudomonadota bacterium | reverse complement strand
TTCAATATTTTTAACTTTCATTACTATTACCTGGATGCCATTCCTGTGTATTTTGCTCGCAGTTCTATGGAGGTGGCCATGGATGTGGCTACGGTCATTGTTGTGGGTAGTGCTGTAGGTGCAGCTATGGGCCCACTGTTCTTGAGGATTCCACCGCCCATACATCCAGCATCACCGTCACCCCAACTGGTACTCGGGCAGACTGAGCATCGCGTGTAACATGTTTCTCAACGGTTCTTCCAGATAGCTGATGGCAGCGTCGATATCCGGGGTGCCCAACTCCTCCTCCAAGTGTTGGCTCAGCTGATCCAGGACCTCTCCATCCGGCTGCACCGCAAAGAACTTCTGCGCATAATAATCGACAACCTCACGCGGCGAACTCAGCTCAGCCGCCGTGACCTCAGCCGTAAGGCGCAAGCGCGCCGTATGTCTCGACAGAGGCTTTACCCGTTCCAGCGCCATCTGCCAACCACGCATGCTGCCGAGGCGCGTGTTGAACTCCTCGTCGCGATCCGCCAGGAGATTCGACGCCGCCATCATGTCCTCGCCCCCCGTGATGCCGGTGGGTTTGGTGGCCTGAGACACCGACATGCCCTGGCGCAGGCGATTCTGGACATTCACAATCTCCGCGGTGTAGCCGGGATAGCGATCCGGGGCGACAAAACCGATGTCGGGATACAGAACATCCAACACAAAGTTGCCGCGTTCAAACATCAGGCTGGGGGTGATCCAACTGCGCCCGTGGGACCAACCGGCCACCGTCGGCGGATGCATCAGACGCTGGCCCAGCGCGCCGGCAACCACGTTGAAATCCGGCACGCCCGGTGCACGCTCGAGATCGAGCAGCCGATAGGTGGAAATCATCAGTTCCACCGGCCCCTTTATCCGCGAGCCTATGTGACCGGGCAAGTAGAATTCTCGCGCGCTGAAGATCGCGCGCAGATAGGCACTGATGTCGTAGTTCACATCGCGTAACAAGCGTCCCAGCTGTTGCGCACCCACCGCATCCAAATCTTCGCTCACAAAGTAGCGGTAAATCTTGCCCGCGATGAACTCTGCAGTGACCGGCTGCTGCAGAATGATGTCGATCACCTCAACGCCGTCGAACGGACCGCTGCGCCCCAGAAACTCCTTGGTCGCGCTGTCGTGGGCCTGTTGGTTCACCACAAAATCGAGGCCGTCCACATCCCAGCCGGTGAACGCCCGCGCCGCCTCCTGCACATCGCGCTCGCCGTAGTTGCCGACGCCCATGGTAAACAGCTCCATGATCTCGCGCGCAAAGTTCTCGTTGGGGGAGTCCTTGGTGTTAACCCCGGCATCTAGAAACACCAGCATCGCCGGGTCCTGTGCCACCCCGATCAGGAGATCGCGAAAGTTGCCCAGGCCTTGGTCCTGCAGCAGGCGCAGTTGTTTGAGCATCTTGCGATAGTCGCGCACCTTGTCTTCGTTGGTGGCGAAGTGCCCGTGCCAGAACAGGGCCATCTTGTGTTGCAGCGGCGCTTCCCCGGCCACCATGCGATCCGCCCACCAGTAGGCGACCCGGTCCGTTTCCAGCCGTGACGCCCGCAGCCAATAGAAGAACTTGTTCACCACCGGCTGCAGAGGCCGATTGCCCCCGGCCTTGACCTTGACCCCGAGAGCCTCACCGCGCGCCTTTGCCATACGCGTGGTCGCCGGGCGACTGGGGGGAAATGGATCCAGACCGGGGTCGAACACGCCGGAGCGGTCGAACTGGGTGTCGCTGTCGCGCGCCTCGAGCAGATGGTTGATGGCGCCCGCCAGTCCCATCCGATGCAGGGCGGCCACTTCATCCGGCGTACCCCCAAATCCCGCGCGGGACAGCAGATGGGCTGCGTGGCGTTCGTCCCACTGGCCGGCAGGTAGGGGACGCAGGTCGATATCGGCGTAAACCAGCGTACTGAACAACAGCACGCACGCCAGCAGAGCCCGCCTCACCAAGACCATCTGTCCCTTCCTTTGCCTCACCTCACAACACCCTACCCTATCATCGAACGCCGCCCGATAACATTTGCCGAGCTACGCTTGCCGGCGCTACACTGGTGACGCGTCGATTGCGGCCTGATAGGCGCGCGCGGCCCGCCCCGAAAGACGACCGGCCCTGACTGTCCGGCCAATCGCCAGCCAGGGTTAACAAACAAGCCCGGGTGAACTACAGGAGAGGATGACGATGACCAGTTTGCTGAACTCTACGCGCAGGAAGTTTGTTCAATACGGCACCATGCTCGGCGTCGGTTCCCAGGCGCTGCTGCGCTCCGGGGACGTGAAAGCGGCGGTGTTTGAGGGTAAAGAAGCGGCGGGAATGAACGACCCATGGCCGCAGATGCAATACCGAACGTTGGGACGCACGAACCACAACGCCTCCCGCCTGGTGTTCGGCTGCGGAGCCACACTCTCCCGCGAACGCCATGACGATCTCTTGCACGCGGCCTTTGATGCGGGCGTCAACACCTTCGATGTGGGTTTCAAGCACTATTACAGTAAGGCGGAGTCTCATCTCGCCCCGTTCTTGAAGACCCATCGCGACAAGATTTTCCTGATCTCCAAAGCCTACGTACCGGCCGATATTGACTGGGACGAGACCATCACGACCGGTCAGGCCAAAGCGGCGGCCAAAGGCTGGAGCGACTATCTGGATGAGAGCCTGCGCGAGATGGGTATCGACCACGTGGATGCCTACTATCAGATGGCAGCTAACAACGTATCGGTGGTCGGCAACGAAGAAATCTACCGCGCGTTTGAGACGGCGAAGGCGGCCGGCAAGGTCAGTTATCTCGGGCTCTCGACCCACCAGAACGCGCAGAACGTCCTGCAAACCGCCATCGACACAGGCTGGTTCGACCTGGCGATGATCGCCATCACCCCCGGCGGCTGGTACGACTGGGAAGACAAAGCGGTCCTACCGGACTCCCCGCCGATGGCGAAGCTGAGCCCGCTGCTGGACGACGCCCGTGCTGCGGGTATCGGGCTGGTCGGCATGAAGGCCGGTCGTTTCCTCGCCGGTCGCAGCTGGCTCGGCTGGGGCAACCCGGAGGCGTTTGACAAGCACTACGACGCGAAGCTGATGCAGGCCAAGCTGTCCGAGTTCCAACGCAGCTATGCGTTCGTGCTGGAACACGGTCTCGACGTGGTCAACGCGGACATGCAATCGATCCTGCACCTGAAAGAAAACTTTGTTGCGGCAGCCACGTCCGCGGACTATTTCGATATCGCCTGATCGCGTAGACGACTTAAGAAGCTGTCGCTTTGCGGGCCCTGTTTTACCAGCCCAACTGCGGGTTGTCCGGCGATATGCACCTGGCCGCCATAGTCGATCTAGGGGTGCCTGCGCACCATATCGAGGCAGAACTTAGGCGTCTGCCGATCACCAGCGAATACTCCATCGAGCTGCAGGCGGCAGCGAAGATGGGTATCCATGGCACCCGCGCCCGGGTCGACGCCCAGGATCAGCACGATCATCGCCACCATTCCACCATCGTAAAGATGATCCGCGAAGCCAAGTTTGCCTCCGGAATAGAGCGGCGCGCGCTGGACATCTTCGCGGGCATTGCGGCCGCGGAGGGTAAGATCCACAACGTTCCTCCGGAAGATGTGCACTTTCACGAGGTGGGCGCCATCGATTCCATCGTCGATATCGTAGCAGCGGCGATCGGCATCGAATACCTGGCGCCGGACATCATCCTCTGCGGACCGGTGGAGGTGGGCAGCGGCTATGTCGACTGCGCCCACGGGCGGTTTCCCGTGCCAGCGCCGGCCACCCAGGAGCTGCTCACCGGAGCGCCATGCACATACGGTGGCGTGCAGGGTGAGTCCACCACGCCAACCGGAGCCGCGATCTTGAGCGCCAGCGTCACCGAGTATGCACCCAAGGGTACCTTCGCCCCCGAACGCATCGGCTACGGCGTCGGACACAAAGACTTCGAACGGCCGAACGTTTTACGCGTGGCGATCGGCGAATACGAAATGGGGGCAGCCCATGCCGCCGAGCATTTTCAGATCGAAGCCAACATCGATGACATGAATCCCGAAGCCTATGAGCCACTGTTCACGGCGCTGTTCGATGCGGGGGCAGTGGATGTCTACGTGCAGCCTATCGTGATGAAAAAGTCACGCCCGGCGCACACGTTGGTGGCCCTATGCAGTGCACAAGCCAAAGACGCGGTCGCGGACTGTATCCTCAACCACTCGAGTACCATCGGCCTGCGGATGTGGCCGTTCGACAAACGCGTGTTGCCACGCAGCAGCCAGAGCATTAACACCAGCCTGGGTGCGGTGCAGATCAAACAAGTACAACAACCGAACGGCGAGACGCGCTGGAAAATCGAACACGACGATATCGCCAAACTCGCCCAACAACATGGCTTGAGCTACCTGCGCGTGCAGGAAATCCTGCAGCGCGAAGTTGCGGCCCAGCGGACCTGACGGCCGCTGCCATTAGGAAGCGGAGCGTCCCCCTGAGGCCGTGCGGCCACCCCCACCCGCATTGCGCCCGCTGTGCCCGCGCCAACCCCGCGGGTTCTTCTTGCCCGCTTTGGGTATGGAGATCATCAGGCCCCGCGCGTTGTCTCCGCCACTCGAACGCGGCACTTTGGGTACCGCCATACCATTGGTCGGCGCCACTTCGAGGGTTTCGCCCCCCCCGGCCGGCGCAAATTGTGGATTGCCGAAGTGGACCCGCCCCTCCGCGTCCACCCAGCGCGCCACCGTGTCCGCCTGAACCGCAATACCGCATGACATAATCGTTATATATATCAAATACTTACGAATCAATATTCGCAACATCTTTACCCCCGAAGTCATCTGGTGTGACCAGCCTTCATTGTAGGTGCCTGACCATTTCACAATGTCTTGCGGATGTAAGCGAAGTGTGATTTTGCGGACCGGCCGTGCGCAAATGCGCCGGACACCAGGTCATACGCCGAAGGCAAATCCGACCAGGACTAGGAGCCTGTTGAAAAACTATTTAGGACTCAGTCAAACGCTCCGATTCTCGGGCAAGGCGCGTCTCGCTACACAGGTCGGGTACCTTTGCACGAGACCAACGCGGGGCAAGAGGCGCAACGCGGGCCAAGGATCGGAGCGTTTGACCTGCAAGGGCTCGTCAGAGCTGCGTTTCAGCTGTGTTGCCCGCTTTGCGAAGGTACCCGACCTGCGCGGCAGCGAGCGCCTTGCGGAAACGCAGCTCTGGCGCGCTGAGCCTCAAGATAGTCTTTCAACAGGCTCCTATAGGGTTAACTTCACCTGTTGAGCACGGTCCGGTGCGGTGTCCTGGGCGAGGAAAAAGGCCTGGGGTGCTTCACCTTCCACGGACACCCGGCGCCCCTGCCGGCGGGCTGGAAAATAGTCCCAGATCGCATGATGCAGAACGCAGCGGTTATCCCAGATCGCGATCGCGTTGGGGGTCCAGCGGAAGCGGCATTGGAAATCTACCCGCTCACAGTGGGCGAAGAGAAATTCCAGCAGCGCCCTGCCCTCTTCCTTGGGCAGACCCTCTATATGCCGGGTGAATTCACGGTCGACAAACAAGCCCGCGCGTCCGCTCTGGGCGTGCTTGCGGACCACCGGATGCGACGCTTCGGGCCACGGCGTATCCGGGTTAGCGGGATCAAACTTGAACAGGTGCCGAAACGGTTCTTCACCGGAGTGCAGCGCGGTCAGCCCATCGAGCAACACTTTCATCCTGTCTGACAAGGCATCGTATGCCGCACACAAGCTGGCGAACAGGGTATCACCACCCAGGGAAGGCAGCTCGTGCAACTGCAGGATGCTCGCCTGGGGCGGGCACGCGTCGCAGGAGACATCAGAATGCCAGCGATTGCCCGCGGCGACTCGGCTCTGCGCATCGGTCTGCATGCGCATGGCGCCAGGGACCTGCGCCGGTTTGCCGCGCGCTGCAGGATGCACATGGATCGGGCCAAACCGCAGGGCAAAGTCGCGATGTTGCTCGGGCGTGAGCGCGGGTTGGTCGCGCAGAAAGATCACCCCGTGCTCGACAAAGGCTGCAAACACGGCGTCGAATTGTGCCGCCGACAAGTCCAGCACGTCGACCCCGCTGATCTCGGCGCCAAGGGTCGGAGTGAGCGGCTGTATGTGCATCGCGATGTCCTTCATTGATGTCGTTTCTTGAAGTCCTTTCCTGACGTCCTTATAAACGCCGCGTGAGACCCTGCCCGAGCAGGTCTTCGAAGTTGCCTCGATAGAATGCATCCAGCGTTGCTTCGGGCAATCCTTCGGTGGTCTTGCAAAACCGACCATACGGGTTGCGACCGCCTTCGACATGTGGGTAGTCGGACGAGAACATACAGACGTCGGCGCCGGCGTTTTCGATGATCCAGCCGGTATCCTCGGTCGGGTACGGCGTGACCCGCACCTGGCGGTTGATGTACTCCCGCGGCCGCAGCCGCAAAGCCTGCAAACGTTCTTCGTGGCGGCCGAAGGCCTCCATCGCGGCATCGAGTTGACGCATATAGCTGGGCAACCAGATCGCACCGAGCTCCACCACGCCGATCTTTAAATGCTCGAAACGATCCAATACCCCATCCAAGATCAGCATCGACAGAGCTTGCTGCGGTCCGGCGGGGATCGCCATGTACGAGATTGAGCGAAAGTTCTCATCGCCGCCGTGGAAATCGGCAATTTCCGGTAGCCCATTCTTGGCATGTGCGGCCGGCAGGACAAAGTCCGCTGCACCAACGTGGAACAACACGGGCAATCCGGCTTCGCTCGCCGCCGCCCAGATCGGGTCCAAACCGATATGACTGGTGGCGTGGCGCTTGGGACAGGCCCAGGGTATCAGCAGCGCACTGGCCCCCGCTTTGATCGCCTCCTCGGCGGTGCGACAGGCTTGTTCGATGTCGGCCAACGGCACGTTGCACACCGGCAGCAGGCGTTTGTCGATGCTGCAGAAGTCGAGCTGAGCGCGATTGGAAGCGCGCGCCATGGCATATAGCAAGTCCATGTTGTCGCCGTGTTCGAGGCTTTCGATCATAACGTTGGCCGAGGTGGGAAACACCAGCTGGCTGGCCACCCCCATCAGATCCACAGCGCGTGGGCGATCCTCTTTGCGAAACGAACCCAGCGCCGAGTGATTCTTGCGCGCCATGAACTCGGTGTCGAAATCCGCCATGAACTCGGCGTCGTCGTGCTGCTGTTCCACCGCCTGGAACGTCTCCGCGCGCCCGCCGAAGAAAACCTTGTCGAAGCGCGCCTGAATCTCGTCGCGCATATCCGGATCGGCAAACGGCGTGAGCCAATCCGGCGTCTCCATCACGTGTGCGTCCGCATCGTGCACAATGCGATCTTCTATGTGGGCCATAATCTCCTCCCCTTGCCTTATGTCCCCAAACCTTTTTATGTCACCTCAAATGCGAGACTCCCTAGGCAACCGCCCCGCTCTTGCGCAGCGCGCTGATGTCTTCAGCGGTGTGCCCCAACCCGGCCAGAATCTCATCGGTGTGCTCACCCGGCGCCGCAGCCGGTACCGGTAATTGCGCCTCGGTGCGAGAAAAACGCGGCGCCGGTGCTGCTTGTCGAACCCCGTCGGCCTCGACAAAGGTCTGGCGATCAACGTTGTGAGGATGATCGCACGCTTCGTCGAAACTCAGCACGGGGGCATAACAGATATCCGTGCCCAGCATGATCTCGTCCCACTCATCGCGTGACTTGGTCTTGAACACCGCTTCGAGTTTCTCACGCAACAACGGCCACTCGTCGCGGCTCATCTGCGCTGGCAACGTGTTGTCTCCAGCAAGCCCGGTCTTCTCCAGCAACAACTCATAGAACTGCGGTTCGATGGAGCCGATGGAAACGTGTTTGCCATCCGCGGTGGCATAAGTCCCGTAGAAGTGCGCGCCACCATCCAGCATGTTGGTACCCCGCTCGTGGCTCCAACGACCTGTGTTCATCATGCCGAAGATTGCGTTCATCAGCACCGCCGACCCATCGGTCATGGCCGCATCGACCACCTGCCCCTGCCCGGACTTGGCCGCCTCGAACAACGCGGCTGCAATCCCAAACGCGAGGAACATGCCGCCGCCGCCAAAATCGCCGACCAGATTGAGCGGGGGCACCGGGTTACCGTCCTTGTCACCGATGGCATGCAGCGCCCCGGAGAGCGCGATGTAGTTGATATCGTGACCAGCCGCATGGGACATGCTGCCGGTCTGACCCCAACCGGTCATGCGACCGTAGACCAGCTTGGGATTGCGTTGCAGACAGACCTCCGGGCCGATGCCCAGACGCTCGGTCACGCCGGGACGAAACCCTTCGATCAGGGCATCCGCGGAATCGATGAGCTGCAGCACGGTCGCGACCGCTTCCGGATTTTTCAGATCGACGGCGATACTCTTGCGGCCGCGGGCGAGGAAATCCGTAGCATTGGCCGCCTGCCCCGCCGACGCCGCGCGATCCACGCGGATAATCTCCGCCCCCATATCCGCCAGCATCATGCCGCAGAACGGTCCAGGGCCGATCCCCTGCAATTCGATAACCCGTACGCCCGCGAGTGGTCCCATCTCATGCCCCTTGGTCTTTGTGTACTCGACCAAAAGCATCGACAAAAGCTTGTCCACTTGCAACCTCAATCACACTGCTTATCATGCTCGAGACGACTGGTTGACACCCAAGTCTGTTGAAACGTTGCGCACGGGGCCGAATAAATTCGCTCGCGAAAAGATGGTCGAGCAGCGCTGTACGTTGTTGCCAGTCGCCGCAGGGGGTTAGGTGCAACCGCTATATCTATAAATAAACCTGGACATACACGTGGACCGAGACATGCTCAGGAAAATGGAAAAAAGAGGGAGGAGGTTCGTTGGCCAATTCTGCTGACGTCGAAGAGCTGCGCGACCAGTTTCTGGAACAGGAGTTTGACAGCAAGGATTTCCTGCTGGACCAAGACAAAGTCCTGACCGTCGCACAGATGTCCGGGGAGACGCGCCCGGAGTTTACCGACCCGGAACACCCCGAGTTTCAAGCACCACCTGCGTTCCTGTGTAGCCTCGCATCCGGAAGGCACCTGCCGATCGACTTTCCGCGCCTCGGCGGGATTCCGATGGATGGTGGCAAGGCTGTCACCGTGCATGCGCCGGTCCCCATCGGCGAACCGCTGGTCGGCAAGACCCACCTGGCGGACATCTACGATAAGAAAGGTCGCTCCGGCAGAATGATCCTGATCGTGGCACGCATGGAACTATACGATGGCCAGGATAAACACCTCGCGACCACCGATTCGCGTATGGTCATTCGGGAGAAACCTGCAGCATGAGTATCCAGACCATCGCCGACGTCGAATTTGGCGCGGAACTGCCCACCTTTGAACCCGATACTAGCCTCGCCGCATGCGGTGCCTTTGCCAACGCGGTAGGGTGGCCGTCCGGCCGCTTCGATGACCACGAAGCGGCGCGCAAACAGGGACTGCCCGGCGCCCTGGTGCCCGGCATCATGGGCCTGGGGTTTCTCACCACGACCATCCACAACTGGTCCGCCAACGCACGCGTGGTCAACATCGACACGGTGTTTCGCGCGCCGATGCTGGCCGATACCCCCGCGATCATCGGCGCGGTGGTCACGGACATCGATGAGGATGAAGGCATCGTCGAGTTGGATATGACCATCAAGAACGAGGCAGATGAGACTCGGGTGTTCGGCACCGCTAAGGTATCGCTACCGCTAGAATGAGTGCTCCTTCGAGCGCGCGACGCTCCACGGGTGATCATTCGAAGTGCTCAAAGCTAAACGAACGACTGCGCGGATAGATAACATCCCGCGCTACGTGCCCGCATCCGCCTAATCCAAGCGTCTGGCTAATCGCCCAGACCGGTCGCGGCATCGGGCTGTGGCCGGCGCCGCGACACTTGCGCACTCAGCGATACATGTGGGTGCCGCCACAGATGGTGAACGCCTGGCCGGTCATGTAGGCGCTCGCGTCTGACGCGAGATACACCGCAACCCCCATGAAGTCTTCCGACTCACCGAAACGGCGCAAGGGAGTGGCTTCGTTGACCCGAGCTGCCGCCTCCGGATTGTCCCACAACGCCTTGGCAAAGTCGGTTTTGATCAACCCCGGACAGATGGCGTTAACCCGCACCCCTTTGGGGCCCCATTCCAGCGCCAGGTTGCGCACCAGCGCGATGTCCGCCAGCTTGGAGATGTTATAAGTGCCCAGCGTCTCAGAACCGGCAAACGCACCGGTGCTGGCCGTGATCATGATCGAACCCTTGCCCTTGGCGACCATGTCCGGGCCTACCATCTGGCACAGCCAGTGATTCGAGCGCACGTTGCTGGCGAGCGTCTTGTCGAACGCCTCGTCGGGAATGTCCGTCATCGAGCCATAAAACGGATTGACGCCGGCGTTGGCCACCAACGTATCGATGGGGCCAAGCTTGGCCCGGGTTTCATCCACCAGAGCCTGCAATTGGTCTTTGTAACCGATGTTGCAGGCGATAGGGATGGCGCGCTCTTCGCCACACGCCTCATTGATTTCGGCGACGGCCTCTTCGCATTGGTCGATCTTGCGGCTGGACACCACCACCTTGGCACCGTGCTGCGCCAGTGCCATGGCCATGGCTTTGCCCATACCCTTAGACGCACCGGTGAGCAGCGCTACCTGACCGCTGATATCGAAAAGATCTGTATTGACTCCCATGGTCTCTCCCCTGTTATACAATGAGGGATATCTTAGGAGTCTGTCTGAGTCGACGCCAGTTTTTTTGCAGTCCGAACGCTCAGGCCTGCCAGATCTGCGTGCCCTCACCGGTCAGCATCGCGGCCGCCGGCATCACCCGCACCCGCCAGGGTGTGAGCTTCAGGGCCGCAAAGGTCGGGGATTGGGCATCGTCCCAACCGTCGATCATCGAAGGATTGTAGCCGACCGGCTCCGGCGCGTTCGCCAGCTTGTCCCACACCGTCTGTTTTTCCTCGGCGCCGGTCAGCCACTGGGCATGACATTCCGCCGAACACGTGTCGTGTTCCGGCGTCCAGTAGTTGCAAGATAGATAGGCGCTATGCGCGAGGTGAGCGGTCTTGATCGGCGTGGGCCCGGTGGCGATGTAGCCGGAGAGCTCGGCACCATCATACTCCCAGATCGGGTGTAACACGCGTGTCCACGGGCGCTGCTGGGCATCCACGGTCGCCACCGCACACCACACAATCTTATGCGCCATGGTCACGAAATCCGGCGCTATCTCTGCCAACGTAGCCATGCCTATGCTCCATATGGGGGAATCACATGGTCACACGATCGCGCGTCTTATAAAAGACGTTCGCGACCACATTTCGCTTCCTACTATCTTGCACCGGCCCCCCAGAGAATTTTCGCATCCACCGCGTTGACATCGGTCAGCCCGCAGAAGGCCATCGACAAGTCCAGTTCGTTGGCGATGATCTCCAAGGCCCGGGTGACCCCCGGCTTGCCCATCGCACCCAGGCCGTACAGAAAGGCCTTACCGATAAACGTCCCCTGCGCCCCGAGCGCCGGCGCCTTGAGGACGTCTTGGCCGCTGCGAATTCCACCATCGAGCCAGACCTCCATACGCCCGTCCACCGCGTCGAGGATTTCGGGCAGCACATCGAGGCTCCCCGGAGCACCATCGAGTTGCCGACCGCCGTGGTTGGAGACGATCAACGCCTCGGCGCCGCTGTCGAGCGCCGGTGGCACGTCTTCCACATCCATGATGCCTTTCAGGATCAGCGGCCCACCCCACTGCTCCTTGACCCAGGCAACATCTTCCCAGGTCAGCGTTGGATCTAACTGCTGCGCCGACCACTCCGAGAGCGAGGTCAGATCTTCCACCCCCTTGGCATGGCCGACCACATTGCCGAATTGCCGACGCGAAGTACCGAGCATGCCGAGACACCAATCGGGTTTGGTCGCCATGTTGATCAGGTTCGGCAGCGTGAGCCTCGGTGGCGCGCTCAGCCCGTTTTTCAGATCCTTGTGACGCTGCCCAATGATCTGCAAATCCAGGGTCAGCACCAAGGCGCTGCAACCCGCCTGCTTGGCACGGTCGATCAGCGCGGCGATAAAGTCGCGGTCTTTCATCACGTAGAGCTGAAACCAGAACGGCCGGCGCGTGTTCTGCGCCACATCCTCGATCGAACAGATACTCATGGTCGATAGTGTAAACGGTACGCCGAAGGCTTCTGCGGCCTGTGCCGCGAGAATCTCCCCGTCCGCATGCTGCATACCGGCCAGGCCGGTAGGTGCCAAGCCCACCGGCATCGTCCACTCCTGCCCTAGCATCGTCGTCGATATGCTGCGTTCGCTCATATCCATGGCCACGCGCTGGCGAAAAAACAACTCTTCGAACGCAGCGCGATTGCGCCGGAAAGTCGCCTCGGTCCAGGATCCGGACTCGGCGTAGTCATAGAACATTTTCGGCACGCGCCGGCGATGGTGACGCTGGAGATCGTCGATACAGGTGATGATCGGCATGGACGGAGAACCTTGCACAACTTCCAAACCCGCTATGGTAGTAGCACACCATCGCTTGCGCACCCTTCGACTCATCCTCGAGATACGTCGTATATAATGCGAGACCACCCATAGCCGCAGACCGAGCAGTGACAACACCGACCGACCCTCGACCCCTCGACGGCATCCGTGTCATCGAAATTGGACAACTGCTCGCGGGCCCGTTCGCGGGGACGATGCTGGCCTATTTCGGCGCCGAGGTCATCAAGGTGGAGCCGCCAGGCGCGGGCGATCCCATCCGCGGCTGGCGCATCCTCGACGACGAGGGCACGGCATTTTGGTGGCGTTCGCTGGGGCGCAACAAGCAATCGGTCACCGCCAACCTGCGCTCGGCAACCGGCCGCGAGGTCGTCAAAGACCTGATGCGCACGGCAGACGTGGTGATCGAGAACTTCAAGCCGGGCACGTTGGAAAAGTGGGGACTGGGGCCAGACGACCTGCACGCGGAGAATCCGGACCTGATCTTCGCCCGCATCTCGGGCTACGGTCAGGACGGTCCCAATGCCAGCAAGCCGGGTTATGCATCGGTCACCGAAGCCTACTCCGGCTTCCGCTACGTCAACGGTTTCCCGGATGGGGTGCCGGTGCGGCCCAATCTGAGCATAGGCGATACGGTGGCAGGTATCCACGCGGTGCTGGGCATCTTGCTGTCCCTGCTGGAACGACAGCAGGGCCGCGGGACCGGTGGCCAGGTGGTCGACGTGGCACTGTATGAAGCCATGTTCAACCTGATGGAAGGCATGGTGCCGGAATTCTCAGGGGCCGGGGTAGTCCGTGAGCCTTCCGGATCGACCCTAACCGGTATCGTACCCACCAACACCTACCTCTGCGGCGACGGCAAACACGTTGTGATCGGCGCTAATGGAGATTCGATCTACCAGCGGCTGATGCACGCGATGGGCAAACCGGAGATGGCGAGCGACCCTCGCTATGCGAACAACGCCGGCCGCGTGGTCCATCAGGACATGATCGACGGCACCATCGCGGTCTGGACCGCGAGCCTGACAAGCGAGGCGGTGATCTCCACCCTCGAAGCGGCCGACGTACCGGTCGGCCCTATCTACAGCGTGGCAGATATGATGAACGACCCCCATTATCAGGCCCGCGAGCTGTTCGAGGAACACACTACTCCCACAGGCAATATCACCCTACCCGCGATCCTGCCGAAACTGAGCAAAAGCCCCGGACGAACGACCTGGCCCGGCGGCGAAGTGGGCATGCACACTGATGAAGTTCTGAAGAGCCTCGGCTACAGCGCCGAAAGAATCGCCCAGCTGCGCGAGGCTGCTGACATATAGGTCAACGCAAATACGACAAGAGAAGTGACGGACCTGGTCATAACAAAGCAACATACGGCGGCTTTGTTGCAATCCGGTCTTGCCAACTTTCGATTTCTGCGGATAATACCCGCTTCCCTCAATCCCTCTAACTTTTCGTCGGAGTTATTCTATGACCCGTCGCGCGAGTGATCCGGAGACCACATCCATCTTCCAATCCGATCGTTTCTTCGAAGCGGACGGCCAGTGGTACTTTTCCACCCGGGAAACCCCCGACCAGGGACCTTACCTGTCCCGCGAGCTGGCGCTGCGCGAATGTACCGCATTTCTGCGCACCCAGGTAGGCGTGCCCGCTGACATTTGGGATCGGCCCGGCGGCACCAGCTGAACGTCGCCGGCTAGATCAGCACCGCGAAAACCGCTGTTTCGCGGCGTACCGCACGAACGGTCGGCAGGCGTCACGCCGATCAACTGCGCCTGTGATGCGTTCAATCGTCGATGTTTTGAAAGAAGTCGATGTCGCGGCGCTCACCCTCGGGTACCGGCACCTCGACAATGCGCTCATCCACGTTGTCGAATTCCAACCGCAACGCACGGGTCATGGTGGCGTGCATTTCGTAGGTGCAGGTGATGTAGGTCAACTCGATGATCTCCACTTCGCTGAGATGGTCGCGCAGCGCCGCAAAGGTGCTATCCGCCACTCGACCGCCCTGCAACACCAGATCGTCGGTGTATGCCAGCACCGCGCGTTCCTGCGGGGCAAACAGATCGCTCGCCGCCCAGCCCGGGATCGCTTCGATCTGGGCCTCGCTGTAGCCGCAGGCCCGCAGCGCTTTGCAATGTTGTGAGAAAACGAACTGACTGCCGCGAGCAAACCCAGCGCGCGCCTGTCCGAGTTCACGGAGTCTAGGGGCGAGTTTGCGTTTCCCGTCGCGGTAAAAGTTGAAGCCCGCAACCATGTGGTGCAGGCAGTCCGGCACCTGGGCAAAGACCGTCCACCAATCCCCAGGTGTGCCGGTGGCGGTACCGGGCTGCGCCACCGGATCCACCTCTCTGCCAAACAGCGCATCGTAATAAGGAATAACGCTGGGGTCGGCCTCATCGCGCGGTATCTGCTTGAGTCTTGTCATCAAATGTCTCCTTAACTGCACCAAGCCAGTGTAATCCGCTTCGGACCGAATTACCGGCCCGACTCGCCGCTTCGACACCACCGCTCGTGTGTTGCGATCTCCATGACGCTACAATCCTCAAACGAATGCACGAGAACACCTATGCCCGCGTGGAACAACTGGTCAGGCAAGCTGGCTGCAAAGCCGAACGACATCGTCTTTTTGCGCAGCGAGGCCGATGCCAGGGCGCTCGCGGCGCAGGCGGATCGAGCCGGGCGCTCGATCCGCACGGCCGGCGCCACCCATTCCCATGCGCCGTTGGTGTTACACGACGACATCATAGCTAATGCCCAGGGTCTGGCGGGCGTAGAGTCTGTCGATGCGCAGACCCAGAGCGCCTGGGTGGGAGCCGGCAGTCGCATCTTCACGCTGGGAAACGCGCTGCACCGCCATGGCCTGGCATTGCACAACCAGGGCGATATCGACCAGCAGGCGATCGGCGGCGCCACAGCAACCGGCACCCACGGCACCGGCCGCAACCTGCGCAACCTGTCGAGCGCCGTGCTGGGGGCGCGCATCGCATTGGCGGACGGCTCCGTGGTCGCTTGCGATGCGAATCACGAGAACGCCTTATGGGAGGCTGCACGACTGCATCTCGGCGCGTTTGGCATCGTCACAGCCCTGCAACTGCAATTGCGCCCGGTCTACCGCTTGCGGGAACGAGGCTGGCGTGAACCCCTGGACGACCTGCTGGCTAACGTCGAGAAACATGTCAACGACAACCGTCACTTCGAGTTTTTCTGGTACCCGCGCACCGACGAAGCCAGCGCCAAAGTCATCAACGAGACCGAAGATGCCTGCGTGTATCCCCTCGCGGCGGAAGGCGAACGTTGCGCCTGGAGCCACGAGGTGCTGCCCAACCATCGCCCTCACCCCCACACGGAGATGGAGTACTCGATTCCGGCCGCGCACGGCCCCGCATGTATGCGCGCCATCGCCGAACTCCTGGAGCAGACCTTCTCCGATATCCAGTGGCCGGTGGAATACCGGACCCTCGCTACCGATGACGTTTGGCTCTCGACCGCCTGTGGGCGGGACACCGTGACCATCTCCGTACACCAGGATGTCAGGCTCGACGACGAACCGTATTTTCGTGCCTGTGAGGAGATATTCCTGCACTACGAGGGCCGCCCTCACTGGGGCAAGGTCAACTACCTGAACGCACAACAACTCGCCGACCTACATCCGCATTGGGCGGACTGGTGGCGGGTGCGCGATGCGGTCGACCCAAACGGCACCTTTCTGAATCAGTATTTGCGAGACCTGCGTCCATGACCGACCCGACCTCCACCTTTCCAGAACTTGGTTTCTACGGCCTGCCGGGGCACACGCGCGCACCACGGGACGTCCTTGCCCAGGTCCGAGATGCGGAAGATCTGGGGATTGGCAATGTGATGATCTCCGAACGCGCCGACTACAAAGAAATCGCCGCCATCTGCGGTGCGTGCGCTGCGGTCACGGAGAACATCTTCATCGGCACCAGCGGCACCAACCTGAATACCCGCCATCCGGTGATCACCGCATCGATGGGTTCGACCCTCGACGCGCTATCGGAAGGGCGTTTCGCGCTGGGGCTGGCCAAGGGTGTGGCTATGCGCTGGCAGGCTTGGGGACTGGACTTCCCGACCTTCGAGCGCGAAGCCGAGTTCATCGACATCATGCGGCGCCTGTGGGCGGGCGAGCCGGTGGCGGCACACAGCGGCGCGCTGGGCGAGTTTAGGGGGCTGAATCTCGCACCCTACATCGATGCCGACATTCCGGTGCTGTATGTCGGCTTCGGCCCGAAGAGCCTGAACAATGCCGGCAAGATCTACAACGGCGCACATCTACACACGTTCATGTCCGATCGGGCACTGAGCGAGGCCGTGGCCCACTTCCGCGCGGGTGAGACGGCCGCTGGCAAGCCGCACGACGGCAAACTGTGGTCCGTGTTCGCAACCGGCTGTGACATCACCGATGCGCAGTATTTGAAGATGATCGTGGCACGGCTGGGTACCTACCTGCAGATCCAGGGCTACGGTGAGGCGCTGGTCAACGTCAATCACTGGGACATGGACACCCTGCACGCGTTTCGCAGCGATGCGGCGGTCAAAGCCGTCGGCGGCGTCATCGACAGCGTTGCTACCCTGCCCCAACTCGAGGCGATCGAGAAGATCATTCCCGAGGAGTGGCGCCCCGCTGCGGTCGGCGACGCCCAGACCTGCGCCGAACGCTGGGTGGATCAGTTCAACGCGGGGGCGGATGGCATCATCATCCACGCCAGCACGCCCGAAGAGTTTGCACCGGTCTTGGAGGCCTACGCCAAGATCAGGCCCGCCCACCTGTTCGAAGGACGCAGCAACCGGCCAGGCTAGCCGCCGGCGCCGTCCAGCCCGGCGAGCGCCGCGGGTAGCTGTCGAGGTTGCGAAACCACAACATCGGCACCTGCATCAAGCAGCTCGCTGCAGGTGCCATAACCATAGGCGACACCGACGGTGTGCATCCGGTTGTTACGCCCACCGATGATGTCGTGGTGGCGATCACCGATCATGACCGCGACAGCCGGCAGCACGCTCAGTTCGGCCAGCGCATGGGCCAGCAGCTCAGTCTTATCCGCCAACGTACCGTCCAAATTCGCACCGTAAACGTGAGAAAAGAACGGTTCGAGTTCGTACTTCGCCAGTATGCGTTCGACGAAAATCAGCGCTTTGCTAGAGGCAAGGTAGAGGTCGTGCCCATCGTCGGTCAACGCCTGCAGGACGGCGTGGATGCCCTCATAGGGCGCATTTTCGAACAAGCCGATGTGCGCAAACCGTTCGCGGTAAAAATCAACTCCGGCCTGCGCCCGTTCATCCCCTACCAGACGACGGAAATTCTCGTGCAGCGGCGGGCCGATACACCAGAGCAACTCGTCCATGGTGGGCACCGGTGCGCCGAGTTTCTCCAGCGCGTACTGCATGCACCGGGTAATGCCCTCCTTGGGGTCGGTCAGGGTGCCATCGAGATCAAAGAACAGGTGCATGGAACCTCCCCAGCCGATTCGCCAACCCTGCGACTGTGCTGCAACGAGCCTGCATCCTGCCCCAAGGGCCTGCCCGATGACAACTCATGGCGCTCCCCGCACAGGGCTAGACCCACTATCCACCTCGGCCCGCGCGGCGAGCGCGCTGCGTATCTGCGCGTGGCGCTGTCGAGAGATGCCGTATTGCAGGGCCAGGAAAAGCCACACGAGATTAAAAGCCGGAACCACGTAGGCATCGAGGATACCGATGTCTACAACCTGCTTTGGATCGATGCTCGCGAGGGTCGTATTGGGGGCCAGACCGATCACCACGTCCAGCAGCACGCCGGCAATCACCACACCCGCGCCGGTGGTGAGCTTGCCCGAGAAAGTCATCACCGAATTGAACATCCCCTCCTGGCGCAGGCCAGTCTCGTACTCCTGCAGGTCTACCGCATCCGCGACCATGGAGGCGAACATGATCAGCGCTAGCGTGCCGAGAAACGAATTGATGATGGCCGTACCGACGATCAGGGCGATGAGTTCCGGCGACCCGTTGAGCGGCGCCAGCTCCAAGAGGCGCAACGTGACCGGCATGGCCGTCACCAACATGATCACCACGGCTGCACCGACCAGCAGGTACTTTTTGTCGAAGCGCTTCTGCAACGGGCTCACAAATAGAAACGCAAACAATCCTCCAAACGCAGCCAGAGCCATGAACTGCAGGTGTTCACCGCTGAACCCCCAAAAATAGGTACTCATGTAGATCTGCAGCGCCTGATTCGTACCCCCCACGACCGCACTGGCCAACACCGCAAAGAAGAGAATGCGCAGATCTCGATTGCGCAGCGCCAGGCGCACATCCCGCCACGCGAGCCGCAGGTCGAAAGGTATGCGGGCGCCTGTCGGTTGTCGTAGATACCGCACCTGGCCACGTGTAAGCCAGGTCGTCGCCGATGCGCCGGCAAAGATGAGCAGCGCGAGCAGCAGCGCAAAACTGCCATAGGCCTCCGAATTCAGCTGTCCCTGGGGATATTCCTCGGTGGCGACGAAGATCACACCATAGGTGACGTAGACGAAACTGATCCCAACGATCCAACCCACGGCAAAACGATAAGCCAAGAGTTGGCTGCGCTCTTCATAGTCGTCCGAAAGTTCCGAAAACAGTGCGTTCCAAGGGACGGCAAAGAAGGTAAAACATAAGCGCGTCGCAACCGTGAAGGTGAGCAGCCAGACGAACAGCGCGCTGCCCTGCCAAGGGGGCGGCGAGAACAGACACCAGATGGCAATGGACAGCGGCAGCGCGGCCACGAGCATCAGCGGATGGCGACGCCCGAGTCGATGGCGGAAGTTGTCGCTATATGAACCGACCAGTGGATCGCTGATCGAATCGACCACGAGCGCCACAAACAATGCAGCCGACGCCAAGCTGGCCGGCATACCCAACACCTGGTTGTAGAACAGCAGCACAAACGTTGTGAACGCAAACTCTTTGAGCGCGATCGGGATCATACCCAAGGCCTGAAAGACGCGGACCGGTACCGGTACCGGTCCATCCCGGACAGCTTCGCGCGCGAAGCCGCGCGGATCGACAGTGTCTAGGAGTTCGGAGGCCAAAGCACTCACCCGCGCCCGGGTGCACCCACCTCACCCACTACCGGTCGGGATCTCACTGAAGGGAATGCCTTTGTCCGCGCGCATATCCTCGGGCAGACCGAGGACGCGTTCGCCGATGATGTTGCGCAAGATCTGATCCGTGCCACCCTCGATGCGCACGGCTGGCGAGCGCATGAGCATCGCCTGGAAGCGTGCAGCGCCCTCGGCAAAGTCCGGGTCCATGAGAAGTCCCGCCTTGCCCTGCAGATCGAGGGCATACTTGGCGATGTCCTGCATCATCCCGCCAGCGACCAGCTTGCCGATTGAATTTTCCGGTCCCGGCATCTCGCCTTTCGACAGCGCGGATATCGCCCGGGCGGCGGTGTTCTTCAGGCCTGCCGATTTCACGTACCAGTCCGCCAGGCGATTGCGTACCGCCGGGTCCTCCACCGCGGGTGCACCGTCGATCGTCGTGTTGCGCGCCAGCTCGTAGATCTCCGGAAAGCCGGTGGCGATGCTGCCACCGATCGCGAGACGCTCGTTCATCAGCGTCGTCAGCGAAACCCGCCAGCCATCGCCCACCTCGCCCAGACGCTGTGCGTCTGGAATGCGCACGTTGTCGAAGTAGACTTCGTTGAACTCGCTGTTACCGGTGGCCTGTTTGATGGGGACAATCTTCACCCCCGGCGACTTCATGTCCAGGAAAAACATGGTCAGGCCTTTGTGTTTGGCCACGTCGGGATCACTGCGGGTGATGAGGATGCCGTAGTCGGAATGATGCGCGCCAGAGGTCCAGATCTTCTGGCCGTTGATCACCCACTCGTCGCCGTCTTTGACCGCCCGCGTGCGCAGGCCGGCCAGGTCCGACCCGCCGTGGGGTTCGGAGAACATCTGGCACCACACTTCCTCGCCGCTGGCTAGCTTGGGCAGGTAGCGTTGCTTTTGCTCCTCGCTCGCGTAGGTCATCATGGTCGGAGCGCACATACCCTGGCCGATGATGAAGGTACCCGAGAGCTTGGCATAGCGGCCCTCTTCCTGCCCCCAGATCACGTTCTGGATCGGGCTGGCCCCACGCCCGCCATACTCGGACGGCCACATCAGGCACGCCCAGCCTGCCTCAGCTTTGATCTTCTGCCACTTCTTGGCTTCTTCGAGGGTGTCATGCTCGCCGGTGTTGGTATTGCCAAAACCGCTGCGATCGAGATCATTCGCCAGGTAATGCGGTGCGTGGTCATCTATAAAAGCGCGTACTTCGGAGCGGAACGCCGTTTCGTCGGGGCTATCACTGAAATCCATAATCTTCTCTCTTAAATTCTTATGCGTATGACGTCGCTAAGCACTGGCCTGCAGCGGCAGACTGGCGACCAGGCGCTGTTCCCACTTTGACAAGCCACCCAACTCCATAGCGAGCAGATTGGCGCGACGGTAATACATGTGGCAGTCGAACTCCCACGTAAACCCCATACCGCCGTGTACCTGGATGTTATCCCGGGCGCAGAGCTGGAAAGCCTGGGTGGCAGCGACCCTGGCAGTAGCCGCCGCAAGCGGTAGATCCGCCGCGTCGTTTGCTAACGCCCAGGCCGCGTAATAACAGTTAGACTCAGCCAGCTTCAAACTCACATACATATCCGCCAGCATGTGTTTGATCGCCTGGAAAGAGCCTATGGCGCGCCCGAACGCGAAACGCTCCTTGGCGTAGGCCACCGCCATATCGAGCGCACTCTGGGCGCCCCCCAACTGCTCGAAGGCATACAGCACCGCTGCGCGGTCTTCCAATGCCGCCAATGCCGCGAGCCCGTCCGAAGAGAGCAAGTGTGCAGGGGCGTCGTCGAACGCCACGTTGGCCACGTTCTTGGTCAGGTCGACACTTTCGACCGTCGTCGCCTCGACAGCCGTTTGGGCGTCGACCAGGTATAGGCCCGGCTGTCCTTGAGCTGCGGCCAGGACCACATAGACATCGGCCAGTGCCCCGTCGGTGACTGCGAGTTTGCTGCCGCGGAGCTTACCGTCGATCACCTCGCAGGCCGGTGTTCGCGGGGTGTCTGCACCAAGATTTTCCACCACAGCGAGCGCGCCTTTGACCTCACCGGACGCGATCTTCGGCAGCCACCGGGTTTTACTGTCCTCATCGTCCGAGGCGAGTAGCGCCTCGGCCACCTGGTAGACGGTCCCACCAAACGGTACCGGTGCGATGTGCGCGCCGATCTGCTGAGCGACCAAACACAATTCCAGATAGCCCGCGCCGGTGCCACCGTACTCCTCGCCGATGGCTGTCCCGAGCAGGCCCATCTCCGCCAGCCCTGCCCATACGTCTTGTGCGTAGGCTTGTTCCCCATCCAGCACGGCGCGCGCAACCGTGTTGTTGCAATGATCGTCCAGATAGCGTTGCACCTGATCGGCCAACAATTTCTGGTCATCAGAAAAATCAAAATTCATGGTTAGAATCTCCTGTCCAGTCAACATTAAACCAGAGCGTGGCTTACCTCGCATTCACGAATCGCTTTGTGCGAAGCTATGCACAAGAAGAATTGATAGAGAGAGATCGATGACCACCGCAGCCGCGTTCCCCAACATCACCAATCGTCGTGTCGCGACCAACGGCCACGAGCTGAACATTGCTGAACAGGGCGAGGGACCGTTGGTCCTCATGTGTCACGGCTTTCCGGAATCCTGGTACTCCTGGCGACACCAGTTCGGCGCCTTGGCAGATGCCGGATACCACGCAGTGGCACCCGATATGCGCGGCTACGGCGCATCGGACAAGCCCGCCGCCATCGATGCCTACAACCAGGTGGAGGTGGTCAACGACATCATCGGCTTGATCCCGGCCCTCGGCTATGAGACGGCGATCGTCCTCGGTCACGACTGGGGCGCACCCACCGCCTGGAGTTGCGCGCTGCACCATCCGGACAAGGTGACCGCGGTGGGTGCCCTATCCGTGCCGTTCAGCCCGCGAGCACCCGCACCGCCACTCGAAACGCTGCAAACCGTGTTCAAAGATCAGTTCTTCTATCAGTTGTACTTTCAAACTCCCGGCGTGGCCGAAGCGGAGTTTGAAGCTGACCTCGAGACCTCGCTGCGCAAGTTCTACCACCTCGCCAGCGGGCAAGCCGACATGAATCCGATCGCACCGAAGAGCCCTGATGCGGATCTGCTGTCCGATCTTCCCAATCCACAGGAGATGGGCGACTGGCTGAGCCCGCGGGACTTGCAATTTTATGTCGATGAGTTTAGCCGCAGTGGTTTCCGCGGTCCGCTGAACTACTATCGCAACCACAACTTGACCTGGCGCCTGACCCACGGCGCACCCACCACCATCCAACAACCCGCACTGTTCGCCGCCGGCGATAAAGACCCGGTCCTCACGTTTGCAGGAGCCGCGCTCGAAGTGATGGTCAAACACCTGCCGGATCTGCGCTGCAACGAGATGATCCCCGGTGTGGGGCACTGGACGCAGCAGGAGGCTCCGGAGCGCACCAATCAGCTGATCTTGGAGTTTTTACGCGGCCTGTAGGCCGCAGCCGAATCACAACGAAGCGAGCAACCGCCGCGTTCATCCGGCGGCTGATCGCGGGGCGAGGTTGCGGTTAACGCGGAGCGAAGCGCTGGCCGCCATCCACCCGGATGGTCGAGCCATTCATCATCGCGCACTCAAAAATGGATATGGCCATGGTGGCGTACTCATGGGGTTGGCCCATGCGGCGCGGAAACGCGGCGTCCTTGGTCAGTTGCAGGGCGCCTTCGTCGGGAATGCCCGCGGTGAGTCCGGTATCGAACAGGCTCGGCGCGATGGTCATGCAGCGAATCCCGAGGGTGCCGAGATCGCGCGCAATGGTCAGCGTCATCGCAGCGATGCCGCCTTTGGCAGCGGTATAAGCCACCTGCCCGATCTGGCCTTCAAAGGCCGCGATGGAGGCGGTGTTGATCATCACGCCACGCTCCCCAGCCTCGTTGGGCTCATTGTTTTGCATGTGTTCGGCGATGGCGGAGTTGATGTTGAAAGAGGCGACCAGATTGAGATCGATGATGCGGCGGAAATCGTCCAGGGAATGGCGTTCGCCACCCTTCTTGACCGTACGCTGGGCCACCCCGCCCCCGGCGGTATTGACCATGAACTGCACCGAGCCGAGATCGCCGACGGCGGCGTTGATGACTTCGCCCATGCCATCAAAATCCATCACGTTACAAGGATAGAATTTGCCTCCCAGCTCTTCTGCTACGGCGGCGCCGTCGGAACGCTCAAGATCCAGGATAGCGACGTTCCCACCCTTCTCCTTGAACTTGGTAGCGGTAGCACGACACATACCTGATGCACCGCCAATAAAAATACCGTTGCTGCCTGGAATTTCCATGAGTTCCCCCTTTTAGTGCTGGAATTGTCTTAGCGTTGAATTGTCGTTGTTATGGATCGTTGATCGTCCGATAGTCTACTGCCCCACGACCCGCCACGCCAAGGCGTCAGGCCATCTGCG
>JBCCHL010000057.1:0-24098 GCA_039028775.1 Pseudomonadota bacterium | reverse complement strand
TCTAGCCTTTGCCCGCGCAAAGCTAGATCCACCAAATCCAGACGCTCGATGATCTGTAACGCAAGCCTGGCGTCGGTACGGGCATAGAAGGCAAACGCGGCTAGATCCTCGGCATAGCTGCGCAGGATGTCGTCTACCTTGTCCTGACCGTGACTCGCTATGGTCTTGCCCTCGCCGAGGACCACGCTGGCCACGGCACCCAGCGAGTACTCGTCCATCTTCACAAACGCACCGCGCAAGAGATCGAGCCCATCCAGCACCAGACGTCCCGGAATGGTCGCATGGCCGCTGCCAAAGTACCCTTGAGCTTCGCGGATCCGCACCGTACCGGGGTGACGACCCAACTGCAGATCGAAACGCACGCGTTGAGCCACCCGCTGCAGGAAATTCAAATCAAAGTCGATGACGTTCCACCCGGTGAGCACATCGACATCCAGGCGCCGCACCAGGTCGCAGAAATAACGCAACGCCCCGCGTTCGTCCGCCACCGCGATCGTGCGTTCAGGCATCTGACGATCTGGGTCCGTCACCACCACAACCTCGTCGACGCCACAGCCGTAACAAGCAATCGCCAACAACCGATCGGTGTGGGGGTTCGTTTCTATATCAAAGGAAAGCACTCGCGGAGCAACCGTCACGTCAGCCGGGGCAATTTGGGGATTGTCGAAAATTAAATCCACACCCTGATCGCCGCCGGAGGAGGCCTGCAACGCATCGCCCAAGATTTCCACACCGCCGCGTACGTTGCGATCGATCAGGTAGCGCATGGCAAAGCGTACGTCAGCTTCATAGGTGGCGATTCCCATCCCGTGCAGCGCATCGCGCACACCCGGGGCATCACTGGGGAGCACGACGCTCACACGCGCGAGCGACTCGCCGGCCAGAGAGAGGCGATGATCCGGTTCTACGGTGCCCGACTTGACCGCGTCGGCAAATTCGGCGGGGATCAGAAAGTGTGGTCTCTGGTCGAAATCGCGGATCAGGAACGTGCGATCGTCCTCCAGCCGGCCAAATGCATAGATCACCGGTACGCCTCCGGTGATCCGATAGGAACACTGTAAAACAAAACCGCGAACGATCATCCAGTTCCAGCGGGTGGTGCGCTCACCTTAATCCCAGCACCAAGACGACCACCACCGCGCGATCCTCTCCAGCAAGTCGATGTAATGCAGACCAAGAATAAGCAGGAACAGTCCTCCGCGCCACGGGCAAACAACGCCGTCGGGCACGATCGGCCCTGCTTCCTTATTCGCTGATCAGGTCGGGAAGACGTCGCTGTGGATAGTAAGTCTCCACCGCAAGCCCGAGGTTGAGCAGGCGTTGCTCATCAAATCCACGCCCCAGCAACTCCAGACCCACCGGCATGTCGGCATGAAATCCGATGGGCACCGACAATGCGGGCAGCCCGGAATTGGCGGCCAGACGACAATTGGTGCCCATCTGTTCCGCGCCGATGGGGGCGGCGATGCGGCGGATGGTCGGATAGGCGAGGGCATCGAGTTGATGCTCCTCCAGAAGTTGCAGCAGTGCACCACGCACCACTTCCCGCTGCGCGAGTTCCCGCTCATAGGAGGCCCGGCTGTCCGGCCCCATGGATGCCGAGGCCTGCAACGAGGGCAGGATCTCGGCGTGGGTGCGCCCATCCGCTAGGATTGCGTCGAGATCGGCGTACCCCAGTTCCGGATGTGCTTCCAGGTAGCGCTCTATGTCCTGCTTGAAATCGTAGATCAGCACCATATGGCCATTCCAAGGCCGGTCCACGGCCGCATTCACCTGTGGGGAAGCAAGCTCCTGCAGCTGCCAGCCCGCCGCCTCGACCATCGCCTGCAAACCGCTGCGTACCACTGCGGCGACATCCTCATCGCCATCTTCCTGGACCATCCAGTCCGAGAGGATACCGATGCGCGCATCGCGAGTGGGTGTCAGACCGGCGTGTAAATCGCGCGGGTGATCCGCCGCGCTTCGCACGGTCTGCACATCCTCAGGATCGACGCCGATCGTGGCGTCGAGCAGCAAAGCCAGATCGGCGATGTTGTGAGCTAACGGCCCACCAATATCCTGGGTGCTCGAGAGTGGGATGATACCGGTACGGCTGCTCAGGCCCTGGGTGCCGCGTAGACCGACCAGGTTGTTCTGGGCCGCGGGGATGCGGATAGAGCCGCAGGTGTCGCTGCCAAAACCCGCGACCGCAAAGTTGGCCGCCACCGCCGCGCCGGTACCGCCGCTGGATCCCCCCGGATTGCGCGACGCATCGTAGGCATTGCCGGTCGCACCAAAATTAGAGCCGACGGTCGTGATGCCGTAAGCGAATTCGTGCATGGTGGTCTTGCCGAGAATCACCGCCCCAGCTTCGCGCAGGCGCTGTACCTGGAACGCGTCGCGCGCGGGCCGATGTTCGGCGAACAACAGCGAACCTGCGGTGGTCTTAACGCCCACGGTCGCGTAGTTGTCTTTCACCAGAATCGGAACGCCGTGCAGTGGCGAGCGCGGACCGCTGTTGGCAAGCTCCGCATCCAAGGCACGCGCTTCGTCCAGCGCCAGGGGCGACGCCATCTGGATGCTGTTGAGGGTCGGGTCATAGGTCGCGATACGGTGCAGGTAGTATTCCACCAACCGCACAGACGTTACCTCAGAGTGGATCAACTTGTTATGAAGGTCCGCTATGCCGATGTCCAGGTAATCCTCTAGCTCCTGCATGTCTGGCCTCGCCGTAGGGTTGGGGTTCTGTGCAACGACCGATCCTGCCGGTGGCTCCTGACAAGCCGCACAGAACATCAATACAAAAGCGCAGCCGAATCGTTTGGCGATCTGCCCGTAGGGTCGCATGCCTCCCACCTCGCGCGCATAGGATAGTGAGCGCTAGAATCGCAGTTAGGCGTTGATCAAATCAAGGGGAAAGTTGTGGTCAACCGTGGTTAACGGCCTGAACGCGGGAGCGCTCCATCTCCAGTTGCTGGTGTAGAACCTGCAGGGATTTGTTCTGCAACTCGCGTTCACGCTCCAGTTCCTGCACCTTCTCGCGTTCCAGTGCCAGGTCCTGCTGCGCACGCGTCAGCTGACGTTCGACATTGGCCAATTGCAGGCGCAGGGCTTCGGTCTCAACCTCGTGCAACGGCTCGTCAACGCTCTGCGCGGCCCGCCGCTCCAGCTCGTCCTGCAACGATATGACCTGTGCTTTCAGTTGATCAACCCGCTCGTCGTTGACGGCCGGACTCGGCTGTTCGTCGGTGAAGTCCAGCTCGCTGATGTCCGCAGTCTTGTGTGCCCCGGAGTTACCCTGGGTACGCAGGCGAGCGAGTTCGCGCTCCTGCTCGCGCTGCTTCTGCTCGGCGGTGCGCAGCGCTTGCTCCATAGACTGCAGCTCACCCTTGCGCTCGGTGACCTCAAGCTTGAGCTTCTTGTTTTGATCATCGCGGCTGCGCAGCAACGTCTCCAACTGCGGTACCTTGGACTTGGCATCATGCACAGCGCGCTGCGCGTCTTCTTCCGTCTTCTGCGCCTGTAGATTGCGCAGCAGCCATCCTGCCGCACCACCGATCGCGGCGGCCAACAGCAGATAGACAAAAATCTTCAAGACCAGAAAAATCATACCGAGCCTCCAAGTACTCGAAACTCTATGCGCCGGTTGGCTTTGCGTCCCGCATCATCGGCGTTGTCCGCGATCGGTTGGGTTTCGCCGTAACCCACCGCCACGATCTGCTCTGCAAGCACGCCGTGGCGGACCAGGTGTTTGGCAACCACTTCGGCGCGACGTTGGCTGAGACGCAGATTGACTTCGGCATCACCTTTATCGTCGGTGTGGCCAGCCACCTCCACCGTGGTGTCACAAGAGCGAACGATCATCGCCAGCATACCCAGGGTATGGAGGCTGGAATCCGCCACTTCGATCCTGCCGCTGCGGAAGGTGATCCGTTCCTGGGTCAGGTATTCGTCCAGCTCCTTTTGGCAATCACCCTGGGCGCCAATCACCTCGATCAGATTCTCCACCGAGCTGACCCCGTCCACGCCAGCGGCGCGGGCAGCGGCGGCCAGTTTGGCTTTGCGATCCGGCGCAGAGCCGGTCAGCACCACTCCTTGGCCTTCAACTTCAACGCTCGACCAGTAGAGATCCTGACCTTCCAGCGCCCGATTAACCTCGGCGCCGATTTCGTTCTCAACCGCTCCCACTTCGGAAAACAAACAGACAAAAAACAGTGTCAGCAACATCGTGCCGGCACCGGTGAAGATTTCGAACTGCGAAAACCGAAAATCCATGTACGCGTCTGAGGGCCTTTCTAAAAACACTCTAGAATGTATAGACATTGTCTAATCGGCTCAGATGGAATACTTGGAACGGGTTCACACTATTCCGGCACTACATGGCGGACCATGCATTCACCTGGTCTTCACATCGACATAACTACGGTTCACCATATGGACGCTATCACCACCGTACGGGAAGACCTCAAACCTGAGTTCACCCATCTCATCGAATATCTGAACGATTCAGGGCAACTGGAGGCGTCCACATTTTTCACGGAATTGCTGATCAAGCTGGTCAGCGCACAAGATGAGGAGGCGCTGTTGAGCTTCTTCCTGGACCTTTCGACCACCGCATTTGTGGGGCTGACTTTCGATGACCAGGCGGCGCAACTGATCGATGACTTGCTGGCCCACTCGATGCAGATCACCGAGACGTTTTCGGCCAGCACGGACCATCCGCACTGAATCCAGCGCGAAGATCGAGAGCTAGTGCACATAGGGCACCGCCAGAAA
The DNA here is from genome assembly GCA_039028775.1 of Pseudomonadota bacterium. Taxonomy (GTDB): domain Bacteria; phylum Pseudomonadota; class Gammaproteobacteria; order Pseudomonadales; family Azotimanducaceae; genus UBA4421. Next base: position 19,343 of record JBCCHL010000057.1, on the reverse strand, counting down.
AAAGCCGGGTCCTGGGCCTGGCGAAACACCAGACTTTTACCCAGGACGCCGGCAAGGCCGCTCGGTTGAGCCTCAGGCTTGGAGGTTGAACGTGATCTTTTGGCGTACCCCATGCACCGGGACCGCCATGCCGTTCACCACTCGGGGCTTGTACTTGTAGCGTGATACCGCCTTGAGCGCGGCACGGTTAAATCCGTTGCCGGGATGCGACATGATGATCTGCGGGTTCACCACGCGACCCAGTTCATCGACGCTGAATTCGATCAGCACCCAGCCTTCAACGCCGCGCGTGAGCTCGCGTTGCGGATAGTCGGGCGCGACGGTCAATACAGGGATGACGTCACCGTCCGCGCGGCCGGCGCCGAAATCGATTTTCGTCCGGACCGGCTTCCACTGCTCGCTGGTCACCTCGGAGAACGCGAGTTTCTCAAACGTCGGGGTAACCGGCTCAGGCTCGCGGGCGACCGGGGGTGGCGGCTCGACATCGCGAACGATCGGTTCAGGCGGTTTGTCTTCGATCTTGCGCACCAGCTCCAGGACATTGCCGATGTGCGGTACGGACACCACCGCCTCCTCGTTGTTGATGGCCTGATACATGATCAACAACAGGCCAAAGGTTGTGCCACACGACAACAAAGTGCCGAACGTGTAGCGGGTAAACGTAGTTCTCCTATCCAACATATCTGCCTCCAAAGTTTCCATAAGTTACTGGTCTTGCAGTCGAAATAAGAAGTGACGACGTACCAGCGGGGAAGTTTGCGGCGGCTGTGTGGTCAGCGCATCGTTGGTGCGCCTTGTTATATTCATATCCCGAGAGTTAAGTCCGTGACTGTCGTAGGCGGGCCGATAGCGTGTGCTACGCACGCTACGCAACACGGTTGTGTCAAACACGCCTTGTGGCTTGCTACGTACAATAACGGGTCGGCTCACGCTGCCATCGCGGAGCACGTTGTATTCCACGGTGACCTCGCCTTCCAGGCGTTCGTTGAGAGCCGTGCCCGGGTAGATCACGGTAGGCGTGGTCAGCGGATAGTGCAGGCGCTCGCGCTCCACTCCTTGGATGTGGTCGGCGGTCTCGGCGTATTGCAGCACTTGAGGAATGGTCGCGGGCGTATACTCACGGGTGACCGGCAGGGGATAGTGTGGGGGGCCTTCGACGGTCACCAGATGGCGCTTTTGCACGGGCTGCATGCCGGAAAGACCGAGGACCAACAAGAGCACGGCTGTGACACACCAGTACACGCCCCTCGTGTCGAGTTCTATCGCGCGCGTGTCCGCAAAACGGCCAACCCGGCCGACAAGATGGTGCACGGACATGTTGGTCACGGCTTCGCCCACCCGTCCGTGCTCATGTTTGGCCACATCGACGAGCGCGCTGACATAATGCACTTCTGCGCCGACATAATTGCTGGCCGCGTCGTCACAGCTTTCCTCAACCACCTGCACCGCTGCGCGGTACAACCACATCAGCCAGGGCATCCACCAGTACATCAGGATGACAAGGCGAGCGATCAACAACCAGACGTCGTCGCGCCGCTTGAGGTGCACCAGCTCATGGGCGACGACGCTGCGCAGGATGGTGTCATCCCAACGCTCGTAGTCATGCGGCAGGATAAGGGTAGGCGCGAGCAGGCTGGTCGAGCAGGCGCAGTCACCCGCTTTGAGCAACGGCGTGGACACGCCCATCCCAGCGGCGGCGTCATGGACGAGGCCGGCAAGCTGCGCATTCTCGATGTCCGGAAGCTGATAGATGGCCTGCAACTCGCGCAGGACCGCGCGTGCGTGGCGGAGTGCGAGTACCGCCGCCACCGTGAGCCAGATCCAGGTCAGCAGATTGGGGATAGCCGCGCTCAGCGTCCAACTCGGCAACGCCTGTACGGAGTACGTCCACATCACGTCGAAACCGCCCAGCAATGGAGGCAGTACCAGCAGCGCGAGGACAGCGGCGAGCACCAACACCCGTCGACTGGGTGCGTTCTTGGGAAAAGCGAGAAGCGCCGCCAGCGTGAATAGACCCGACAATAACAGCAGGCGCAGGACGTCGCGTAGCGTGAGCCAGCTATAGTCCCAGCTCTGGTCAAGAATCAAGGTGGTCAACGCTTCCATCGTCTTGCCGGTAAGCCTTATCCGGTGGCTACTCTGGACCCTTCGCGGCTTTGATACGCGCCAGTTCCGCTTCGATCTGTTCGATATCCGCGGCGGACAGATCCCGTGCTTCCTGCCCTAAGAGGTTGACCACCGCGCTCGCGCCGGAGCCGTTGAAAAAGGTGTTGATCAACCGCGTGATTGCGCTCTGTCGGGCATCCGCTTTGGGTAGGATCGGACGATACAGGTACTTTGCCCCGACCTGCCGATGCTCGACGTGGCCTTTGTCGAGCAGCTTACCGACCAGGGCCCGCACCGCGGAATAACTCGGTGAATTGGGGATCTGCGCCTGAATCTCACCCACCGAGGCTTCTTCGCTGCGGTAGAGAACATCCATAATCTGGCGTTCGCGGCGGGTGAGGTGAACGTGTTTACCATGCACCATGGGTTTCTTCCTCGCTGGCGCGGCCAATGCCGCACTTGACTGTTCCGCCACCCTAGGCCAGGCAACCTACCGGGGTCTGGCGAGCGGGTGTCTCCGACTACTGACTGCTAATTTTCTAGCACAGTGCTATATATTTAGCATTGGCGCGTCCACAAGGCAAGCATTATCGACTTGAGTTTGTCGCTGTCTTCGTCATCCCACCCAGCCGGTCACCCCTGAATCCTCGCAGCGAACGCACCCAGACCCCATCACCATCGGCTTCGGGTGGGCCGGCACGGCGCTTGGTCAGTCTCGGCGTAAACTGTAAACTCTGCTGCTCTTGCAAACGTTGGATGAGGATCAACAATGGGAACAATGCCGCTACACGCCTATAGGTGGGCGCGCGCTGGTGCGCTCACCGTCGCCTGCAGCCTGTTCGCAGTCGCCTGCTCGGAGGAGGCCAGCGAGCCCGCTGTATCAGAAGCCACACCTACCGCCGCCGTAGGCGCCACCGATCGGGTCAGCGCGATCCAGGCGTCGACCCGCACCATCGACGAAGCACGCATCGTCAAGGCGGAGCCGGCCAATTGGTTGTCCAACGGCCGCACCTACGACGAGCAGCGTCATTCTCCGCTCGATCAGATCAACCAAGAGACCGTCAAGGATCTGGGCCTGGCGTGGTATTGGGATACCGGGACCAAGCGCGGCCTCGAAGCCACCCCCATCGTGGTCGATGGCGTGATGTTCACCACCGGTACCTGGTCGGTGGTGTGGGCCCACGATGCCAAGACCGGTGAACTGCTGTGGGAGTACGACCCCGAGGTTCCCCGCGCGTGGGCGCGTTATGCGTGCTGTGACGTGGTCAACCGTGGGGTCGCCGCCTGGAAAGGCAAAATTTATGTGGGGACGCTGGATGGCCGGCTCATCGCGCTCGATGCGGGCACCGGCGTACCCGTGTGGGACGTCAACACGATCCTGCCCGATCGACCGTACACCATCACAGGCGCACCACGCATCGTGAAGGACAAGGTGATCATCGGCAATGGCGGCGCGGAATACGGCGTGCGCGGCTACATCACCGCATTCAATGCCGAAACCGGCGAAGAAGAGTGGCGCTTCTATACCGTCCCGGGCAATCCCGACGACGGCTATGAGACCGAAGACATGGAGCTGGCTGCGAGCACTTGGCGAGGGGGCAAGTGGTGGGAGGTCGGCGGCGGCGGCACCGTCTGGGACTCGATGGCATACGACCCCGAACTCAACCTGCTCTACATCGGCACCGGCAATGGTTCTCCCTGGAACCGCTACATCCGCAGCCCGGGTGGTGGGGACAACCTGTATCTGTCCTCGATGGTCGCGATCAACCCGGATACCGGTCTGCGCGAATGGCACTATCAGACCACCCCGGGCGACACCTGGGACTACACCGCCGTCCAGCACATGATTCTCGCCGATCTCGAGATCAACGGTGAGATGCGCAAGGTGATCATGCAGGCGCCAAAGAATGGCTTTTTCTACGTTCTCGCTCGCACCAACGGTGAGTTTATCTCCGCCGAAGCTTACGTGCCGGTGACCTGGGCGACCCACGTCGACTCCGAAACCGGTCGCCCGGTGGAGAACCCGGAGGCGCACTACGCCAACGAGAAAAAGCGTATCAAGCCAGGGCCCCTCGGCGGCCATAACTGGCATCCGATGACCTTCCATCCCGGTACCGGGCTGGTCTACATACCAGCGCTGGACCTGCGCTTCGACTACGCCCAGGACAACGCCTTCAAGCACTCGCCGGAAGATTGGAACCTTGGCATCGACTTCCGTGAGCAAGCCCCACCAGCCGATCCAGATCAGATCATCGACAACCTGAAGAGCATCAAGGGTTTTGTCGCCGCTTGGGATCCGATCGCGCAGAAGGAAGTCTGGCGCGTCCAGCACGCCACCGCCTGGAACGGCGGTTTGCTGTCCACTGCGGGTGACCTGGTGTTTCAGGGACGAGCGGATGGGCAATTCGGCGCCTACGACGCCCGGACCGGTGAGCTAGTCTGGGAAAGCCCGGTCCACGTAGGCATTATCGCAGCTCCGGTCAGTTATGCGATCGACGGCGAACAGTACGTCACTGTGGTCGCCGGTTGGGGTGGTGCGTATGGCGTCGCCTCCGGTGCACCGCGCCATCGCAATAATGTGCTGTCGGATGGTCGTATCCTGACCTACAAGCTCGGCGGCACCACCGAGCTGCCAAAACCCGCGGTGACCTACCTGGCGGTACCCACGCCACCGGAGATGACGTACACGGACGAGCAGGTAGCGCATGGGCAAGACGTTTTCCATCAGTACTGCGCGGTCTGCCACGGTCCCGGCGCGGGTACCTCCGGACCAATCGCGAGCTTGCTGTACGCTAACGCGCAAACCCACGCGATATGGGACGCGATTGTGGTCGGCGGGGCATATACCGAAAAAGGCATGCCCAGCTTCAGTCATGCTCTGACGGTCAGCGACGCTCAGGACGTGCGGGCGTATGTTGTAGCAACCGCCAAGGGTACGATCGCATTCTGCGAGTCGGACTTCCGCACCGAATATCCTGAACTTCTGGAAACTGCGTGTGAGATGCCTCAGGTCACAGCAATCGGCGGACAAGACTGACAAAGCAACGGCAGCAAGGCGACGCTCAACCGAGCGTCGTCTGCCAGATCCACGGAAGACTATTGGATGGAGGGGAGTTCCCGCGCGGACACCTCAACCGCGACGGGCAGATGATCCGAAACCTGGCACGGCAACACCTCACAGCTGTTCACCTTGAGGTTAGATGACACCAGTACGTGATCGAGCGCCACCGACGGTTGCCATGCCGGATATGTGGGTTGATCCACATTGGCAGGTTGCAGATCGAGCTTCTTCAGCGGCGACTGTTCGAGCAGTGGCCTCATCCGCGCATTCATATCACCCATCACGATGACCTGTCTTTCGTTAGCGACCTGTTCCGCGACGTAGTCCAGTTGGGCGCGACGTGAGCGCTCACCCAGAGACAGATGCAGCATCACGAGGACCAGTTCGTCGCCTGCGTAGGGCACACGCAGGAACATCGCGCCCCGTCCGGGGATGGTGCCGGGTAATTTATGATCTTCGAGTTCCAGGGGCTTATAGCGCGACAGCAGGCCATTACCATGCTGTGCCAACGGACCGAGATCTCGATTGAGCTGGGTGTACCAGTAGGGAAACTGGGCGCAGCTCGCCAGGTATTCGACCTGATTGATAAAACCGCTGCGCAGACTGCCGGCATCCACTTCCTGAAGACCGACAATATCGAAGTGTTCGATCAATGCGGCGATGCTGTTCAGATTGGTCTGACGCGCGGAGTGGGGTAACACGTGTTTCCAGCCGCGGGTGAGGTACTGACTGAACCCGGTGGTTTTGATGCCGACCTGTATATTGAACGACAGCAACTTGAGCGGTGCCAGACCAGACGTGTCCGTTTCGACTTGGGACGTCTGTGCGCACAGCGGGTTGGTCATGTGATCGACTGCCGACGCTCTTTCCTGGCGCCGCGACCATGTAAACATATCCTGCTCCCATCCTGGAAGCCTGATTTTAGAGACGACCCGATATCTGAACTGAGGACTGACCGGCATTTTGTTACTTCAATGTCTGCAGCGTAGCTATTCTTCAGCAGCGCTCTCGGCAGCACTGCGTCGCGCGTCGCGCTCCTTGTCGACCAGAAAATCGACCACCTGCAACATGGCGACGTTGCCGCCGGCGCTGCGACCATCGATCAGGTACTTGCCTTCCACCACCATGGTCGGTACCCCGGTCACCTTGTACGCCCGGGTCTTGGCTTTGGCCTGGGCAACACGGCTGCGTACTGAGAATGAGTTGTAGGCGACGCCAAAGTCTTCCGCGCTGACGTCGGCCTGCTCCTCGAACAGAAGCTGCAGCACTTCGGCTTTGCGAATGTCTTTCCGCTCATCATGCAGCGCGGTGAACAGCGGCTTGTGCATCTGCTCCAGTACGCCCAGGGTCTGCGCGGCGTAGTAAGCCTGGGCGATGGCCTCCCAGTCGTCGCTGAAAATGGCGGGCAGGCGATCAAACACCACATCGCCGTCCTGCTCCGTGTGCCAGGATTCCACGTAGGGATCGAAGTTGTAGCAGTGAATACACGCATGGGAGAACACCTCTACCACCTCAATTCTGTCGGGGTCGAGGGTCTTAACCGGGATGTCCAGGGTCTGATAGTGGGTGCCGGCCACAAACTTCTCGGCTGCACCAGTGCTTAACGCACCCAGCAGGGCAACGAGACAGGCCAGGAGCAGGTGAGGGGATTTTGACATCAGTCGCTTCCTATTTTCTGTCGTTCCATCGGGTCCTAGGGTGGAGTTAGGGCACCAAAGTTGCCAAAAAGTTCATGAACCCAGGCTTAACTACGTATCCCTCTCAACGCCACAGCACGTTATTTGTGAACCGGTGCACGCGGCGCCGGCTGGGGACGTCAGATCCAGGATAAACACGCGGCTGTCACAACCTAAGACCTGGGGGGGAATACTACGCTAAATACATCAAAAGTAAGGTAAAAATTGTGCGAAAGCTCAATCGAGCGGTACGCCGATGGCTAGTTCAGACCCTGTATGTAATCGGCCAACAGGGCAATCTCGGTATCGGTCAGACCATGCGCCACATCGCGCATCATGCCACCGTAGGCTTCGTCTGAACTGCGCGCCCGCTCGCGGTACGCTTTGAGCTGATTGACCGTATAGGTTGCCGGTTGACCGCCTAGATGCGGAAATCCCGCCTGATCATTGCCGGCACCGTTGGGGTTGTGGCAGGCCGCACAGGCAGCAACGCCTTTGCTGGCAATCCCACCGCGGTAGATCTGTTCGGCTTGCGCAATGGCATCGTCGTCGCCGGTGGCCTGGCCCACCTTGGAGGGCAGACTCGCGTAGTAGGCAGCTAGGTCCGCCAGATCCTGCTCGCTCTTGCCAGCGAGTTGTCCGGCCATCAGCAGAATGTTGCGCTCTTCGGATTGAATCATCTGCAACTGACGCAGGAGGTACTTCTCATTCTGACCGGCGAGGTTGGGGTAAGAAGGGTCCAGGCCGGTGGCACCATCCGCCCCGTGACAGCCACTACAAGGCGCAGCCTGGGCCTCGCCAGCCGCCGCATTACCTGCGGCCAGAGCGGGCGCGGTCACGCTCAGAAGGCCGATCAGCAGGCCTAAACGACAAATGAATTTTGACATGTGCACATCCAATGACTTAACCATTCTCAACCGATTGGTCTAAACTGCCCCGCTTATCTAGTTTAGCGGTGAATTTGCAACACACCACTTCGTAGATTCCACCATACGTCCACATTTTGTAACAAATACACGGTTTTCGCGGGCGCGAATTATATACAACATGAAGCCAAAAGTGTCCCCACCTGCGCGTCTTGTCGCTGAGTTTTTGCGCAGCGCCCCAAACCTGCGAGGTTGTCCCGTCGACGACCGCCCGGAGGTGGCCTTTGCTGGCCGCTCCAACGCCGGGAAGTCTTCGGTACTGAACCGCATCACCGGCAACAAACACCTGGCCAAGGTCTCCAAAACACCCGGGCGCACACAGTTGCTCAACTTGTTCGATGTCCAGGCCGGCGGACGTCTGGTCGACCTACCGGGTTATGGTTACGCCAAGGCGGGCAAGCAGGCCCAGCGCGAGTGGCAAAAGTCGGTGAACGATTATCTTTCCCGGCGGGACAACCTGGCCGGGGTGATCCTGGTGATGGATATCCGTCACCCCAACCAGAGTTTTGACACAGAACTCATCGAGTGGGCGCAAGCGTCCGAGATGCCCATCCGCGCATTGCTGAACAAAGCTGACAAGCTCAGCTTTTCCAAACGCAAACAGGCGCTGGGTGCGTTTCGCAAACACTATGCGGGGCATGAAATGCTATCGACCCAGGTCTTCTCCGCCGCCAACGGTGAAGGCCTGGATGAGCTGTTTGCACAGTTGAGCACCTGGCTAGGCCATAGGACACAGGACGCGGGCAGCCAGGCCCATCCGGACACCGACTAAGGCGCCCGCAGACCTTCATAGATCGGCACTCGCACACCGCGCCACGCCGCGGGAATGCCGGCCAGACACCCCACTACGCCGGCCCATAACAGGCCGGTCAGCGCGATCTGCGGGGTCATAGTCAACAAGGTGGTGATACTCGCCATCGAACCCGCGATGTAAGGCGTGCCTTCGAATACGAGCACGCAAAAACCCAACCCAAACAACCCTCCGAGCAGTGTCAGCAGCAGCGATTCGAACAGGATGGAGAGGGTGACAATTCCCGGGCCAAAACCCAATGCCCGCAGGGTTGCCACCTCCAGGCGTCGGGCATCCACGGCGATGAACATGAGGTTCATGGCGCCCAAAGTAGCCCCAAACGCCATGATCAGACTGACGGCGGTAGCCACAAACGCAAACAGGCGCATGCTGGACTGAGCGGTGAAAAACTCCACCTCCGGCGTCACCTCCACCCGCAGCCGATCGTGGTCCGCGAGGCGCGCCTGCAGTTGCGCAACATCACCGTCGCGGTGGTAGATCCGTAACGAGCTGATCGACGTGCGGCCCAACGCATCCATAAGCATTGGCAGATCCGCCCACAGCTCAGCAGCCCCCATTCCCTGCGCTTCAAAAATACCGACCACCTTGAAGGCGACGCCTCCGATCTCGACCTCGTCGTCCAGGCCGACGCTCGCAAAGCTAAAACCCACGAGCGCGCCTACCAATACCTCTCTCGCACCGCTGCGAATCCCCCGTCCGTCCACGAGGCGGAAACCTGGCGACTGAATACGCGCGTCAGATGTCAAGCCACGTACCCCCACCGCACGGCTGGCGTCACTGTCCAAGCGTGGCAGCACAACGCTACTGACTAAATGCCGTTGCAACACCACCTCGGGCAAGTCCGTCATCGCCTGCGCGATCGCACCCTGCACCTCGGGAGCCAGATCGCTCATGCTCTCCACCACGGCACCCTGACGCAGAACGATGTGCCAATCCGCCCGCGCGTTCTGCGTGAGCTGCGCCTCGATGCCTTGCGACATCATCAATGTGCTCGCGAGCACGGCGACCACCAGCGCAACCCCGAACACGGTGACGAGCGCACTGTTCCACCGGCCCCAGATGCTCTGCAGGGTAGCCAGACAGATGTAAGCGGCCTGTTTCATAACACTTTTGCTAACACAGCAGCAGGTTGCAGACGGTGCGCAACCCAAACGGGCCGTGCGCTGATCAAGAGGCCCAGCGCGAGCGTGACGACAAACGCCAAACCCCAGACGCCGCCGTCGAGCGGCATGTCAGCAATCGCGATACGACCGAACAACCAGGGGAACAGGAGCGCCGCGAGGCCGAGACCCAACAGCACAGCCACACCCAGCAGCACAAAAACCTCGACAAATATCAGGCCAGCGATGCGCATATCCGAATAGCCGATGGCCTTCAGAATCCCAAATTCCACCTGCCGCAAGAGTGCGGTCTGCCACATCGCGCTGGCCAACACGAGGACAAGCGCAAAGAACACCGCCGCCAGAATCGCGCTCACCGCCCCGCCGATGTCCCCGATCTGCTGCAGGCGGTGCAGGAAAAACGCCTGTTCGGGAAAGGTACGTGTGGCATGGGTCGAGTTTATGAACAGTTCGTCCACTGCCCGGCCGACGCTCGGGCCCGCCGCCGGGTTCGCTGGACTCACAACAAACATATGAGCGGTGCCTTGATCATCGACCCGATACCCATCGACATAGTCGAGGTTGAGATACAGCTCGTTGGCCGGAAGCCTGGCATCGGTCGCAGATTTATTGTGGATGGCGACGATGCGTACCGGCCACGTCTGGTCGCCATCCCGATTGACCAGATAGGAGGAAGTCAGCGGCACCTCATCCCCCTTGCGCCATCCGTAACGCTCGGCCAAGGCAGCTCCGACCGTGGCACCGTTGCGGGTCCGTAACAGCGCGTCTCGATCCTCAACATCGAGCACCAGGTCTGGCATGGCATCCAGATAATCGGGAAGCGCCACCGCCGCACCGCCAAACGTATTCCCCGGTTGTTGAAAGGTCCCCGGGAACGCAAGTGCCGCTGCGACTACCGCAACCCCATCCAGCTCCGCAATCCGTTGCGCGTGGGCCAGCGGGAGGGTCTGCCCGAAGCCCGCTCGGCTGACCACCCTTAACCGCTCTTCGCTCAGCGAAGCCACCAGGTTATCCATGGCGATCAACACCCCCGACATCACACCGAGCAAAAAGAAGGCAGCCGCGCCGGACAACAAGGAGAGTAACGATTGCAGCGGCCTGCGACGCAGACCAGCAGCGGCCAGGGACAAGTACCCTAGCATCCTCGTCCTCCTCGTCGAGTCGTGCGGTGCATGAGGAGCACACTGGCGCTCGAGTAATCGTCCCAAACGCCGCCGGTTTGCCCCGAGCTGACTTCGCTTTTCACACGCCCCTCCCTCTCTGTCTCGTTGAGACCCGCTTTACCGCCATGCGATCCGATCTTTCGGACCTGTCTTGCGCGCCTAGAGCGCCCGTTTCGTGTGGCCGCAGCCAAAGACCTCTACGTCGACCTTTCTAGACGGGCTCGGCCCGGCGCCTGATCCGTGGCCGGCTAAGTGCTAAATTTGTAGCATATGCGGTGGGCGGTAGCAAGGCCCGACGGGGGTTAGCGGATCGGCGCAAGCCGCGCCGGGCTCAGGCCACAAACTGGGAGATATCGGTAATGGGACAAGGTTTGGCCGCGCGGCGCGGCCTGTGGGCTTCAACTTGTGCGAGGCGTCGGTCGGTTTGCTTGTTGGGTCGGCTGTTAGTGCGCTTCGTCCCAGTTGTCGCCAACCCCCGCATCCACCAGCAGCTCGACATCGAGGCGCGCCGCGTTCTGCATAAGTTGCCCGGCGTTCTGCACCAACGCATCCACATCCTGCTCCGCCACTTCGAACACAAGTTCATCGTGCACTTGCATGATCATCAACGCGTCCAGTTCACCCTCGCTCAGCCAGGCATCCACCGCGAGCATCGCCTTCTTGATGATGTCGGCAGCGGTGCCTTGCATAGGGGCGTTGATCGCCGTGCGCTCAGCGGCCTGACGTCGCGGCACGTTGCGGGAGTTGATCTCCGGCAGATAGAGGCGGCGGCCGAAAACGGTCTCCACATACCCCTGTTCCGCCGCGACCACTCGGGTTTCGTCCATGTATTTGCGCACGCCTGGGTAGCGCTCGAAATAACGCTCGATGTAGTCCGCCGCCAAAGTGCGCGATATCCCGAGCTGCTTGCCGAGACCGAACGCCGTCATGCCGTAGATCAGGCCGAAGTTGATCGCCTTGGCATTGCGCCGCTGCTCATCGCTGACGTCTTCGTCGCCGTTGTTGAACACCTCTGCAGCGGTGGCGCGGTGGATATCGAGCCCTTCTTCGAACGCCGTCCGCAAGTTGCTGTCGCCGGACAGGTGTCCCATGATGCGCAACTCGATCTGCGAATAGTCCGCCGCCACAATTTTGCGTCCCGCCGGGGCGACAAACGCCTGACGAATACGCCGTCCCTCAGCATTGCGGATCGGGATGTTCTGCAGGTTCGGGTCCGAGGAGGACAAGCGTCCGGTGGCGGCCACCGCCTGGTGATACGAGGTGTGGATGCGCCCCGTGTCCGCATTGATCTGCAGTGGGAGTTTATCGGTATAGGTCGACTTCAGCTTGGCCAGGCCGCGATACTCGAGGATCGTGGCCGGCAGGTCGTAGTCGCGGGCGAGGTCCACCAGCACCGCCTCAGCGGTCGAGGGAGCACCCTTGGGGGTTTTCTTGAGCACCGGCAGATCGAGCTTCTCATAAAAGATCTGCTGCAGTTGTTTGGTGCTGTCGAGATTGAATTCTTCGCCCGCAAGCACCCACGCCGCTTCCTTCAGCTCGGCCAAACGATCCGTGATTTCTGCACTATGTTGCCCGAGTAGCCGGCCATCGACCAGGGTGCCGTTGCGCTCGATGCGACTCAACACCCCCACCAGCGGCATTTCTATCTCCGAAAGCACGGCGCTGAGCCGAACCTGCCCTTCGATCTGTGGCCACAGATACCGATGCAATTGCAATGTGATATCCGCATCTTCCGCAGCATACTCGGCGGCAGTGTCGAGATCGATCTGGTTGAAGGTGAGCTGTTTGGCGCCTTTGCCGGCTATGTCTTCGTAGTGGATGGTCTCGCGCTGCAGGTAGTTGCGCGCCAGATCATCCATGTTGTGGCGCGAGCCGACACTGTTGAGGACATATGACTCCAGCATCGTATCGAACATCGGGCCCTTGAGCTCTATGCCGTAGCGCGCAAATACGCTGGCGTCGTACTTCAGATTCTGTCCGATCTTGGTGAGCGTTGAATCCTCCAGCAAGGGCCTGAACGCAGCCACCACTTCGTCCAGTCCCAGCTGGCTGGGCGCACCGACATAGTCGTGCCCAACCGGAATATAGGCCGCATGCCCCGGCTCGGCCGCGATCGAGATGCCGACCAGATGGGCCTGCATGTAGTCGATGCTGGTGGTCTCCGTATCGATCGCAAAGATCCCAGCTTCCCTTAGGGTGGACAACCACGTTTCGAGCTCCGCCATGTCCAGCACGCAGCTGTAGTTGCGCTCTACCTCTGCGGGCGGTGCCGCCACCACCGGAGCCGCCTCATCACTACCCAGCTCATCCAGCCAACCTTTGAATTCGAGGCTCTTAAACAATGTTGCCAACGTCTCGACGTCACTGGCGTTGACCACCAGGTCGTCAAGGCTCTGCGCCAGCGTCACATCACACTTGATGGTGGTTAGGGCCTTGGAGAGCGGCAGTTGTTCGAGACTGTCGCGCAGGTTTTCACCCACCTTGCCCTTGATCTCATCCGCGCGCTCGATGAGGTGCTCGAGGGATGCATACTGGCCGAGCCACTTGGCCGCAGTCTTCGGTCCCACCTTCGGGACTCCGGGAATGTTGTCCACGCTGTCGCCCATCAACGCCAGATAGTCGATGATCTGCTCCGGGGCCACGCCGAACTTATCAATCACGCCCGCACGGTCCATGGTCGTCTCGGTCATCGTATTAACCAGGGTGACATGATCGGTGACCAGTTGCGCCATGTCCTTATCCCCGGTGGAGATTAACGTGCTCAGTTTGGCTTCGGTCGCCTGCCGTGCCAATGTGCCGATCACGTCGTCCGCCTCCACGTCCGGGATCATCAGCAGCGGTAAACCCATCGCCACGATCACCTCGTGAATGGGCCTGATCTGTTCGCGCAGGTCATCTGGCATCGATTCACGATTGGCCTTGTAGTCGCTGTAGAGGTCGTCGCGAAACGTCTTGCCCGGCGCATCAAACACCACCACCACGCGACTGTCCGGATAGTCTTTGACCAACTTGCGGATCATAGCGATGACCCCCCTTACCGCCCCGGTTGGCCGTCCATCGGAGGTGCGCAGATCCGGCAGGGCGTAGTACGCCCGGAATAGATATGAGGAGCCATCGACCAACACGAGGGGTTGCTGGGCAGCAGACGCGGCAGTTTTTTTTGCCATGTGTGTTCTCGCAATCAGGGGTGAGGTGGAACGTGTTGCGATTCGTCAGCCCTATAGGCTGCTGGTCGGACAGCGCGCTTTTGCCATGCCGCGCCTTTTCGTTCAACATTGTTTTTATGAGTCGCACTTTATACGTCCTGAATTTTCTGCGCACCACTTTTGTCCCGGTGGCCTTAGGGATCGGCGCATGCTGTGCAAGCCTGACGCTGGCGGTCAGCAGTCAAGCGGAGGAATCGCTCACGGACGGTCCGGATGTGGTGATCATCTCCGGGGAAGACAAGGTCGTATATGAATTCCGGCAGAACGGTCAGTTGCGTATGGTGCGAGTGGTACCCAAGTGGGGAAAGCCGTACTATCTGGTGCCTGCAGATCCCACCAAAGGCTACGGCGATCTGGAACGTGCCGAGACGTTGATCCCGCAGTGGGTCATCGCAGAGTTTTAGCTGCTTCACGACCACTTGCTTTCGTTTGGAACGATAACCTGACCATGAACGCTGTGACCCAGTTGCCGGAAGCCTCGATGACCGAGGTCCTCGAGCAATATAGCGACCTGGGCAACCTGCAACGCTTCTGGCCTGCGGCTAACGGGATCGAGAACAGTAACTATTTTGTCGAGACCTTGCGCGATGGGTGTAAGCACGAATACGTCCTGACCATACTGGAACAGGATCCCAATGCCTTGCACGCCTACAACCAGATGATGTCTCATCTTGCGCGCAGCGGTCTGCCGGTTGCACCGCCACTGCCAACGGCAGATGCAAAGTACAGCATCGTTATCGATAGCAAACCGGCAATCCTGCAATTACGCCTACCCGGCGCACATGCCTACAACCCCACCACCAAACAGGTATGTGCCCTGGCGCGCTTCATGGCCCGCATGCATCTGGCCGCCCAGAGACTGAGCCTGCCGGACTACCCACGCCACAGTGGCTGGCTGCAAGCTCAGGTCCAAGCGGTCCAGGGATACATCGGCACAGACGACGCGCAACTGCTGGACGGACTCTCCGACCAGATCACTAATCTCTTGCAGCGCCAAGATGTGACCGCACTGCCCAGCGGCATGATTCACGCAGACCTGTTTCGCGACAACGTCCTATTCGACCCGCGTGGTTTGACCGGCGTGCTGGACTTTCACCACGCCTCACGCGGCGTCTGGGTCTACGACCTGGCGGTGGTCGCCAACGATTGGTGCAGCGACAGCACCGGCGCCCTGGATGTAGAGCGAACCATTGCCATGCTGCGCGCCTATCACCAGGTGCGCCCGCTGGGGGAAGACGAGCTGTGGTTTTTCAGTCAGTTCATGATTTATGCGGCGTTGGCGTTCTGGCTGTCGCGGCTGACGGTGACGGTCGAGCAACGCAAGGGGCGTGTTGCCCGCACGAAGAATCCCCAGGAGTTCAAGCGCATCGTGCAACAGCGCCTGAGGCATACGCTGTTCGTCGATCCCCGACGACTGGAGGCTTGAGCGCCGCTAGTCGGTCACGGTCTGCGCGGCACACATGGCATCCAAGTCCAGCAGCATCGCCTTGGCCTGCTTGTATTCCGCCTCGGTGAGCGCCCCTTGATCCAGCGCCTGTTTGAGATCACCCAGCCGTTCACCCAGCGACAGCTCGCCGCCCGAGATGGTATTACTGCTGTTAAAGCAGGCGCTCAACAACATACACAACCCAAGCACACAGACAAATTTTGCCATCACATTCTTCCTTTTTCTTGTATCCCAACCGCTCGCATAACACCGCACGGTTCGATGACGCGCGCCGTGATGTCATTCAGATCGCACGCATTAGGAACAGCGAAAACCACGCGTTTGCATCGCTCCAGAAGCCGGCCTGAGCAAACCCTGCACGTTCGCTGAGCTGCAGGAACTCATCCGGCGTGTATTTAAACGAATTCTCGGTGTGGATTCGCTCACCCGCGGTCAACTGGATGACCTGCCCCGCCACCTCCACGCGCTGGGCCTGTCGGGCTTCCAAGAACATCTGGATACACCCTAATGTATCGTTGTAGTGAGCGATGTGGCCAAAGGTGTGCGGGTCGAAGTTGGCACCGGTGATTCGATTGATATTGATCAACGCGTTACGGTTGAAGGCGGCGGTCACACCTTGGGCGTCGTCGTACGCGCGCTCCAGAATGTCGCGAGGCTTCTTGCGATCCACGCCGATCAACAACAGCCCACCGTCGCCGACGCTCTCGCGCACGGTTTGCAGGAACCCAAGCGCGGCCTCGGGCTCGAAGTTACCGATGCTGGAGCCGGGGAAGAAGCCGACTTTGTTGTAATGCGCCACACGCGCGGGCAATGTAAACGGCTGGGTAAAATCCGCGCACACCGGGAAAACCTCTAGCTCCGGGAAGTCCGCATGCAGACGGCGTGCGTTGTCCTGCAGGTGGTCGGCGGAGATATCCACAGGCACGTATGCGCGCGGGGTCAGACTCTGCAGCACTTTGCGAATCTTCAAGGAGCTGCCACTGCCATATTCGATCAAGCAGACACCTGCCCCGATCTGCGCGGCCACCTCTGGCAAATGCGCATCGAACAGCGCCATCTCCGTGCGGGTGGGGTAATACTCCTGCAGCCGGGTGATATCTTCGAACAGCTTCGAACCCACCTCATCATAGAAAAACTTAGGCGAGATTCGCTTGGGTGTGCTCGTGAGGCCGGCGAGAATCTCGCTGACCACATCACCGCTGGTGGGTTGTAGATCAAAAAACTCGTATGCGCCCCGATCCAACCGGGGGTTTTCGCGGCTCATATCTTCTCTCGTCTATCCGAGGTCTCGCGCGAGTCGTATACCGGAGAACTGCCATCGATCCGGCGGATAAAAGAAATTGCGGTAGCTGCTGCGGATGTGATTAGCAGGGGTGGCGCAGGAACCCCCCCGCAAGACCAGCTGACTGCTCATGAACTTACCGTTGTACTCTCCCAGGGTCCCCGGCAGAGGGCGATAGCCGGGATAAGGCCCGTAGCTGCTGGACGTCCACTCCCACACGTCGCCGAACATCTGCGTAAGCCCCCCGTCGTCGGCCGCGCCCAGCGGGTGGAAGCTACCGCGTTCCACAAAGTTGCCCGCGCAGGCCAGGCTCGTCGCCACGCTCTCCCACTCCGCCTCCGTAGGCAACCGCGCCTGCGCCCAATTTGCATAGGCAAAGGCCTCGTGCGCGCTGACGTGCACCACCGGCAGGCCACCCTGCAGTGGATGCAGACCGTCAAGACGATACTGCCACCATTCGTCATCGCGCTGCTGCCAGTAGAGAGGCGCCTGCCAGTTCTGGGCATGTACCGTAGACCAACCTTCCGACAACCACAAATCCGCCCGCTGATAGCCACCGTCAGCGATAAACTCGCCATATTCGGCGTTGGTCACCAGCCGGTGCGCAAGGGCAAACGGTCGCAATAGCGTCTCGTGACGGGGTAGTTCATTGTCGAAAGCAAACCCGTTCTGGCTACCGACGCTGACAATGCCGCCTTCGCACTGCGTGAATTTGAGCGGCAATGGGTCCGCAGGCTCGCTAACCTCCCCGCCATAGACCGGGTAGAGCGGATTGTGCCCCAGGTTGTACTTGATGTCGGTCAGGAGCAGTTCCTGATGTTGCTGTTCATGATGGCACCCCAATTCAAGCCGCTCGACAATCTGCCGGGCACTGACATCATCGTGGTCCCCTTTGTTAACTTCGGCCAGTAGGCGGGTCATTTGTTGGTCGACATGTTGGCGGTAGGTTAAAATCTGTGCGACTGTTGGCCGCGACAGGAAACCTCGGCGCGGTCGAGGATAGGGGGTTCCTACCCCATTGTAGTAGGAGTTGAACAGCGTTTCGTATAGGGGGTCAAACGGGGGTACGCCGTGTTCGCGCAGAATGAAGGTCTCAAAAAACCAGGTGGTGTGGGCAAGATGCCACTTGGGCGGACTGGCGTCATCCATCGGCTGCACGCCATAGTCTTCGATCTCCAGCGGCGCACACAACTCAACAGAACGCTGGCGGACTTCACCAAAGTGGTGACAAAGCTCTGCGATCCGAGATTCCCAGCCAGGCGCCATGCGGCTCCTTAGATGCGTGCTGCCAAAGATAGATACGCTAGCCTAATGGTCTCTGCAGTATGGGGCAACTTAATAAACCCGTGGTAGTGCCCATAGGGATTGATGATGACAAGATTGCCGGTGTGATCCATGGTATAGCCGCCATCGCCGTCGGGCATCTTGGCAAAAACCGCGTTCACCTGGCTGGCGAAAGCCGCCGTCGAATCCCGATCGCTGCTGACCCCCACAAACCGCGGCGAGAACGCCTGAGCGTAGCGTCCAACCAGATCGAGTGTATCGCGCTCGGGGTCCACCGTGATCAGCACGCCCTGAAACCGCTCCGCCAATTCGGGATAAGCCTGTTGTAGCTCCCGTTCGACCTGTCCCAATTCAGACATGCTGGTCGGACAGATGTCCGGACAGTGGGTAAAACCAAAAAACAAGAATGACCACTTGCCCTGCAGGGCAGCGAGATCAAAATCGCCACCATCATGGGCGGGCAGCGAAAACGCGGTCAGTTCGCGGGGGGTAGGCAGGAGGAACACGCCTTTCTCCCGCAACTCGGCATCCGACAGTTCTGGTGTGCGGGTAACGCTGTACACAAACATGCCGACCACCGCGGCGATGAAGATACTGCACAGACCGACCGTACGGGCGATGGGCGTCATAGGGATTCCCTTGTTAATAGCCGTTAGGTGAGACGCTCAAATTCCAGCAACGATTCTGGCTGGGTGCTTGCCGCGCCGCCGATCAAATAATGGTCGATTAACAAGAAGACAAACAACACACCGAGATACACGATCGAGTAGCGAAAGGTTTCCATCGGCGCTCGAGGATTCTTGTTGCGCATCAGCACCGCGGCCCAGTAGAGAAAACCACCGCCCAGCGCCAGCGCACCCGCCAAATACAGCCAGCCCGACATGCCGATCAGATACGGCATCACGGAGGCGAGTACCAGGATGATGGTGTAGAGCATGATGTGCAGACGGGTGAATCCTTCGCCATGGGTCACCGGCAGCATCGGCACCCCCGCTTCGGCGTACTCGTCTTTGCGATCCAACGCGAGCGCCCAGAAATGGGGCGGCGTCCAGGCGAAAATGATCAGCACGAGAAGCAGGCCGCCGGGATCGATGGAGTTGGTCACCGCGGTCCAGCCGAACAGCGGAGGTGCCGCTCCGAACAAGCCGCCGATGACAATGTTCTGTGGGGTGGCGCGCTTGAGAAAGTAGGTATAGACCAGGCCGTAGCCCACCCAGGATGCAAGGTTCAACCAGGCGGTAAGCGGATTGACGCCAAACC
>JBCCHL010000056.1:0-24250 GCA_039028775.1 Pseudomonadota bacterium | reverse complement strand
TTTCAGATCGTCAACGACTCTACGATTATCGGCGGTGTCAATCTCACCGCCTTTGCGTTGTTCTCTGAGGCCTCCCTCGACAGCCCGGAGGACTTCACCCGTATCGTGCCGGATCTGGGCGAATTGAGCGTTGTGGCCGATGTCGCAGCGGATCTGCTCGATCGCATCGAACTCATGTTTTTTGCCGGGCGCATGGACAGCGCGACCCGGGGGATCCTCGAAGAGTATGCCCGCGACACCTATGAGGCCACTCAGGATGCCAATCTCACCGTTCAGGTTGTCTTGTACGCAGCCTTGTTAACACCGGCGTACGCCGTGATAGGGGAAGGCCAATGAACCGACGCAACTTCCTGACCCATAGCGGGATTATGCTGGCCAGCGCCAGTCAGCTCGGTTGGATGGCGCGCACGGCCAACGCCGACGCGCAGCAAGACTACTGCGCGCTGGTGTGCATTCTCCTCGCGGGCGGTGCAGACTCTTTTAACATGTTGGTGCCAAGCGACATCGACCGCTACGACCAATATGCAGCGGCGCGCTCGGACCTCGCGCTCGGCCGGAGCGATCTGCTGCCACTTGCATACAGTGGTGCACAAGGACAGACGTTTGGCGTGCATCCCGGGATGCCGGAGGTTCAGAGTCTCTTCGATAGCGGAGATCTGGCCTTCGTGGCTAACGTGGGACCTCTGGCGGAGCCCACCTCCCGCGCGGCGTTGGAGGCGGGATCGGTAGATTTGCCTCTGGGCCTCTTCTCTCATTCCGATCAGATCGCGGTCTGGCAGACGTCCGCTGCCGGCACCCGTACCACCACTGGCGTCGCCGGGCGCATGGCCGACATTTTGAACAGTCAGGTCAATTCGGGACCGATATCCATGAACATCTCGCTGGCCGGGAGCAGCTTGTTCCAGACCGGGGAGATGGTCACAGGGTATGCGGTCGATGCCGCTGAAGGGGTGCGGGAACTTGCGGGCTATAACGACGACGACAGCAACTTTGACGAAATCGTTGATCGACTCCTCGCCGTTCCCCAGACTGATGCGTTTCGCTCGACTTATGCAGCAGGTTTGCGGCGCTCCATCGATGCGGGGCAAGCCCTCAATGCGTCGCTCGCCACCGCGCCGAGTCTGACCACCACGTTTGCGGACACGCCCTTTTCCCAAGCGTTGGCGCAGATTGCGAGGCTGATCAGCGCCCGCGCGAGTATCGGCGCCAGTCGGCAGACTTTCTTCATCACGGTTGGCGGCTGGGATCACCATGACGAGGTGCTTAACAACCAAGCCAACATGTTGCCGGGCATCAGCCAGGGTCTGGGACAGTTCCATGCCGCTTTGACGGAGCTGGGCTTGCTGGACGCGGTTACCACTTTCACCATTTCTGATTTCGGCCGTACGCTGACCTCGAATGGCCGCGGCTCGGACCACGGTTGGGGTGGCAATCAGATGGTCATGGGTGGCGCGGTCGACGGTGGCACCATTTTTGGTGCCTATCCGGAGCTCGCGCTCGGTGGTGAACTCGACCTGGGACGCGGTCGGTTTCTGCCGACCACCAGCACGGACGAGGTGTATGCCGATCTAGCGCTATGGTTTGGCATCGCCCCCGGCGAACTTGGCCTGGTGCTCCCCAACATCGCGCGTTTTACGGATGTCAGCGGTGGCACTCCGCCCCTGGGTCTATTCGTCTGAGCGGTGTGTACCCCTGCTGGGGAAGGCTCGCAGGATGCGCCGTCACCCGGTGAAGGTTGAGATCCACCACGTGTTGCCGAAACTGTCCTCCACGCCGCATTGGCGCTCCTCGTAGGGTTTGTCTTCCGGGGCAGACACGCTCTTGGCACCGTAGGCGAGCAGCGCCGAATACACCGCGTCCACGTCCGGCACGTAGACGTACACGTAGCTCACGTTGGTAGGTACCGGAAAGCTGTCCCCCGCTTCGATCACCATCACCGCATCGCCGATGGCAACGCTCAGATGATGGCCGTCCTGGGTCGGGTGCTTTTCGATGGTCTCACCTCCGAGCAGGTCGATAAATCCTTCGATGTCGGAGTTGGCAAATATGTAGGACCGTACGGCGCAGCGGCCGTTGCGTATGTAGCTCATCTTCATCTCCCCTGTTTGATCCTATGTGGTCCGTTCACGTGCGGCGTTGGCTTGGCATGCGCAACGCGCGCCCTCCTGGCGGTGCGGTCAGGTTTGCAGGGCGTTGGCGATCAGCTTGTACACCTCTGCATTAAACATCAACCCGCTATGCGAGCCGCGTACGGCATGGTTCGTGATACCGTGCACCTGGGCGATCGCCGCCGGCACGATCGCATCGTCGGTGGAGAAGATGGCCGTGAGCCGGGTCTGCGGATCGGGGGCATCGAAGAGCCCCTGCATATAGGCGCAGTCGCAGCTCGGCACGCTACACTCCGGATCGAGCAACTGCACCATGCGGCGGCTCATCTGATAGACAGTGTTGCGCGGGGACTCACCGTCGCCGCGCATGTACTGTTCGAAAGCCTGCAAGCCTCCCGGACCCGCTGCGAGCATCCCGCCCAGGGGTGAGCCAACCAGAATAAGGTGACGTATGCGCCTGCCATGTTTAGCGCTCAGAGCCTTTGCCAACAGCCCGCCGCGACTGTGGCCGACAATGGAGAACTGGCGTTCCGGGTCCAAGCGTGCCAGCTGTCGTGCAACATGTTGGTCTACGTCGTCCACCAGACGGTCAGCACAACCGACGTTCCAAAGAATGCGCGAAGCGAGAGGCTGGTAACCTATCCGGCGCAGCCACTGATTCATAGTGCCCAGGTAGAGGTCGTTGCCAAACAAGCCAGGTAACACAAGTACGGCATGGCCGTCGCCGTGGGGAACGTCGCGACCTGCAAACACCGCGCTCGTGCGCAATTCCCAGAACTCGCGCCCGGCATTCAGCTCGGTCATCGGGTTGGCCGCCATATCAGAGACCGCCGGTGGTGAGGATCCGGTCTATGGCGTGGGCGACCCCACCTTCATCATGCGGCAACGAGACAAAGGTGGCCGCCTCCTTGGTGAGCGCGTCCGCCTGGCCCATGGCTACTGCGTGGCCCGCCGCTTTGAACATCTCGATATCGTTCTCCGCATCGCCAAAGGCTGCTACCTCCACACTGGTGATGCCGAGATGTGCACAAGCGGCATTCAGAGCGGCACCCTTGGTCGCGGCCTTCGCCGTGATGGTGATGATGATCTTGCCGGTGGGTCCGATCGAGTCGAAGATATTGACCGTCTGGGCAAATACATCGCCCAACTCGGCGCGGATGCGGGCGACGCAGCCGCTGCCCTGAATAGCGGCGATGCGCGGCGGATTGTCCAGTTTGGCGGACAGTTGGGGGGTGAATGACATCTCGTCGCCGAGACCTGCGAAGTTGCTGCCATCGCCGTCCATTTTGACCTCTACGTGATCGTCGAAGGTCACGGTCGCGACGCAGCGTTCCTCGTTGCAGATCGCGAACAACGCGGCGGTGAAGTCGGCGGGCAGACGATGATCGAAAACGTCCAGGCCGGTTGCGGGATCGTGTACCTGGGCCCCGGAGCAGCACACGATCAGATCGTTGATACCCAACTCGGCACCGATGCGTCTGGCGATATGTGACCAGCGCGCGGTGGCGATCATGACATGGATGCCCGCCGCTTTGGCGCGCTGGATGGCCTTTATGTTGGCGGGATGGATGTCTTCGCCGACCAGCAGCGTGCCGTCCAGGTCGATGGCGAATGCCTCTATAGCCATGTCGGGGTACCTCGTAGTTGTGCGCGGGCGATGCGCCTTTGCATTTAAAGCGATCTGCGAAGGTGACTCAAGAAACACAGCCATTGCGCGGGTCAGACCGACCTTATAGTGGGCGGCGGGAAATGCCTGTAACATCGCGCCTTAAGCAAGAGGACCCCACATGAAGATCAACGTTGAAGTCGACATCACGCCCGAAGAATTGCGTCGTTTTATGGGCCTGCCGGATGTCCAGGAGTGGCAGCAGCAGATGATCGAGTCTTTTTCGGAGAACATTGCCAGTTCTCAGGAGCAGCAACAGGAATTTGTGCGCAACATGCTCACCGGTAGCTTTGCACCCTGGCAGAACATGTTTACGCTGATGACCGGCGGCATCCCCGCGAAGAACAAAGACTGAATCCGTAACTTCCGATGAGCAGATTTGAGCGCCTGAATGATCAGGCCGCGGCGCTCTTGGCGATGGAGACCGCGCAAGCGCCGCTGCACGACGTTGCGGTAGCGCTCCTGGATGGCGAATTGTCTGCGGCCGTGCTCTGCGAACAGGTCGCTGCGCGCATCCACCGGTTGCCGCGCTATCGCCAGAAGCTCGCCTTTGTGCCATTCAACCTCGCTCACCCCGTGTGGATCGATGAGCAACGGCTGCGCATCGAAAACCACGTTTATGACCATACGTTGTTGCCGGACACGTCGCTGTCCCAGGCGATGGACTATGCGCTGAAGATCGCCCAGACCTGTCTGCCGCGCGAGAAGCCTTTGTGGACCATGCATCTCATCCACGGCGTACCCGGGATGACGCTGTTTGTGCACATCGCCCATCAATCGATGCTCGACGGCGTGAATATCAACGATGTCAGTCAGAGCCTGTATGACCTGCAGGCCCAGCCGCGCCAGGGCGAGACGGCGCGGGAATGGTACCCGCGCCCGGACCCCAATCCGTTGGAGTTAGCGGCAGACGCCGTGCAGGACAACACCACAAGTTTTGCGTTCCGTGCGTCGCGGCTGCAGAGTTTCAGCGCGGCGAATGCGGAGTTGGTACGCCGTGCCACCGAGTCCGTGACACGCTTTGTCAGCGAGCCGGTGGTGTTCGCACCCTGGAACCGGCACTTAGTGGGCCCGGCGCGCATCTACCGCGAGGTGCAGATTGCGACTGCCGACCTGCGCCGTGTACAGCGTCGCCTCGGGGGCACCCTGAACGATCTTGTGCTGGCTGTCCTGGTGGAGGCCATCGCGCGTTTCACCCGCGAAGGGCAGATGGCGGGCAGGCATCTGCGCATCATGCAGCCTGTCAGCGTGCGCCGCGAGGATGAGGATGGCGCCCGTGGCAATCGGGTTGCGGGCATCTTTCCGGTCTTCACTTTGCAGGATCTGGGCTTGCGCCAGCGACATCAGCAGGTGCGCTGGGAGAACGAATCGATCAAGCAGAATCGTGAAGCCCAGGCGCTGCAGCTGTTGAGTGAACTGGCGCCGCCGGTGCCCTCTATCGCGGCCGCGGAAGCGCATGATCTGCGTCTCTTCGCACAGCCCAATCTGTTGTTCGCGGCATTTAACCCACTCAACTTTCTGCAGCAGTTGGGGCCGCGCATAACCGGCGGAGAGTGGCTGAGCGGACTGTTGCAGAGCATGGCCGGCTTTAACCTGACCGTGACCCATGTGCCAGGCTCGGCTGCGACGCAGTACCTGTGTGGGCATGCGGTCACCGGGCAGCGCTTTTTGCCGGCGTTGCTCGCAAATCTCGGCTTTGGTGTCGCGGTCTCAACCTACGGCGGCAAGCTGACTTACAATCTGCTGAGCGACCCCGTCCTCCTGCCACAGCTGGGTGGGCTCGCCGAGACCGTGGCCACGGTGTGGAACGAATTTGAACAGCTCACCATGGGCGACGCCCCGGGGAGCGATTAAGAGTCTCCCAGCGACCAGAGCTGGCGATAACAACAGTATCTATAACAAGAAGATTAAGGAGAGGCCGGTGTCCGGTGCCGAAGTCAGCGATTTGATAGCCGCAGTGCTGGAGGACTATCCCCAGGCCGTCAAGGTGGAGGGAGGTGAAGAAGTTGTGCTGCGGCCGGCAGGCGCCGCAGATATGGCCGCCATCGTGGCGTTCGCCGGTGAGCTGACCGAGCAGGATCTGTTATTCCTGCGCGTCGATATCACCCAGCAAAGTGTGGTCGAAAATTGGTTGAGCAACGTCGCGAACGGCCAGACGGTCTCCCTGCTGGCGTGCCAGGATGAGCGGGTGGTGGGCTATTGCACCGTCGATCGCAATCCGGCCCGTTGGACCCGTCGGGTGGGTGAGATTCGGGTTAACGTGGTTCCGCAGATGCGTAGCCGCGGTCTGGGGCGTCACATGACCAGTAAGATTTTTGACGTGGCGCGGCGCATCGGCCTGCGTAAGCTCATCGCCCATATGACACCGGATCAGGTGGGTGCCCAGGCGGCGTTCGCGCGGCTGGGCTTTCGCCCGGAGGCATTGTTGACCGACTATATCGAGGACCGCGATGGCGATGTCCACGATCTGGCGATCATGACCTACGATATGGATGGCTTTAACGCCCAGGTGGATGTGCCGCTGCAGGTCTAATCTCTGCGGCGCTCATCCGGTTCTTCTCCCCACCTCGCATACCCGGTTGTCCTCGGCATCACCCGCCGCCTTCGGGGTTTCGGAGTCGCTTTACGGCGCTACTCAAGCTCCCACCCTACCGCATTGCAACAGATTGCCACTTCGTTTAGTGTTGCGTCGCGCAATCGGCAGCGATTTTCTGACCGTAAATGACATATAAAATGTCTAATTAGTGAGATTTTCGACGGGATTAGAAAATAAATCGATTTTTTTTCTGAAAAAGCTTGAAAATCGTATGTGTGCAACGCACAATAATCCTCGTTGTGCAGTGCACACATTGAGGCGGAAGCGGTCCTGCGGTTTGAGACCTGGCCTGAGGATGATGTGCAAACTCAAATTTTATTTGGTGTACGTATCAACGTGCACCCTCAGATTAAGGATTGGTTATGAACGTCATCGAAAAACAAGTACAGCTGGGGCGCGATCTCATCGAACTGAACGCGGAGTGGTTCCGCAAGATTGCCGAATTCGATACCGACAACGTTCGCAAGTACGTCGAGTTCAACCAGTCATTCGCCGCGCGTCTGCCGGAAGTCAAAGACCTAGCTGGTCTGGCCACCCTGCAGCGCGAATACGGCGAAACCCTGTGGGGCGACGCGCAGGAAGCGCTGCGAACCCGCGGTGAAATGTTGCGCGAAGCCATGGAAGCCAACACCGCTGTTGTTCAAACTGCTTTTCAAGCAGAAGAAGCGGCGCCGGCACCGAAGGCCAAGCGCACCACAAAAGCAGCTGCATAATCTCTCCTCCCTCCCTTCAGCTGCTCTGAGCTGTACTCCCCGGTACAGCTCAAAGAAACAACCCGCCTAGTGCGGGTTGTTTCTTTTTAGGATCCCCAAAATTCCCCTTAGGATAAACCCGCGCTGATCGAGGGCGCACGGCGGTGTGCTCAGGCCTCCGCTGCGGTCTCGTCAACCCGAGGGCCGATCAACTTGGATTCTTTGGCCTGCATCGCGGCGAAGATGGCTGCGGTCGCGTCGGGTACTTTGATGCCCGGGTCGAAGAACAGCGGTTCCAGGACATGGGCCGCTACGGGGCCCGGGGTACTCTCCCGGGTGCCCGGCGGTCGTATGGCCCGCAGCCCTTGCAGGTAGATCGGCACCACCGGGACCCCGCATTCCAAGGCCAGGATAGATGCGCCGTGTTTGAATTTGGACATGTGCCGGCCACGCGCGCGGGTACCCTCGGGAAACAGCATGATGTTAGCGCCGTTGTTGAGCAGCCACTTGGGATACTCCAGCGTGCGCGAGCCGCCGCCACGGTGCACCGGATACATGCCCATGACCAGGGACTGATACCAGGGTTGTAGATTCATTTCTTTACGCCCGCGCAGAAACCAGCGATCTGCCGCTGCGCCGAGGAACAGGTTGGCGCGGATATGCGGCGGGACCGCCTTCATGTAGCAGTATTGATCGTAGTGGCTGGCGTGATTGGCGATGATGATGCACGGGCCTTTGATCTTGGTGAAGTGCTCGACGCCAAACACCTCGTGCTGTGTGAAAAAGTTGCGGCCGTGTCGTCCGTAGGCGTACTGATACAGCGCCCGGCGTGCGAGCTGGGCCCACCAACGGGTCTGCCAGCGGTGGGGGCCGGCGGTGCGGATTTCCTGTTGCAGCAGACGTTGGAACAGCGGCAGCTCAACCGCCGGCAGGAGCAGGGTCTCGCTGGTCACGCTCCATTCCTGGGCCAGCGTGGCACGATACGCCATGAAGTTGTTGGGAGCGTCGATGATGTAGCACTGATCCCACTCGCCCAGCAGGCGGTAGTTGGCGATGACCTTGGCCTCCCAGCGCTCCAGGCCCTCGCGAATACCCGTCAGCGCCGCGCGGTTATCCGCGACGGCCTTCAGGCCGCTGGAGTGATCCCGCAGCAGGAGTACATACTGTCCCATCGTGCGTCGGCGATCAGCTGCGCGGCGGAGTGGCGGACATCATGTCGACAAATTCATCGATACTCACCGCGGGTAGCGTGACAATTTTGATCGTTCCCCGGGAGCCAAGCTCCATGGAGATGCGCGCCATAACCTCGTTGCTGGGAGCGTCGATGACGTTTACGAAGTCGTACGCGCCCAGGACCGCAAACTGATAGGTGACCCGCGCCCCCATCTCTTCAATCTCTTTGTTTACTTCCTGCAGGCGCTCCGGGCGGCTTTTGAGTGTCTTACGCCCTTCGTCGGTTAACGTGCTGAGCATGATGTAGCTGGCCATGACTTCCCCCGGAGTGATTGGTTGTTGTGCGCCCGGTCCATAAGGCGGCAGTCGCGTGTGGCTGTTCCGGCGGCGCTTGGAAGCTCCGCAAGCCCGGCATTTGAGTGGACCGCTTTGTCAGTATCCTGCGTGATGCCCGGGTCCAAAGCAACTCCCGATCACAGGCTCGGTCGGGGTGCTGACGTTTCGACTCTTGGGCGGGACCATAAACAAGATTTACAAAAACCGCATACTCGAGGAGACCCGGATCGCCTACGCTCCTATGCATATGTTGCGCTGCAATATCAAGTTGCACTTTGCGGCTAGAGCAAGGAGACTGCGTAAAAGCAGGTAAGGGGTGTTATTGTGCTCAATACGGGGGAGTCACAAATATTGCGCTGCAGCATTTCTGAACGCGTGGGTGGCACGCGCAAACTCGGTCGGCCTGCAATGGTCGATGCGATGACAGAATTACCGCGTTCATTGGTGGAAGCGAGTACGCTGACCACACGCTGGCATTCCTTGCTCGCCGCGGCGCCCGAGGCGGATCCCCATCCGGTGCTGGTGCTGCCGGGGTTTTCTACCGGCGACGAGATGACGCTGGTCCTGCGTCGCTTTATCACCCGTCTCGGTTATAAATCCCTGCCCTGGTTGCAGGGCATCAATACCGGCAATCCGCGCCAAATAGAGGCGATCATGCGGCGCTTCTACCGCTTGCACCACAGCCTGGGTTGTCGGATCTCCATCGTCGGACACAGCATGGGTGGGGTCTATGCGCGCGAGATCGCCCGCACCTTTCCGGACGCCGTGCGCTGCGTGATCACCCTGGGCAGCCCCTACAACGCGGAGGCGGGCAGCTCAA
Source organism: Pseudomonadota bacterium (assembly GCA_039028775.1). GTDB lineage: Bacteria > Pseudomonadota > Gammaproteobacteria > Pseudomonadales > Azotimanducaceae > UBA4421. Next base: position 14,859 of record JBCCHL010000056.1, on the reverse strand, counting down.
ACCCGTTGGTGGAAGAGCTGTTTGAGCGGATGTCAGGGGTGAGCGTGGAGGAATTGCGCCGCCGCCTGCCCAAGGCGCGTGAAGAGAGACGCTTGCCGGTGCCGGCCACCTCGGTCTTCACCAAGGCCGATGGGGTCGTGGCCTGGCGCACCTGCATCGAACCCGAGTCCCGCCGCAGTGAGAACATCCGCGTGATCGGCAGTCACGCGGGGCTAGGCGTCAATGCCGACGTGCTGCGAGTGGTCGCCGATCGTCTGGCACAGAATCCGCGGGCGTGGAAAAAATTCGATAAAACCTCAGGTTGTCGTAAACTAGCGTATCCCAGCGACTAGGCCGCTCTCGCGCCCGCGCTATGCATAAGCTCAAAAAGTACCCCAATCGGCGCCTCTACGACATGACGGACAGTCGTTACGTCACGATCGAAGACGTGCGCGCGCTGATCGCCGGTGGGGATAGCATCGAGGTTGAGGACAGCAAAGACGGCGAAGATATTACCCGCAGCGTGCTGTTGCAGATCCTCGCGGAGCAGGAAGCCAAAGGCACCGGCACGGTCCTGACCAATCGCGTGATCGAGCACATGATCCGTTTCTACGGCGATCAGCTCGGCGGCGTGGCGGCGCGCTACATCGAGCAGAGCATGGTCGCGTTTCTCAAACACCAGGAACAGATGCAGTCGCACTTCCGGCAGCTCAACGAGATGAATCCGTTGAACATGATGCGCCAGGCGTTTGAGCAGACCCAGCAGACCTGGGGTTTGCGTCCACCCTCGGCGACCGATCGCAACGGTGCACCGGAGGCAGAGAATCCCCCCGAGCCACCGCCTGACCCGGAGCCCAAAGCCTAACCGACCAACGGTCGTTACCCGCCCCGACGGTTGTTACCCGATCAATGGTCGGAACCCAGAGCGGTCGGGACTTCAGGGCGACACCTGAGCGCATTGTGTGGCACCTCATTTCTATCCCATCGAACATGAAGGAGTTGAGATGCATCGACATGTTGTGATCAGCGGCTGCTCTGGCGGCGGCAAATCGACCTTGTTGGCGGAACTGGCGCGCCGTGGGTTTGCGGTGGTGGAAGAACCCGGACGCCGGGTGGTCGAGCGCGAGCTGGCACGCGGCGGCACCGCGCTCCCCTGGAAGGATGTCGAGGCCTTTGTCGAACAGATTTATGCCCTCTCCAGGGCTGATCTGGAAAGCGCGCCTCAGGATCAATGGGTGTTCTTTGATCGCGGACACATCGATGCGGCTTCAGCACTCGCGCGTCTGCGCGATCTGGATATCACCGCGTTACTCCCCGACCCGCAACTCTACAACTTACAGGTGTTCTTCGCACCACCCTGGCCTGACGTTTACGTCCAGGATGATGCCCGCCGCCATGATTTGCGTGATGCACTGCCGGAGTATGAGCGCTTACTCGGGGTGTATCCGCGCCTGGGCTACGAACTGGAAATCTTGGCGAAAGTCAGCATTGCGGCACGTGCCGATCGGGTGCTCGCGCGGCTCGGCCTGGAATCGATCGAACGGCCGGCTGGGTGATCAGAACGGACGAATCGAGCGGGCGGCGCAGGCTCATACCGAGCGCACTGCCAACCACTCATTAAGCTTGGGCCACATGCGTTTCACCGCGTTTGGTCCAGCGATCAGGCTGACGTGACCCCCCTTTAGCATCACCTCCTCTGTGTCGGTGGATCCGACGGATTCCAGCAGGCACTCGTTCGAGCCCCGGGGTGCCAGGTGATCATGCTGCGCTACGCAGCTCAAAATGGGGACGGTGACGTTCTTGAGATTGGCCGACTTGCCAGCGATCTCTAACTCGCCGGTGTACAACTTGTTCCCCCACACCAGTTCCTTGGTGGTTTCGCGCACATATTCGCCCGCCAGGGGCAGGGTTTCTTCGCCCCAACGGTCGAAGGCGCGGAAACTGTTGACGAAGTCTTCGTCGAGAATCTGATCCCAGTAACGCAGCTGGCCGGCGACTCGCTGGGCGGGACGCTGCATCTCGAACATCTGGGTGACGGTCTCCGCCGACACCACGCCGACGGTGTCGACCAGGTAATCTACGTCAAAATAGCGCGGGTCGTTCCACGCCTGGGGCAGCTCCATCGCCGTGAAATCGATCGGTGTGGTGAGACAGACGAGATTTTTCAGCGGGCCCTCCGGATGCGTCGCACTGTAGATCAGTGACAGCACACCCCCCATGCAGTAGCCGATTATGTTGATGTCCTCTTCGCCGCTGTCCTGCTGGATTTTCCGCACGCAGGTGGGGATAAAGTCCTGGGTGTAGTCCGCCATGGTCAGGCCGCGCTCGGACATGGTCGGTGGCGCCCAGTCGAGAACGTAGACGTCATAGCCGTTCTTGAGCAGATACTCGATCATGCTCTGCCCGGGTGCGAGGTCAAAGATAAACGCTTTGTTGGTGGTCGCCATCACCAGCAGCACCGGGATGCGATACACCTCGTCACACAGTGGCGTGTAGTGATACAGGCGCAGCGTGCCACGTTCGTAGAGCACTTCTTTTTGGCTCAAGCCGACGGGCTGCGGCGGGGCGCTTGCCAATTGAGCGCCACGCTGCGCGCGTTCGATGGCTTCTTCGATAAAGGCTTTCATGCTCGCCTGCATTTCCAGCGGCGAAAGTTCCGGGCCGGTTTGTTCGTTGCTCATACTAGTCCTGGTTTTGATCGTCGTCCGATTGGGTGGGCGGCGTGTCGCTCGCTGCGGTTTTGCGTGCCCTGGTCTTGCGCGCAGGTTTGGTCGGGGCCTCGCTTGCGTTGCTCTCGGCCGACGTGTCGGTACCGGCCGACGCGGCGGGTGGTTGTCGCGTGCGCGCTGGACGTTTACCCCGCTTCGCGGTAGGGGAGTTCATGGTCAGCTGCTCCTCGATGCGTTCCACCCGCCGGTCGAGTTTGCGCACGAGTTCGGTCAACTGCACGATGTCCTCCCGGGTGGGCATGTTCATCGCCGCAAGCTGTTGGGCCATTATCTGCGTCATGCCCTGCTGATAGGTCAGCTGGGCCTTCTGCATGTCGTTCATGGCCTGGCTGTAGGCTTCGGTGCCCATGACCTGATTGGCGAACGCATCGAAGTTGCGCTCCCATTCGGTGACCATCTCGGTGAAAGATTTGGCGGCAAAGTCGGGTTTATCTGCCATGGTCGACTCCTGTAAACATTGGCCTGTCTGGATTGTCCTGTCTCATTCCTGCGTTGCGGGTATTGCAGCCTTGCGCGCTTCTCGTCAACGCTACCTTTATCGCGAACGCTACCTTTATCGCGAACGCTGCCTTTATCGCGAACGCTGCCTTGTGAAGCGAACGCTGCTCGTTCCGTTTTGCGCTCCGGCAATGAATTCAAGAAACGGGCCAAATCGGTATGTTGGTCCTCTTGCTTGTGACCGTTGTACGCCCCTGAAGTTACCTGCACAACAGCTTTGCGTTTTGTCCTGGCGCCGTGTCCGGCCGCGCTCGCACCCGGTGGTGAAGTTTTTACGACCGTTCGGCGGCCAGCGCTTGGGCTTCTTCATGGCAGGCCGCAACTTGCTGCGCGAGGAGGTCGAGGTCAGGCACCAGGCGCGGGTCGACGGTCATGTTGAAATAGAGTGAGCCGGACGAACTGCCGATCGAAAATCCCAAGCCAAGGTTGCCGCTCAGTTGCAGCGTCCCCGTCGCCTCCGCTACCCGTTGGCCTGCCACGTATTGTACCCAGTCTGGACCCGGAATGTTGGTGCAGGTGAAATTGAACCCGAGGGTTTGGGGTCGCTGACCGGTCGGCTGGAACACGGGCAAAGGCGCGCGCGCCGCCAATACCGTCGGATCCCACTGGGTGCCGACATTTAAGGTTTGCGCCATGGCCACTGGGGGGATGTTGGGTTGCAGTTCCTGCAGTTGCGCGAGTACCTCCGCCTCGTGGTTGGCCTTGATGTGGTCCAACTCTTTTTTAACCACTCCTAAGCGCTCGGCCATAGCCATGGACCAGGCGGGCAGCACCGGAAACATGGCGGAGACGTGGTTGCCGCTCATGTCGAGCGCATCCGCGCCGGGTTTGCGCACGTTCACCGGACACATAATCCGCAGGTACTGATCCTTGACCGCCTCGCCGTGGGCCTCCAGGTAGCGCGCGGCCGCCTCGCTGACCACGCCGGTGACAATGTCATTCAGCGTGCAGCCGGTAGCTTCGCGGATGGGACGAAACGCGGCCAGCTCGTAGCGCAATGACTGCAGTTGGCGGTCCGGTCCGACCAGGCTTGTGTTCCAGGGGGTCAGCATCACCGGCCTTGCCAGGCGCTGGACAAGCGTGGCCGTGCGCGGCATCAGCTGGGCAGCAGATCGCATGGTCGTGATGGTGTTCTGCGCGTCCTGCATGGCCCGCGCTGCCGTCTCTGCGGCGGCTTCTTGCCACAACTCGGTGTCCGAGGGTATCGGCGCCGGGCGCCATTCCGGCGTGGGAGCGGGTTCCGGGGCGTCGGCTTCTTTGTCGGTCAGGATGGTGCTCATAGCCACCAGGGTAGCGCCGTCGACAAAGGCGTGGTGGGACAACTGCGCGATCAGCGTCTGATCTGGGATATTGGTGAAGATCAGGATCTTCCACAGGGGGCGACTGCGAGGCAGGACGTCTTTACTCAACTCCAGCGCCTTGGTCTTGGCCATGTCTAGCGTGCTATTGGGGGGCATGAGGACTTCTTCGACGTGGGCGTTCAGGTCAAAGTCCGGGTCATCCACCCACTTTGGGTGGGCGATGTTGAACGGCACCATCGCCAGGCGTTGGCGCAACCGAGGGATGTAGGGCACGCGTTGGGCGTAAAACGTCTGCAGGGTGGTAAAGTCCACGGCGTCATCCAGGACGGTGAGCAGAACCGAGTGCATCGGTCCGCTGGCGGTTTCGGTGTAGAGGAAGGAGGCATCATGGGCAGATAGGCGCATAGGGCGGTCCTGCATGAGTCGCGAAGGACAATAGTGTATTGCAGTTGTTCTGCCACCCGCCAGCGATTTGTACCGACTTAAATGTGTTTGTGTACTTGTTAAAGAAAGGCGTCACTTTTTGCGCTCAATGTCATGTACTTGTCATACATCGTCCGTATAAAGCGCGCCGTGCGGGACATCCCCGTCTTTGGGTGGTGCACTACTGAGGCTTGCGCACCGATTCAGTGCGTCGAAACCTTGCACTGCACGCGTGGATTTGCGCCCACCCGCACCTGTTAGCTGCTTAGTCTCGACTGGCACGGTTGTTGCTTTGTCTGTGCTAGCGGTCCGTCGCCCCAGCAATATATTTCCGCCGCTTTGAGCGACGAGCACCGTTTTGTCTGTGAGTGCTGGTTGTTAACTCATCACCAAGGAATGAAATGAACGTAACCGACATCCCGAAAAGGGAAAAAGTGGTCCCGAAACTATTTGAGGAAGATGCTTCCAAATATTCGGGCCCACATCCGCTGCAACTGGCCGCACCCGCGCGCTGGTTGCGCAAGCGTCTCAAGCACTACGCCTACACCCGGTGGGCTGACGTCTTCACCGATGTGCAGGTGGATGGCGCTGAACATCTCTCGTCCCTGTCCGGACCGGCGATCTTCGTGGGCAACCATACGAGCCATCTCGACACCATTCTCACCCAGACCGCACTGCCCGCCGAGGTGGCGGATCAGCTCTTTTATGGCGCGGCGCAGGACCGTTGGTTTGTGAAAGGGCGCAAGAAGAAGGAGTTACACCCGTGGTATCAGTCGTTTGTGCTCGGCACGTTCCCGATCATGCGCGGCGGGGGCATTTCCGCGCTGGGTTACGCCAGCGAGATCCTTGACGCTGGGCAACACATCTTCCTGTTTCCGGAAGGCACCCGCGCGATGGACGAAGAACTGGGGGCGTTTAAACATGGCGCTACCATCCTCGCGCTGCGCCATCAGGTGCCGATTGTGCCTCTCTACTTGTCCGGTCTGCGGGCGATCCGTCCCAAAGGTCAGAAGGAGCCGGTTCCCGGCCGGGTGGGCATGGATGTGCTCGAGCCACTGAGGTTTGCATCAGGTACAGACGTCGAGAGCGCTACCGCCCGCCTGCGCGAAGCCATGAACGCGGCGCATCGTCGCTATAACGTTGTGCCGGAACTAACTCGATCTGGGCTGGTTAAGAAGGCGGACGGCGAAGCCGCCTGATCCTTGGTACGCGCAACGTTGCAGCTTTGGCACCGGTCGAGCACCGGTTTAGCAGAGGACAAGGCTCGGCCGGATGCTGTTCTCATCCGTCCTGACTGCCACATCGCTTCCAAGCGGAAGGTTGACCTGGCGGTGGCCGCAACGCGTCACCGAACGTACTGGTCGTGCTCGTAAACACAAACCGGGTAACGCCATTGGACACGGCGGACTCGAGCAACGTGAGCGTTCCAGTGATGTTCGTTTCGATGAAATCGGACTTGGTATGGGTCGCGACATGCGGTTTGTGTAGCGTCGCCGTATGGTAGACGGCATCTGCTCCTTGCATACACCCTGCCACGACTGATGCATCCGTAATCGAACCAACATGAGTCGTGTACCGGGACGGCTTTATATCGAGACCGATCAGCTCCATACCGGTTTCCCGTCCAAGCACTCGCATAAGCGCTTCGCCGAGATGCCCGGCACTTCCTGTTACTAGCACTTTCATGAGCGGATGCTACCGCGATTGCACGACGGATCAACGTGGGGCGATATTGCTCGCCCACCTCAATAAACTCGTTTAGTTCTTTTGTTTCGCACTTGATAGGGTTTGCAGGCGCTCGTACACGGCCGCAGACTCACAGCATCCGCAGGCCGCTGGTTGAGAACGATTGATCAGGAGTAATAAATAAGATGGGTGAAATATCATGAAGCTGCATATCTTGGCGGAAATTTTTGTTTGGGTATTTCTGATGAGCTTCCTTGGGGTATTCGGAAAGACGGTGGACAAAATCGTCATCGACCTGAAAGAGCGAACTGATGCTCTGTCATACAGTGCTTGGAAGTTGGAGTAGGAGAGCTAACAAAGATCTTTGCATCGAATCAATTCATGGTGCGTACCCAATCCAACCACTCCAAGTAAACGCAGAATAAAAAGCAGACACACCCGTGAGTCCCGCATCTTTTAGTATCTGGACGTCGACACGACTATCGAACACGGTCGACATCGATGCCACGGCTTCCCGTGCTCGGCTGGCTTCATCCGGTTCAACGCCGGACGCTACCGCGAAAGCCTCATAACGCGACATCCAAACATCTTGATTGGTTTGATCGGATGGAAAGCTACTGTGCACTGCGATGAACGGCGCTCCGCTTTTTAGCCGACGCACTATATTTTTCACCGTTTCTACTCGTTCGCTCGCGTCGAGAAAGTGCAGCGTCAGAAGGCTAGTTGCACCATCAAAAGGTCCTTTCGGTGCCGATTCGATAAAACCTTGGTGCAAAGTCACCCGATCCATGACGGGCGCAAGCCGCGCTTCTGCGATATCCAACATCGGTTTTGCTGGATCAACGCCAACAAACTGCCAGGTCGGATTGGCCTCTGCGAGTGCTTCCAATTCGAGCCCCCCGCCTGCCCCGTGTACGAGTATCTGCGCTTGGTCTGGGACGCTTTCCTGTATCAGTATATTGACCATCTTGTGCACATCCAGGAATCCAGGCGTGAACTTGACGGGGCCGTCGCTGTAGTTCCGAACCCATTCGGGATCTTCGAACGCTTTCAAAAACTGGTTTTGCAGTTCATTTGTCATGATACCTACCCTGTAGCAGAGAGACGTTCCTTGCTTTCAAGAAAGAGAGGCTCGAACAGCCTTCATGTCTCGACTGAAACGCTCGTACAAAGTCTGTAGTGAAATTTGTTCAAACTGTTGCAGCAGAGTCTGTTCAGCTTCATCAATTGCTGAGGCCAAAGCATCGTTCACAGCTTGTTCAACCAAACACTGGGAAGACTGATTTCGGGGTCCAATTGCAAATAGGGCGGGGTGCCCGACTGCCCGATAGATATCAAGCAGAGTGATGTCTGACAGATTGCTGGTCAGAGTCCAGCCGCCTGTCCTACCCTTGGTTGATCTGACTAACCCTTGCTCTCGCAGGCCACCCAATGTGCGGCGAACAACGACCGGGTGGGTCCGCATCATTTGAGCAAGAAAAGATGAGGTCAGAGGTTCACTGTGATCCGCCATATGTAACAGAACATGCAACACATCTGAGATTCGACTGTCTCTCCTCATAATATAACAAACGATGTTACATTAAATACGCTAAGTCAAGATGAATCTATAGCAACCCATTGCTGACGTTTGAAGCAGGTGGAAGATAGTACTGAGCGAGTGTCTCTTATGGGGTTGATCGACAGTCGTGATCGGTGAGTTGACGAACGCGTTTAACCGCGACGACTCAGTTAGCAACTATCCAACCTTGGGCTTGGTCGGCCCATTCGATTCTAGAAAAGCCTGCTTGCATGAGCTCGTCTGCGACTTCATCCAAAGTCAGGTACTGTGCCTGAAACGAGTGGGTCCACTCTTCATCGTTGATGACGTAGTGAACCGTCATAGAAGCAACGTTCGCCGCCCTTATGTGGTCGCTGATGTGCGAACTGATCCCATCAGTTGTTGTTACTAAACGCTCATCTACGGCGGTAAGAAGCCTGGCGCTGTGCACTTGGAGCAAGAACGTTCCGTTCGATTTGAGATGCCGCCGAACCGAATCTATCAGGCTTCGTCGCACCTGCCTCGCCGGATTGTTGAAGAGAAAGCTGGCGAGCAAAGCAATGTCGAAATCCGCTTCCAGATGGAGCGTTTCGATGCTGGATCGAATTGCACGAACCCCTGCTGGGACAACCGACAACATGTCTTCAGATTCATCGACAGCTGTTACGTTGCAGTCCATCTCCAGCAATCGACTGGTAAACCGTCCTGTGCCACAACCTAATTCTAAGACATCCCGGCCTTGTAGATATGAAGCTATGTCTTCGAGTTCGCCTCGATAAGGCGTGAGTTTGTAGACTTCGACCGAACAGCCGTCTGTTGTTTGCACACCGCGACCGCGGCCGATTGGGTTCTTGTATCTCTCGTTCATCCATCCAAAAGTAACACAGTCTTGGATTGGCGTTGGGTCGATAATCAATCGTCGATATCGTGACCGGCGACACTCTATTTGAGGAACTAGTTGAGCGTGTGTTCCAAGCCGACCGTCTGAAAAGAATCCTAGATTGCGGTCAGTGCTGAGGATTGGAGCCTAAGAGAACGGCATTCAAACGCCTACGAGACCAAGTAAGTTACCGAATAAACGGTTGAGAGTTCTGGCGTTGGTCTCGTCTCGAAACATGCGCGCTAGGGCCTCTCCTACCAGCGTCCAGAGTGTGAAGGCGACCAGGATGTTGGAATCTTAGGGTTCGAACCACTCAGATTTGGGATGCGATCAGCCATATGAAAATAAAGGATGGCCTTGGCGTTTCGATGCACGGAGTTGTCGCTATACGAGCGGTGGTGACCGATGACAGTCCGGATTGGGTCGGAGCGGACTTCGCCAACTCTCTCCTGTTAGACGGCTATCGGCCAACTGTTCGACTTTCCACCTGATAGCTCTAAGATTGTCACCATGGGTGATCTGATTGGCAGTCGCATCGTCGTTACCGGCATGGCCGGATCGGGAAAGAGTACCTTTTCGAAGAGGCTCGCGGCGAAGACAGAATTGCCGCTCATTCACCTCGATCTCTACAGTTGGAAGCCTGGATGGATACGAGTGCCATCTGATGAACTGCTAGTGATACAGGGGCAGCTCCTTGCTGATGAACAATGGATCATAGACAGCAACGATGTAGATGAAGCGCTGCTGTTCAGTCGTGCAGATACACTGGTGGTCTTGGGGACTCCTTGGTGGTTGTGCTCCTGGCGAGCTTTTTTACGCGGAGTGCGACGACCAAAAGGGTCGCAGCTACCTGAAGGGTGCGAAGAATCGGTGTTGCAACGACTTCGAGACGAATGGGCCATTGTGTTCAGGAACTGGAGAAACCGGCACATTGTTCCTCAAAGAGATCGCTCGCTTGCCTCACGGTGTCCCGCTGGAATTGGAGTTCATCTCTTGTGTTCAAAGCGAGAGATCGATGACCTTTTGGAATCGATATGAGCTCTCATCCAGGTCGTTGACCGAGTGTGCTCGGTGAGTTGATGGTCCCGCCGCTCGGCCGAGAAAAGGTAACGTGTGTCTCAATTTAACGTCTCGCTGGCGATGGTTTGTTGCAGCGCCGTGTTCTCATCGACGACATCGGAAAAGCTCAACAACTCCCTATGTCGGGAACCATCTATCTTCAATGGCACACTTAGATCAAGATTGCTGATACGTTTGTGAAAAGAATCGCGAGGATCGTCGGTCAGCTCGATCGTGCCTTGCCAAACACATGCGGCCGCGAGTTTCTTTGCCCACCCTAACTGACTGATCGATGTTTCCTCGGCGACATTGAATACCCGATTGTATGCGCTCGGGTTCCCCAAGGTCGCTGCCACTGCTGCCCCGACGTTTTCAATGTATCCATAGGTGCTTTGCCAGTTGGCCCAGGTCCGGGGAATGGTCAGCGTCTCGTGGTTTCGGAGCATGGGTGCGATTGCCCAGCGAAAACGTCTTTGCTTGTCTCCAGGCCCATAAATCATAGGCAATCGCAAAATCGTCCAAGCTGAAGCAAGCTGCTGAACCGCTATTTCGATGGGGATTTTGTCATAGTCATCGAGGTACTGATCAGGATCTTCCTTGGTTCGGGGCTCATCGTATCGGTACGGGTATGCGGTGGAGCGCAGTGGGGAATCCTCGTTCACCGCGGTGAGAGTGGCGGTACCGGTCGTCCGCCTATGCAGCAGCTCATAATTTGCATAAACATCGCATGAGCTAATCATGACGTACTGTCGTATTTGACCGTCTAAGGCATGCAGAAGGGGCTGCGTATCGGCAGCCAGCATCGGTATCACATCGACAACAACGTCGATCATTCTGTCCACGGCGATCTGTCGAACCTGATCGGGGTGGGTTCGATCGCCTTGCACGTAAGTTGTACCCGCAGACGAACTAAGCTGTGTCCGACCCATGCCGAAAACGTCGCATCCCAGCGCACAGGCGTGGAGCGCAATAGACCGCCCCACGAAACCATTGGAACCGATGACTAAGACACGCATGCGTGAATACTGACTGACCTAACAAGCGTTATCAAACGATCCGGCTTGGTGCGTGCTTTGTCCGCCGCCAACGCGAATGGAGGGTCGGCTTGCGGATTAAACCCACCGGCTATGCTCGTGCCGCAAAGGTCGGGGATAAGCCCGCCTGAGCGCGTACAATACACAGATGTTCGGTACAGCTGCAGGGGAGACATGAGCTACTTTGACACCGAGACGGCGGTGATCGCGCGTGGTGACATCTGGGAAGGCCATATCAGTGGCGCCTGGAACATCGGGGACAATCCCAACGGCGGTTACATGTTGTCGGTCCTGTTGCGCGCCGTGGGGGAGGTTATCGAGCATCCGGATCCATTGAGCATCACGGCGCATTTCCTGCGTCCCGGCGTTCCCGATGAACCCTGTCAGGTGCATGTGGACGTGCTCAAGCGCGGACGCATGTTGACCACGGTCAGCGCGAGCCTCGTACAACGCGATAAGACCGCTTTGCAGGTACTCCTTGCGATGGGTGATCTGGGGCAGAGTGTTGGCGTATCCGACCAGATCAGTATTCCCGCCCCGGAGCTGCCCGCGCCGGATGCCTGTGTCCCGCGTTCCGGGGCGGCGCAGGGGATAGATCTGCCGTTGATGGATCGCGTGGAGGTTCGTCTGCATCCCGATCAGGCCCAGGCGGGTCAGGCGGGCGCGGCGGAGATTTCCGGTTGGATCCGGCAGGCCGATGGCGCTCCAACGTCGGCGCTCATGTTGCCCCTGTTTGCTGACGCGTTTCCGCCGTCCCCCTTCGGGTTGTTGGGTGTGGTGGGTTGGGTACCTACATTGGAGCTGACCGTGCATGTGCGTCGGCGCCCCGCGCCGGGGTGGATCAAGGGTCAGCTGAAGACCGCAGATCTGGCTGGTGGACGCATGATCGAGAGCGGTGCGTTGTGGGACGCGGACGACCGTCTGGTCGCCCAATGTCGTCAGTTGGGCTTGGTGATGAACCGCAGCGACTGACGGCAGGCGGGGCGCTCGCGGCGTGACTACGGTGGGTGCGGCCGCTTCGCACAGACCGACGGGCTGTTCGTCGCCTAACGCAAATCGTCCGGGCGATTGCGAGGGTCCGGGGAATCCTCTAATGTCGGTGCGCAGGAGACGCTTGGGGAGAGGGTGGTGGCCGAAGACGAACATCAGGCTGCGCAGCAAACAGACGCAGCCCAAGATCAGGCGGGTGATGACACCTCAAAGGTGGGTGGGTGGTACGCCCACTACGTCCTGTTTGTGCTGGTCATCGTCTACATCTTCAACTTCATCGATCGCAACATCCTGTCGATCCTGGCCGAGGAGATCAAAGCCGACCTTGCGATCAGCGACGCGCAAATGGGTTTTCTCTATGGGACGGTGTTTGCTGTGTTCTACGCGGTCTTCGGTATTCCGCTCGCGCGCTTTGCGGATGTCTGGACGCGCCGTAGCCTGATCTCCGTAGGGCTCGGCTTTTGGAGCTTCATGACGGCGGCATCAGGCCTGGCCCGATCCTTCTCTGCGCTGGCGCTGTGTCGCGTGGGCGTGGGCATCGGCGAGGCCAGCGCCTCCCCAGCGGCGTACTCCATGCTCTCCGACTACTATCCGCCAGAGCGCAGAGCTTCGGTGATCGCCATCTATGCGGCCGGCGTATACATCGGCGGTGGTATCGGCATTTTTCTCGGCGGCTTCATCCTCGATGCATGGGCAAATGCGTACCCTGTCGATCCTCCGTTTGGACTGAAAGGCTGGCAGGTCGCCTTCATGGCCGTAGGCCTGCCCGGGCTGTTGATGGCCTTGTGGGTGCGCACTTTGAAAGAGCCCACCCGCGGCATCAGCGAGGGTCTCGTGGTGGAGAAGCACAGCGCACCGTTCCAGGTGCTGGGACGCGAGCTGAAGGCCGTGATCCCGCCGCTGAACCTGATCGGCCTGTGGCACGAACCCGCGGCGCTGCGCCGCAACGCGATCGCCGCGGTGTTGATCGCGCTGGCCGCAGCCGGACTCATCGCCTTCACGGGTAGCGTGGCGCAGTGGATCGCGTCGGGCATTGGTGTCTACGTCACCTATTCCTGGGCGCAGTCGCTGCAACTGCGGGATCGGGCGACCTATGAAATGATGTTCAAGTCCAAGGCCTTCATCTACACCATGCTCGCGTTCCCGATGACGGCGTTCATTGGCTATGGCGCGGGGTTCTGGATACCGCCATTGCTCCTGCGCTTGCATGATGTTACAGCCACCGAAGTGGGTCTGTATCTCGGGCTGTCCGGAGCGGGTGGCGGTCTGATCGGCATTACCCTGGGTGGTTTCTTTGCCGACTTCCTGAAGACCAAATTCCCCAGCGGGCGGATTGTGCTCGGTTACTTCGTGGTGTTCGGGTCTATACCGCTGTTGTTCTGGATGCTCTTCACCGAGTCCCTGGTCACCGCCTATATCCTGAATTTTTTCCTGACCGGGTTCTCAGCCTGTGCGGGCGGGGTACCCCCGAGTACCGCTGCAGATCTGGTATTGCCGCGCATGCGCGCTGTGGCGGGGGCGTACTTTATTCTGGTCAACACCTTCCTGGGGCTGGCGCTGGGTCCCTATGTGATGGGCGAGCTGTCCGACTTTTTTGCCTCGGGTGGCATGAACGACGCGGATGCGTTGCGCACCGCGATCATGGTGTCGATGCTCACCTTTGTGCCTACGGTGGTATTCCTGTACCTGGCGCAAAGACACCTGCCCCGCGATGAAGCCAGTCGGATGCAGCGGGCCAGAGACCTGGGCGAGGAAATCTAGTCAGCGCAGAACGTAGTACACCAACACGATGCCGATGACCGCACTCAAGAAGGTCAGGGCGAACACCTTGTTGACCATGCTGCGTTGCTAGCTGTCGTCCATCAGCGCGACGTATAGCGCCACCGCGGGCACCAGCACGTCGATGAGGGGATCGGCAGTGGGATAGGGATGAGGTTCAAACCTGCGAATACCGCGGCCGCGGTGACCTTGCGCAGATGGGTGATGTCTTAGCCGAATACATAACACGCGAGGTAAATCCCCGCATAGGTCACGGCGAATAGAATCAATGCGCCCTGTAGCATGATTGCCTCCTTGCCTTACTGCTGCTCGTTGGAACCTCTCACTGCTTCCTTGTTTGCCGTGCTGTCATACACGCAACGGTGGTGATCAGCTCGGCTGGCGGCTGCGCCTCAACCGTCGACCGGTTTGAACACCGGCAGCACCCCACCATCGGCAAAGGTCTCAAAGGTGGCCTCTACGCGGCAGCCGCTGCGTACGGTATCCGGGTCGGCGTCGATCAGGTTTGTGTTGATCCGCAGGCCTTCTGCGATATCCACCTGGGCGAGGATCAGCGGCAGGCGATCTTGATGGCGTGGGTGGTATTCCCGGCGCAGGCGTCCATGGGCAAAGAGGGTGGCCTGACCGCTGGTGTCGCGCCATTCGAGTTCCCGCCCGCCACACTGACTGCACATGGTGGCAACGGGGAACATCCACGTGCCACAGGCGCTGCAACACTGCAGACGTAACTTACCGGCCTGGGCGCCCTCGAAAAAGGGACGGCTGGCCTCGGACGGTTCCGGTATCCAGGTATCGTTGCTCATTATATTCCCCTTCGTTCAGGCCGCCGCGGGCGACAACAACAGACACGAGTGATAGTTGAGCACGCCGCCATTGCCGGTGACGAGGATCAGATCGTTTGGCGCCTGGCGTTCACCACCGTGGCCGCGCCCTTGAATCACGCCTTCGGTGACCGGGGTCA
>JBCCHL010000055.1:0-24422 GCA_039028775.1 Pseudomonadota bacterium | reverse complement strand
CAGTAATTGGGTAATATGATTATAATCCATAGGATTCTGATTTAATAAATTTTACGCGAATTTGTTTTCTTGCTCTAAATAAATTGACTTTTACCTGACTTAAGGAGATGTCTAGTATTTCGCTGATTTCCTGATAACTCATTCCTTCAATATCTCGAAGCTGCATCACTAGTTTTTGCTTTTCTCGCTAACGACCATGTGACGCAAGAGGTCGAGCGCGGAGGCGTCCAGCAGAGCCTTCTTGTAAAGTGGCAGATTGAACAGCTCGATCGCGGCGTAGCGCTCTTCACACACGGTGGCCTCATCCCATAAGGTGCGAATAGCTTGTAACCAGAGCGAGGCCTGGTGCAGTGGAAAACGCTTGAATACCTCACGTGCGGTCTTGCGCATCAGTGGCGCAGGTAAACCTGCGTAGGGCATCGCAGATTTTGTGTAGGCCTGTTGTTGCAAGGCTCTCTCGGGGTCGGCTAGAGTCTGGAACTGCGCTGCTAATTCCTGTCGCAGGGTTGGCACAGTGGCTGCCTCGTGGTGAACTGAACGGAGTCTACGGTGCGCACTATCCTAGACGACGGGCACTGTCCGCAACAGCAATTCGCCGAGCGAAAGGGCCGCTGGCCGGGATGATGAGCTTGCAGCGCGCGACGAACGAGAACGGGATGATTCGCGGTGTGAGTGGAAGGAAAGGTCATTGGAAAGATGCGGAAAGACGGCTGTGGGAAGCGATGCTCAGTCGCTGCAAACGCAATATCAGGAGTTCGCCATGATCAAATTGAACCGCCGCTGGGCCACCATCGCGTTGGCGGTGCTGTGCGGCGCGCTGTTCGGGCCCGCGCAGGCCAGCAATCTGGAACGAGATGCCAATAAGGCATTCCGAAAGATTGGGGTGAGTGAGGCCCAGATGCCGCGCTATGCCGAGGCCTTCGAGACTTTCCTCCGCAAACGCAATCTGGCGGTGCGCCGGGTATTGAATGCCAATTCGGGAGACGTGGTACCGGTGCTGGCAAAGAAGCGCGCACGACGCGCGGCAAGAAAGTCCGTCAAACAGATGCGCGGAATCCTTACCGAAGAACAAATCCCCTACTATGAGGCCTATCTGGAAGCGGCCAACAAAGTGTTCCTGTACAACGCCGGGCTGAAATAGCCGGCCTTTAGTTGGGGCTTTGCCCGAAGCCGTCTCCCGTCGCGACAAACTCGCGCTCCTGATCGCTGGACGTGCGTCCGAGCACGGCATTGCGGTGCGGGAAGCGACCGAAGCGCAGGATGATGTCTCGGTGTTGCTGGGCGAAACGGAGGTTGTTGCCGGCCACAGAGCGGGCGCCGCCGGAAGCATCGTCGCGCAGTTTGGCGAACAGACCCACCGCAGTATGTTGATCGATCAACACCTCTGAATGTTCGAACGGCATGTACATGAACGCACGTTGATCGCCACTCAATTGCAGGTCCCAACCGTGCTCGATCGCGTGGCGTGCACATCCCAGGGCATGGGTATCCCAGGCGAAGGCGCGCGCGCTGCCGCGATAGATGTTGCGCGGGATTTGGTCGGTCAGGATGATGCGTTCCAGAGCGTCCAGCGGCGTGTCGGGCAACGGGCTTTGCTCGGCATCGACCGCAGTGAGGGCGTCCTCGAAGCGCGCGCAAGCCACATCAAAAGCGGCGTCGCTGGCGAACCACTTGGCGCGTTGCGCGGCGCTCACTTCGCCGTCCAGGCTACCGAACCAGAATTCGAGCAACGCGTGGGCCATCGCCTATAACCCCCAACACTCTCCGTCGTTGCCGAACAACACATAACCGGAATAGTTTTCTTCGATGTGTCCCCGGGACTGATTTTCGCGTCCCAACGTGCGATTCATACGATGCGCCATGATGACCATCCGTACGTCAGCTTGTTTGGCAATGCGGCCGATCTGAGACGGCCGTATGTGCAACTCCCGGGCCGTGCCCCGGGCGTTTTCGGGGATGGCGTGGTTCACGACCAGTGCGTCCGCCTGTTTAGCGAACTGCGGCATGACGTTCTTGAGGTTGTTGAAGTCCCCCGTAAACACCACGCTGCGCTCGCCGACTTCCACCCGCCAGGCCAGGGCCGGTACCGAGCCGTGGTTGACCGGGATCGCCGCGAGTTTGACCTCGTCGTTGGCGAAGCGCGCCCAACGCTTCTTGCCGGTTGCGGGCACGTTGCGCGGGCGCACCCGGTAGGAACCTTCCTTGTAGCCCAGATAGTCTTGCAGATAAGCAAACGCACCCTGTGGTCCGATCATCCGTTCAATCCAGGTTTCCGTGTCCGGAAAATTGGGATTGTTGCTATCCGGACCCAGGACGATCAGAGGCTCGGTGCGTTCCAGAAAGCGCGAGCCTTTGATGAAAGCCGGAAAATCGGCCGCATGGTCGGTGTGCAGGTGGGTGTAAGCGATGGCATAGAGATCCTCGAACTTCGCCTCCGCCTGATCGAATCCGACGGAGGCACCGGGCCCGGTGTCGACCATGATGCGCGCTTTGCCGTCGTTCCAGACCAGGAAACTAGTACCCCGCCGCCCGTCGTCGATCTCCGGTCCGCCGGCACCGAGAATCTGTACCCACACGCCATCGTCGCCGCAAACCTTGTCCGCATGCGCCATGCCGCTGAGCAGCAAAGTCAGGGCCGCGACCAGCAGCCTTAACCGCCCTGTGCTCATGGCGCCATCGGTGCCTGCGCGTTGCGCTTTAGTTGTGCTGTTCATCAAATGAAACCTCTCTACGCAAATGTATTACCCATCGCCCAAGGGCGACCCTTTGCGACCGGGTGCGGCTTATACGTGTGTTTGTTTTGTTGTTGGTCTTATAGTTTGTCTATGGCAGCAACAAATTGTTCCACAGAAGCTTCGTCCGGCATGCGCCAATCGCCCCGTGGAGAGAGGCTGACGCTACCGACTTTCGGTCCGGGTGGCAATGTCGTGCGCTTGAACTGGGCGCTAAAGAAGCGCACGAAGAACATGTGCAGCCAGTGCTTTATGGTCGCGGCATCATAGTGTTCGTCAAACGCCCGTACGCACAGATGGTAAATCTTTTCGGGTGCGGCACCGTTGCGCAGGAAATGGAACAAAAAGAAATCGTGCAGTTCGTATGGCCCGACGATCGACTCGGTGCGTTGCATGATCTCACCTTCCTCCGGCGGCAGGAGTTCGGGGGAGATCGGCGTGGCTAAGACTTCGTCGAGGACCGCATCGAGCGGATCATTTTCGGTGGTCCGATGGACCCCGTACCAGCGCACGAGATACTTGATCAGCGTCTTCGGAACGCTGGCGTTGACGTTGTAGCTCGCCATGTGATCGGCGTTGTAAGTGCACCACCCAAGCGCGAGTTCGCTCAAATCGCCGGTGCCGACCACAATCCCCCCTACTTTGTTGGCATAGTTGAACAGGATCTGGGTGCGTTCGCGCGCCTGAGCGTTCTCGAATACCACATCGTGTTCGCCCGCATGTTTTAGATCTGCCAGATGTTGCCGCACGCTCGCGCTGATGTCGATTTCGTGCAGCGTGGCCCCAGTGCTTCCCGCCAGGCGCCGGGCGTTGTTGAGCGTCAGATCCGAGGTACCCGGGCCGGGCAGGGTCAGCGCATGGATGGAGCTAGGCGACATACCCAGCTTGCTGACCGCGTCCAGGCTGACCAGGAAGGCGAGGGTGGAGTCCAGACCGCCGGAGAGCCCGATCACCAGGTGTTCACTGCGCGCTGCCCGCATGCGGCGCGCCAGGCCGGTGGTCTGGATCGCAAGAATATTTTGCGCCCGCGCTTCGATCTCGTGCTCGTCGTCCGGCACAAACGGCTGGCGAGGATAGTGGCGCACCAGATCCGGCAGTGCCGGCACGCGCGCAGGGCTGGTGATGACCTCGTAGCGTTCCGGACGCGGGCTGTGGCTGAAAGTCGCGTTGTGTGCGCGATCATGTTGCAGGCGTTGGGTGTCGACATCGACCACCAGCGTGTGACCATCGAATTCGTAGCGCTCGCTGCTGCCGAGCATCTGGCCATTCTCAGCGGCGAGACAGTGGCCACCGTAGACGACGTCCTTGGTCGACTCGCTCGGTCCCGCTGATGCATAGATATAGGCGCAGATGTTCTTCGCCGAACTCATAGTCACCAGATTTGCGCGGTACTCGGCCTTACCGATCAATTCGTTGCTGGCGGATAGGTTCAGCAGGATCGACGCTCCGGCCAAGGCGGCTTCCGTGCTCGGCGCGCGTGGGGCCCAGAGGTCTTCGCAGATTTCCACCCCGATCAGATGACCCTGCAGGGCGAACAGCTGGCGGATGCTGATACGGCAGCTGCCCAACGTGTCATCCACAAGGGGGGCATCCACATCGGCACCCGGTGCAAACCAGCGCAGGTCATAAAATTCTGCGTAGTTAGGGTGAACACTCTTAGGGATCATACCGAGCAGGCGTTGCTCGCTGATGATGGCCGCGCAATTCAGCAGGCGTCCGTCGGGCAGGCGCCAGGGCAATCCGACCACCAGCATGGGCAGCGGATTGGCCGTGATCAGATTCGCCAGCGCCTCGCGCACGTCGCGCAGCAGTTGCTCACTGAAAAACAAATCCTCGGCGCTGTAGCCGCTCAAGGCGAGTTCAGGGAACAGGCCGATCGCCACATCCTGCTGCGCCAGGGCGCGCGCACGCTCCAGCACGTGTTGCGCGTTGGCCTGGGGGTTCGCCAGGTCCACCGCCGTGGCGGCGGCAGCAACCCGCAAATATCCTAATCTGGAGAAGTCCATACCGGCTATATTACCGTGTCTGCGCGCTCTTGGCTTAGCGCGACGGAGATCGCTTGCGGAGACTTGCGGGTTCAGAGAATCTTCAGGCTGTCAGCGTGGCCCGCCTAGCCAGGCACGGTCACCGTTGCGTCGTCTCCCAGATCGCCGCCGTTTACCTGAGCGAGAGAGAGCGCATCACCCTCTGGTCGTTGGGCAGGGAGTCGAAGCCATGGACGGTCACACGCAACGAGGACGGAGCATTTCAGGCCGTGTCCCGCCTGCCCACCCAACCTTTCGCGGGAAAGTGGGGCCGCGCGGAACCCTCAGCCGAGTCCTGATGATGTCTGGCGGTGCCGAGCGGCTGTGACGTCAGTGGGCGGGTCTGCTGAATGGGGTCAGCGTGCTATGCAGCGTGTGCGCCTTTTTCAGGATCTGTTCCTGCAGCGCTTCGGACGTCGGTGACAGTGCGAATCCCAGCGTGGTGCTCATCGCCAGCGCGACGAGAGGGTTGCACAGCTCCTGATCCCAGGCCGCCTCGTCGAGTTGCTGGCGGATGCGGGCAAAGTGAGCGGCATGTGTATCGCGGCCTTCGTTGCTCAACTGGTTGATCAGTGCGGTAAGGAGGGGGCTCATTTCGTTACGCGCGGTAACAACGTGCTGATCTAGGCCACCGGGTAGGCGCTGTGCGGGCGCGCCGGGAGTGGGGGCACGGGGGATGGCCGGGCTGAGCTCCGTGCGACGGGCACGCAGGTCAGCGGAATCTCCAGGCTTTAGCGGCCAGCCCGCTGCGCGCCTCTCTTCCATGTCCTTCGTGTCATTCACGTCCTTCATGCCACTGATCCCTACACCGTTGATCGGTACATTGTTGATCGCTACATTCGCTGACAGACTCGGGGGAACGGTACTTCCGCTTACTCTGGCCTGTGCTTCTCGTTCGTGCCTGCGCTCATTCGCACCTTCTTCCTTGGCTGCCTGTTACTCGGATCTTTTGGCCCCTATTCCTTTGATCCGTCTTACTTTCGTCCGTCTTACTTGGGTCCGTTTTCCTTTGGTCCGTCTTCCTTTGGTCCTCGTTTCGCTTTTGATCCCAATTTTCGTCCGTGGTTCACCAACAGAAGGTAACTTGCGACGTCGCCACCAGGAACAATTATTGTGCGTCGTTGATCGTGCATTGCAAGCCGAACTTCGACTTTGTTGACGCTCGCTTGTCAAAAGCGCTGGTTGGGTCCCTCGATCAGCGCGCTGGGTGCCGGACGGGTTAGGCGGAGAGCGTCACCACATTGTCCAACACACGGTCGGCACCGGCCTTCGATAGGGCATCGGCATCCGCGCTGCCGGTCAGGACGCCGATGCAGAACAGGCCGAGCGCCTTGCCCGCACGCATATCCAGCGCGCCGTCGCCCACCATCGCTGCATGCTCCGGGACGCAATTGATGTCCTCCAGACAGATGCGCAGGTGTCGTGGATCCGGCTTCAGGTGGGTGACATCGCTGCGCGTGCGGATGCTGTCGACCAGTGACGACGCATCCGGAAAAACCTGGAGCACCGCCGGGCGGCAGTTGCGTGTCACAATCCCGGTCTGGATGCCGGCAGTCCGTAGAGTGTGCAACAGCTCCGGCACCCCATCGAAAATGCGGGTATCCGCTGCGGCGCTGATCTCGATCTCGGTGATCAGCTCGTGGGCCTGTTTGTGATAGGCGCCAGCAGCGGCGCTCTGGCCAGCCGCGATCAGCCAGTCTCGCGCGGCTTCGATCACCTCGACGATATAGCGATCCGCGTAGGCGGCAGCGGGGACGGCAAACCCCTCGGTCAGCGCAATGACCTGGCGGCGCATGTCCGGTAGATCGAGGTTGGGTGCCAGCGTGCCATCAAAATCGAACAACACCGCGCGGATCGAGGCGGGCAGCATCACGCCGGCGTCCAGTGGCGACTCACTCATCCTCACCCTGACTATCGATGCGCCGCCTATCGATGCCCCTCCGCGGGGCCCAGCGGGCATCGCGCGTGGCTTGGATGCGTTGGCGAAAGCGGCGCGCGAGCAGGAACACCGCGAGCACGCCCGCGCTGATAGCCAGGGCGGGATAGAATCCCGCGCTTACCCAGGTCCCGCTGCGATCGCTCGCCAGGCCGGCGAGCAAGGCGGTGGTGATGGCCACCGCCATCCCCGCGCCGGTGATCAGCCATGCACCGGCGATCAAGGACAGCGGAATCAGCACACCACTCAATTGTGGGAAACGCGCATAGGCGGGGATGACCAGCAGCCCCGCACACAGACAGATCACTCCGGTGATGCGCCGGTGTGGGGAGAGCGTCATGACACGATATCGACCGCGCCGCCATCGATGCGGATGTTCTGACCGTGTATCGCCGCGGCCTGGGGCGCGCACAGAAACACCACCATGGCTGCGACTTCCTCGCGTCGGGCGATCCGCTTGATCGGGATGTCTTTGGCCACGTGGGGTTCGACTTCTTCCCATGTGTCGCCCCAACCGTGTTTGGCTGCCCTGGCCATATAGCCTGCTTCGACCTCTGGGGTGAGGATCATCCCGGGTGAGACCAGGTTGACCCGCACACCGCTGTCGCCAACTTCTTTGGCCAGACTGACCGTCATGGTGGCCAGCGCGCCCTTGGCGGAGTAGTAGCCGGGCATGCGGGAGTTCGGTCTGGTGGAGCCGACGGTGCCCAGATTGATGATGCGGCCGAACCGCCGGCTCTGCATACCCGGCAGAAATGCGCGGACCATGCGTTGCGCTGAGAGCACGTTCTTCTGGTAATCCTCTATCCAGGCCTCGGCATCGCTGTCCTGCCAGTTGCCGGGGCTGGCGGTACCGTAATTGTTGATCAGCAAGTCCACGTCATGGGTGCGACACTGCGCCACCAGCCCCTGCGCGCCGTCGTCCCGCGTGATGTCGCCGGTGACCGGTATCCCGCCGCCGAGTTGACCGACCGCATCTTCGGCCTGGCCGGGGCTCAGCCCATGTACCAAGACGTTTGCGCCTTCTGCGAGCAGGGCTTGGGCGATGATCAGCCCGGTACCGCGATAACTGCCGGTAACCAGGGCGGTGCGATTTTTGAGTTGCAGGTCCACGATGGCCTTAGAAGTAGAGAATTCTGACCCTTACCCTACCAGAGCCGGCGATGAATCGGGATATACTGCCGCCATGGAGTTACTCGCGGTATTTGGGTTTCTTGTGACGGTGCTGGTGGGTAGCTACATACAGGCGGTTGCCGGCTTTGCCATGGGCATGATTCTGGTGGCGATGATCGGTGGTCTGCGCCTGCTGGATGTGCCGACCATGGGCGCGGTGGTCAGCCTGCTGACCATCCTCAACGTGCTCATGGCCCTGCGTGGCCAGGTTGGGCAGGTGCACAGACACCTGTTTTTCTGGCTGGCGGTAGGGCAGGTGCCCGCGATCTTCCTCGGCTTCACGGTGATGAACTACCTGCAGGGCAACACGCGCCTGCTGCTCGAGCTGTGCCTGGGGTTGTTCATATTTTTTGGCGGCTTATCGATGTACCTCAAGCCGCATCCATGGCCACAGATCAGCGGCCGTGGGAAGACCTGGCTGACCGGGCTCTGCGGCGGACTGGTGGGTGGCATGTTCTCCGCCAGTGGTCCGGTGCTCGGCTGGTTCGGTTACAATCAACCGCTGCCATTGGCTCAGATCCGAGCCACGCTGTTGGCCTCGTTTCTGCTGACCACTTTCACCCGCACGATCTACGTCGGTGTGGATGGCGGGTTGACCGGTGAGGTCGCCCGCGCAGTTTTGCTCGGCTTACCGGTGGTGGTGATCGGCACCTGGTTGGGACGTAATTTTGCCCCACCGGTAGATGAACAAACGCTCAAGCGCTGGGCGTATGTCCTATTGCTGGTCATGGGTACCTGGATATTGGGGAGCGTCGGCTGGCGTGTATTTTTGTAGGCGAATAGCTTGATTTCGGAGTTTGACGCGATCCGACCCTACGAAGGCGCTGAGGTGCGCGCGGTCGTCGCACGCATCCTCGGTTCGGATCAGCTGCCGGCCGCGGTGGCCAGGGTGGTCATGCCGAAGCTCCTGCGAGACACGGATCTCGGTCGCCTCATCGCCACCTGGATGTTGCGCTGGCGGGTAGGTGGCCTGGGCGAGCCCGGCGATGTAGAGGCGGTGGTCGCCAACTATTTTGCGCGTATCGTGCGCGAGAGCATCGTCGAGTTTAAGGTGGTTGGGCTCGACGCACTCGAGCGTGAGCGGGCATGTCTGTTCATCTCCAATCATCGCGACATCGTCATGGACTCCGGCTTATTGAACTACGCACTGTATCGGGATGGGCGGGACACCGCGCGTCTGGCGGTAGGGAATAACCTGTTCGACAACCCTCTAGCCTCGGATCTGATGCGTTTGAACAAGAGCTTTATCGTGCGGCGCGATGTCAGCGGCCCGAAGGCGTTGTTGCGCTCGCTCTCGCTCACCAGCCGCTATATCCGGCATAGCCTCGACGCGGGACATTCGGTGTGGATAGCACAGCGGGAAGGGCGAGCGAAGGATGGTTGGGATCGCAGCGATCCCGCGTTGCTGAAAATGCTCGGCCTGGCCTATCGCGGCGATGCGCAGCCCGGTGATAAACAAGGCATCAAACAGATGCTGGAGCGGCACCCGATCGTGCCGGTGAGTATCTCTTACGAACTCGACCCCTGCGCACCCGCCAAGGCCCGCGAGTTGGCGCGCACCGCCGAGCAGGGTGTTTATACCAAGGAGCCTGACGAGGACATGCACAGCATGATCCGTGGCGTCACCGGCGACAAAGGCCGCGTTAACCTGACATTCGGTCGACCCATCACCAATGCTGATGGCGTGGATGCGCTGGCACAGCGGATCGACGCAGAGATCGTCGCGGGCCTTGAGGTTTTTCCGACCCATGTCAAAGCGCTGACGCTGCAAGCCCCTGATGCTGAGGTGCCGAGCAGCGCATATGACGAGTTGAAGTCGGTGCGTTCGAAGTTTCTGCGCGCGCTGCGTCGGGTCGAACGGTTGGAGCGGCCGTATCTGCTGCTGCAGTACGCCAACGTGGTCCACAACAAGCGCGAGTTAGCCGCGCGATCGGCCGAACCGTCGGAGGAAACGCCGTGAAAGTTACGTGCCGAGAATGTCGCCCGCGCCGGCTGTTCATAGTCTCCCTGCTCGCCGCGCTGTCGGCGTGTCAGCCCTCCGCGCCGGCGCCGGCGGAGGAGTCAGATACAGCGGTAGAGTCAGCGGTCGATCCGTATTGGTCCGTGGCCGAGTTGCGTGGGGCGATGACGGCGGGGGATGTTACCGCCACTGAAGTCGTACAGGCGAGCCTGGACCGAATCATCGCCCTGGATGATGAGGGGCCGAGGCTCAGGGCGGTTATCGCGGTGGACGATGCCGCGCTCGAGCAGGCGGCCCAAGCCGATCTCGACCTTCCGTTGGGCGGTGTACCCGTGCTGGTGAAAGCCAATATCGATATGGGTGCGGTGTTGCCCACCCACGCCGGTGCGCTCGCGATCGCTGATCACTACGCCCCGGACGAGGCGTTCCTGGTACAACAGTTGCGGCGTGCGGGCGCGCTGGTCATCGGCACGACGAACCTCAGCGAGTGGGCCAATTTCCGTGACCACAGATCCGTGAGCGGCTGGAGCGGCGTGGGGGGGCAGACGAAGAATCCCTATGTCCTCAATCGCAACCCCTGCGGCAGCAGCAGCGGCTCGGCGGTGGCCGTGGCGGCTGGCTTTGTACCCATTGCCATCGGCACCGAGACCCATGGCTCGGTGGTCTGCCCTGCGGGGGCCAATGGAGTGGTCGGCATCAAACCCACGCTTGGGCTGGTCAGCCGCGATGGCATCATCCCGATCGCTGCTTCTCAGGATACCGCCGGACCCATGGCGCGCTCCGTGGCGGATGCCGCAGCGGCGCTGCAGGCCATCGCGGTGCAGGATCCGCGCGACCCCGCTGCGGCGGCGCATCGGGGTGTTACCGATATGCTGGCCTATCTGCAAGCGGATGCCCTCGCTGGTGCGCGGGTGGGCGTATGGCGTCGCTACTACGGAGCGGGGAACTTTCCGGGCGTCGAAGCCCTGTATGAAAGTGCGCTCGTGCATCTCACCGATGCCGGCGCGGTCCTGGTCGATCCGGTTGGGTTAAGTTCTGATGATGAGATGGTGGACGCCTCCTACCAGGTCTTGTTGCACGAATTCCAGGCAGGCCTGCGCGCGTACGCGCAGGGTGCCTTCAGTCTCGATGATGTGATCGCGTTCAATCGACGCAACCGCGCCGCTGCGATGCCGTGGTTCGGGCAGAGCCTGCTGCTCGAGTCGCGCGAGGCGGTCCTCACCGACGACGCCTATGCTAAGCAACTGGCGGCCGGCAGGGGCGAGATGCGGAACCTTTTGCGCGACACGTTTGAGAAATTTGATCTCGACTTTGTCGTGGCGCCGACCAACGCCCCTGCCGCTACCACGGACGTGGTGCTCGGCGATCGATTTGGTTTGAGCTCCTCATCCCTCGCCGCGCTTTCGGGACGACCTGCGGTCACGCTGCCCATGGGTGATGTTCAGGGACTACCGGTCGGCATCAGCCTGTTGGGCCAGGCCTGGCAGGACGCGCGGCTGCTGGGTTATGCCCATGCGCTGGAGCTGCGGCTGCCGGCCCGACTCAAGCCCGAGTTTGTGCCTGCGCTTGAACCTTAGCGGGGCGCTGCTGCCGGGTCTCGCGCGCCTGCTCCGCGCTATGGCTTACATATAGGTCAGCGCGGGCTCTTCGAGGGCAGCCTGCTGCTCGCGCAAGGTTAACAAGTGATCGGACCAGTAGCGCGGGGTGTCGAACTGCGGGAACGCCATGGGGAAGGCCGGATCGTGCCAGCGGCGCGCGATCCATGCCGCGTGATGCATGATGCGCAGGGTCCGCAGCGCTTCGATGGCGCGCAGGCTGTGCAGCGGGAAATCGTGAAACTCGAAGTAGGCGTCCAGGATAGTGCACAGTTGGGCGGTGCGCTCGGCGCGCTCGCCACTGAGCAACATCCAGATGTCCTGCACCACCGGGCCGCTCAGGCAGTCGTCGAAGTCTACGAAGTGTGGCGTATCCTCCCGCCACAGTACGTTCCCCATGTGGCAATCGCCGTGGATCCGTTGGCTGTCCAGATCCTGCAAGGCGCCTTCGATGGCCTCGAGGAGGTAGGCGGTGGTGGTCTCGTAGGCGCTGCTCATCTCCATGGGTATGAATGGGCTGGCGAGCAGAAAACTCCGCGACTCGTGACCTAAGTGGGTGGCGGAAAAACTGCGCCGATGCGCAAACGGGCGCGTGGCCCCGATCGCGTGGATCCGCGCCAGCGTGCGCGCCAGGACTTCGAGGTCGTCCTGGTCTTCCAGATTGGGCGGATGCCCCCCCTGGCGCTTGAACAGCGCAAATTGGTAGGCGCGATATTCAAACAGGGTTTCGCCGTCGATTGGCAGCGGCGCTACCACGGAGATTTCGGCGTCGGCGAGCTCCGCGCTGAACGCGTGCTCCTCGCGGATGGCCGCGCTGCTCCAGCGCTCGGGGCGGTAGAATTTACCGACCAGGAATTCACCGCTTTCCATTTCGATCTGATAGACACGGTTCTCGTAGCTGTTGAGCGCCAAGAGCCCGCCGGAGGGCCGCAACCCGACCGACTCTATCGCATCCAACATGGTATCCGGATCGAGCCCGGCATAGGGGGCAGCGCGCTCCGCGGAAATTGTGTCCGAGGCGAGGGGGTCGTGTTCATGCATGCCGCGACTCTAGCACGAGAACGGCCGTGGCGGGCGCCATGCAGGCCCGATCCTGCTCAGGCACGCGCGACGCACCAGGCGTCTATCCGCGCCACCCCGGCCCGCCGCAGTACCGCGCGCAGGGTGCGTACCGTCGCGCCCGTCGTGTAGACATCGTCGACGATCGCCACGTGGGTGACGGGGATCGCCGCGCGCACGACAAAACTGCTCTGCCGCAGGGCCAGTCGCTCGGCGCGAGTTTTGCTGCGCTGGGACACTCCATGGCGTTTGCGCAGCAGTCTGGTGCGGGATCGGGCGGGCAACTCCCGCGCGAGTTCGTGGGCCAGCCATTCCGCCTGGTTGTAACCACGGCGCACTCGAGCGCGCCAGGACATGGGCACCGGGAGCAAGAGGGGCGGTGGCGCATCGCCATACGCTGTGCGCACCAAGGGGAGCATGGTGCGCGCAAGAATTCGTGCTGCGCGACGGTTGTGGTGAAATTTCAGCGCACCGATCAGGAAGCGCACACTGTCGGCATAGGCCAGCGGCGTCAGCAGCAGGTCCTCGGCGTCCGCGGAAGCCAAGGGTGCCAGCTGTTGTACGGCGGGCGGCAGGGCGGCCTGGCAATGGCCGCACAACAGGGTTTGGCCAGGTTGTAACTGAAGCTCGCAGAGCTCGCACAAGTCGGGTAGCAGGGCACCGATGTTCATGCGCACCAGCCTAAGCCTCTGCGCCACAAGCCGAAATGCGAACCACTTCACAAAACGGTTGGGAGATGACTCGAATAGATGTGCGCGCAGCGCTGCGCTGGTCTAGGGTTTATACAACACGGCAAAAAGGGGTTTTTAGATATGGCAGTGAATCCCATGCTGACTTCGGGTGCCAACAGCCTGCAGCGCAGCGTCGCTGAGATGGACCGGGTAGCTGCGGACATCGCCAGCATGAATGTCAAAGAAGATGGTGAAGGCCAACCGATGAGCAGTAGCGTGGAGGAGACCGCTGAGGCGATGGTCGAAATGAAGCTGTATCAACGTCAGGTACAGGGTGCCGCCAAAGTGATCGAAACCGCGGAGAGTACCGTCGGTTTTCTGCTCGACGTCACCGTCTAGCGGAGCTTACGAGCCGATATGGATGTCGCTGGTTCTTCCGAAAGTCATTCTGCGCCGCTTGGCCCGCTGACGGCGGGGCCCAACACGACTCCATCAGCGGCGGTTGAGGCCGACCCGCTGGCGCGCGCGCGACAAACGCGTGAGGCCGAAGCACAAGCGCTGCGCGCGGAGCAGAGCGAGATCAGACAACTCGCGAAACGTGATCGAGAGGTGCGCGCCCACGAACTGGCCCACGCAGCAGTGGGTGGGCCATATGCCAGTAACCCCGTGTACCAATACACCCAGGGTCCTAACGGGGTACGTTACGCCACCTCCGGACACGTCAAGGTAGATGTTTCGCCAATTCCTGGCGATCCGGCAGCAACCCTGGAGAAAATGCAGACCGTAGCTCGGGCCGCGCTCGCACCGGCCCAGCCCTCCGCGGCGGATCGGGCGATCGCTGCGCAGGCCAATCAGCAGGCGACCCAGGCCCGCGCGGAACTGGCCGCGCTCCAGGCGGAGTCCCGGGCGCAGGCGTTGGAAGAAGGTGCGCAGCGTTCTGGCGAGGGTCGCGGTGATCATCTCAGCACGGGTGCGCGACGCCCACCGGTGGGCAGCGTCAGCGGTGGGGTGATCGATCTGCTGGTTTAGCGTTCGCGTCGCGCCAGCCAATCGGCTTTGCGCAAACGCCAGACCGCCTGTTGGGTCAGGGCCGGATCGACATAAGCCCCCGGTTCGACCCGTAACAACTCGGCACCCGCCTTTTCCTTGATCCGATGCGAGCGGGCGTTGTCCAGCGCGTTGGTCAAGCACAACTCTTCGAACCCGAACCGCTCAAACGCCGCATCGGTAACGGCGGAGGCCGCCTCGGACATATAACCACGACCCCAGAAAGCGCGGCCGAGCCAGAAGCCTCGGTGTTCCGGTTCGCCTTCGCGCCATAGTTCGATCGCCCCGATCAAGCCCGTGGTCGCCCCGTTTAGATGTAATCCCCACAGCCAGCGATCTCTGCCTTGCTGGGGCAGTTTGGCGGCGAGAAAATTCTCGATACCATCATCCGGGTAGGGCCACGGTACGGCCGCGGAGAGATAGCGGATCACCTCGTAGTCTATGAAGTGTTCCCGGTAGGCCGCGGCATCCTCTGCGGTCACGGCCCGCAGGGTCAGGCGCT
The DNA here is from genome assembly GCA_039028775.1 of Pseudomonadota bacterium. Taxonomy (GTDB): domain Bacteria; phylum Pseudomonadota; class Gammaproteobacteria; order Pseudomonadales; family Azotimanducaceae; genus UBA4421. The sequence goes on along the minus strand of JBCCHL010000055.1, from coordinate 9,723 downwards.
CGGTTACCAGATCGGGTACGTTGGCCATTGTGCTACGCCTGCAGCAGCGCATCCCAACGATGCGCTTCGAACACGGTCACGGACCCCTGGGCGGGGTTGCGGAAGTCATATGCCAGGCCGAGGGAGGTGCAGATGCGAAATCGTGCTCGGTCGATCACATCGTCGCGCGCGCCCAGCCACTCGAACAGCGACAACACATCAACGCCGTCGATGCGAAAACGATAGCGCTCAGGTAGATCGGGGAAAGTGCACTCCACCAGACGATCGTCGAAGAAGCGCGCAAAGCAGTCGCCGTAGAGCATCTCGACCTCGCCGGTATAGTTGGGTAGCGCTTCGTCCGGCGTGCCGAAGGCATCGAGCAGTTGCCGGCGCGACATGCCGAATCTCCACACCGCTTTTGCACCGGCTTCGGGTAGCGGCGGGTAGGCAGGCACAATGCGCTCGAGCGGCACGATGTCGATAGTCTCAACCATACTGCCTAAGGTGCCGGCGCAGTGTCTCTAGTGCAAGTGTGAGCGGCATCTGCGCCGGGTGTTCGGTGCGGCAAATCCTGGTGCATTTTGCGGCTACGCAAAGCGCCTGAATCACGTAGAATGGCGCGGATTTTTTGGCCATTAAAGAGGTAGGCCCATGCAATACAGTGCTCCCCAACGCGACGCAGAGTTCCTGCTATTCGACCTGTTTAAGGTGCAGGATGTGTGGGCACAGATACCCGCGTTTGCGGACTTCAGTGACGACCTGGTCAAGGCGGTGATCGCGGAAGGTGCGCGGCTGACCGAAGAGGTTATCGCGCCGACCAACGAGGAAGGCGATCGAGAGGGTTGCGCCTGGGAGGAGGGTACCGTCACCGTGCCTGCGGCGTTTCGCACCCCGTACACCGAACTCGCCCAGGGAGGCTGGTTGGGTCTTGCGGGCAACCCCGAGTTCGGTGGCCAGGGCATGCCGAAAATGCTCGCCTGTCTGGTGGAAGAGATGCTGTGGGCGGCCAACTCATCGCTCTATCTGTATGGCACGCTGACCGTCGGGGCCAGTCTGTGTATCGATGCCCACGGCAGCGCTGAGCAGAAGCAGAAATACCTGCCGCAGATGTACAGCGGCGAGTGGACTGGTGCCATGGCCCTGACCGAGGCCCATGCGGGTACAGATCTCGGCATCATGCGCAGCCGCGCAGAACCCCAGGCGGATGGCAGCTACAAAATTACCGGCACCAAGATCTTCATCACCGGCGGCGAGCACGATCTGGTCGACAACATCGTGCACCTGGTGCTCGCCAAGCTGCCGGACGCACCCGGCGGGACCCGTGGGATATCGCTGTTCATCGTGCCGAAGTTTATGGTCAATGACGATGGCAGCCTCGGGGAGCGCAACAGTTGGGCCAGCGGTTCGATAGAACACAAGATGGGCATTCGTGGCAGTGCGACCAATGTCATCAACTACGACGAGGCGGCCGGCTTTCTGCTCGGCGACGAGAACCAGGGGTTGGCGGCGATGTTCACCATGATGAACTACGAACGTCTGTCGGTGGGCCTGCAGGGCCTCGGCGCCGGGGATCTCGCGTATCAGCAAGCGGCCGCCTATGCCAAAGATCGCCTGCAAGGCCGTTCCCCGCAGGGCGCACAGAATGCGGACGGGCCGGCGGATTCGTTGCTGGTGCATCCGGACGTGCGCCGCATGCTGATGACGCAGCGGGCCTTAAATGAGGCCGGGCGTGCCTTTGGCCTGTTTGTTGGCATGCAGCTCGATCTCGCCAAGTACGCGCAGGATCCCGACGCTCAGGCATTGGGTGAGTTGTTAACGCCGATCGCCAAAGCGTTCTTGAGCGACAATGGCTTCACCGGCTCCGTCATGGCGCAGCAGGTGTTTGGTGGGCATGGCTATATCCAGGAGTGGGGCGTTGAACAGATCGTGCGCGATGCGCGCATCGCGCAGATATACGAGGGTACCAACGGGGTTCAGGCGTTGGATCTGATCGTTCGCAAAGTGCTGCGAGATGGTGGGGCGACACTGCGAAAATTTGTCGACGATATGGCTCAGAGCGAGGTCGCGCCGCAATTTCAGAGCGCCTTGAACGATGCGCTGGATCGTTTGATCCGGGTCACCGGCTCGATCGTCGAGCGCAGCGCCGATGACGTTAACCTGCCCGGCGCGGTGAGCACTGATTATCTGGAGCTGTGTGGGCTGACCATGTTTGGCTGGTTGTGGGCACGGATGGCGGTGGTCGCTGGCGACGATGAGTTTGGTGCCGCGAAGCGCGTCACCGCCCAGTACTTCTTCGACCGCTTGTTGCCGCGCTGCGAAGCGCTGGAGAGCGGGATGATGGCGGATTCCGATGCGCTGATGGGGCTCGACGCCGCACAGTTCTAACGTCCGCTCGACAATGGCATGCCCCGTTACCGGTTGCTAAGCACCACCTTGCGAGCTGGGAGGTTCGTCTGACGTCGTGGTGTTACATTTGTGGGCGAGCAGAGATTCGTCGCACAGGCGAATGTCTTTCAGGGACTGCATCCACCCGGCCAGTTCTGCCTGGGGCATCAGGTCCGCGGTGGTCTGGCCGGGGGCGGTGGGTTGCAGACGCCAGATTCGGGTGATGACATAGAGGGCCGTGTTGCCCTTGATGGCCTTGACGACGGTGACCAGGGGTTTGAGGGTGCGCTTGTTCTGCCCACACTCGTACAGTTGCACCATGGTCGGATAGCCATTTTCGTAGCCTGAGAATATCGTCTTATCCGAGTACTGGTCGCAGACGTCGGCCTGCTGTTCCGCGATGCTCGCGGCAAAATCGATGGGGTCGGGCAGCGGTTCTCCGCGTAACGCCTCATAGGACAGCTTGCGCTCCCACACCTCTTTGCTGTCCGCGGGAAAGTACTCGGTGACCTGCAGATTGGGCAGGTTCTTGTCCACGCCTTTGATCCAACTCTCCGGTACCTGGGCTTGCAGATGTTCGGTGACTTGCTGCGCCTGTGCCTGCTCTTGAGCCTGGGCGTGGCTTGTGCAGGCGCTCAGGGTGAGCAGATAAAGGATGGCGGCAATGATGCGCATGGATTAGCTCCGCGGATAAACCCAGGGGTGTGAGGCGGACAAGCCGCCATCCACCGGGACTGCATGGCCGTTAACGTATGAGGCGCGGTCGCTCAACAGAAAACAGGCCATCTCGCCGATTTCGTGGGGCTGACCGTTGCGTCCGGTGGGGTTGATCTGGCCGATTTTGTCCTCGCTGCCGCGCTCCCGGGCGCGGTCGAACAGTGGTTTGGTCATGCCAGTTTCTATTAATCCGGGACAGATCGCGTTGATGCGCACCCCAGTTCCGTAAAGTTGGTAGGCGACTGTCTGGGCGATGCTGATCACCCCGGCCTTGCTGGCGCTATAGTCCACCCCGCCCGCGTTGGCACGCAGGCCGGCGACGCTGGCGGTACACACGATGGCGCCTCTACCCTGTTTGATCATGTACGGGACGCTGTGCTTCACCGCGAGGAAAACGCCGATCGTGTTGACGCCGAGGGTGCGCTGCCAGTCTTCCACAGTCAGTTCGGTCATCGGTTTACCCCCACCGCCAACACCCGCGTTTGCGTAGATGCCATCGAGACTGCCGTAGGTGGTGATGCAGGTATTGATGAATCCGGTCACCGCTTGCTCGTCGCTCGCGTCGGCCTGGATGGCCAGGGCCTGGCCCCCGGCCGCGGTAATCTGCTGCGCGGTCTCGTGCACGGAATCTGACAAGTCAACACACACCACCGCTGCGCCGTAATCGCCAGCAAGTCGGCTGGTCGCGCGACCGATGCCGGAGCCAGCGCCGGTAATAATGATCTTCTTGTCGTCCAGCATGTTGTTGCCTCGCTCGGTTGAACGAAACAAGGTTAACACGGGGTGCGGGCTTGCTAAATTGCGACCTTCGCCTGGGCAGGCGGTGTTGCGCCAGAAGTGTTGCTCTGGACAAGAAGAAGTTGTTAGGGTGGGTGTGATCAGATGGGCGACAGGGGACGTGCCATGCGCTGGGTTTTGTTGAGTTACGCTGCGGCGATACTGATTGCGCCGGGGTTTGCGCGGGCAGCCGACGCCGATGGTTGCGCAGACCATGGGGCATTGACCCGCTATCCAGGCAGCGTTCTGGAGTGGTGCAAAACCGATAACTTCATGCCGTTCAAGGTGCCCGTCGGACCGGTGACCGGGTATCGCCAGATCGGCGAGATGCTCGAGGTCGAAGGTCGGGTGACGCGCAACTTCTATAGCCTTGTCGACGAGCGCACGCACACAGAGGTGTGGAAGAACTTCAGCGATGCTCTTGAGGAAGCTGGCTTCGAGATCATCGCGAGGGGCGTCAACCCCGCGCGTAACGTGGGCAAGGAAGTGGGCGGCGGTGGCTGGCTCAACGTCTTCTACATCAGTAATCCCTGGGGGACCCCCGGGAAGATTAACAAGCTGGTTACCGGGACATCGAGCAGCGGCGGTACCGGGGCGGTGTTTGGACGCAAGGAACGTGCAGAGGACACCATCTACGCACTGGTCTCGCTGGAGCAGCATTCGGCCAGCGAGGTGGCGATGCTGATCACCGTCATCGAAACCAAGGAAGCCCAGACCGGCCTGGTCACCGCCGACGCCGAAGCGATGGGGAATGACATTGAAGAGTTGGGACGCACGGTTCTGCATGGCCTCTTCTTCGAGCACGACAAAGCATCTCTTACGCCCGAGTCGAACCCTGCGCTTCAAGAGATTGCGAAATATCTTGAGCAGGGTGACAAGCAATTCTACGTGGTTGGCCATACCGATTCGGTGGGCACCTACGCCTATAACATGAAGTTGTCCGCGGATCGGGCGGTGAGCGTGCGGGCGGCGCTGGTCCAGGAGCATGGCGTAGACGGGGAGCGCCTTGTTGCTGTGGGGGCTGGCCCAGTGGCGCCAATATTTACCAACGCCGCCGAAGGTGGGCGCGACAAGAACCGCCGCGTGGAGCTTGTCGAGCAATAGACGGGTTAGGCGTGCCTAGTCGGTGGAATGTGTGAGGTTTGGGAAAGCGACGCCGGCGTACCCGTGGAATCCTCTCTTCAGATCGGCATCAGTTTATCGCGACCGGGTTGATCACCGCTTGGACCGCGCCGACAAAACGGGGTTGGCCGAGGGTGAAGAGGAAAGTGGTGACTCCGTCTGCCGCCATTGCGCGCGTGTCCATGTTTTCCAGAATGTAAACGCCGTTCTTGGCAAGCAACTCGGGATGGACCGGAAATGCATGGCTCGGGTCCTCGGAAGGCAGAACTTCCAAGGCCCAGTTGTCAGCGCCCACCGCGACAATTCCCTTCGCCGCGAGGTACTTCGCGCCAGCCAGACCGAGGCCGGGTTGAGAGGTCATGAATTTGACCGGATCGGTGTCCATGACATCGAGCCAGCCCGTGTGCAGCAAGACCACGTCACCTTTTTCTATCTGGAAGCCGCCGACCTTTGCGGCCGCCTCGATCTCTTCCACATTAATCGCCGTGCCAGCGCTCAGGATGTCGACACCTTTCAGCTTGGCAATGTCGAGCAGCACCCCGCGCGAGACCATCGGTGGCAACTTGTCGATGGACAGTTTGGTGAGACCCTTGGGGGTGACGAAGTCGCGGGCGTGGTTACCGTTGTAATACACATGGTTGATCCCCATGTGTCCCAGGCCGTCGATTTGGCTGCCGATGCCCATCCAGAGGTTCATCAGGTCGTCGTTTCCCGTCGCCTTGTTGCTGCCGAGCGGCGTGCCGGTGCCATCGTCCAGTTGTAGAACCGTCATGGAGTAGGAGCGTGGCGGGTAAGCTGGGGAAGTGGGGCCTGTCTCGACACCCAGGGCGTAGGCTTTGCCTTTCTTGATGAGTTTTGCCGCTTGCAGAATCTTGTCTGCGCTCATGTTGTTCAACGCACCCAGGGTGTCGTCCGCGCCATACTTCGACGGAAACCAAGTGCCGTGATCGTCGGCGGCGGCGCTGAAGCCTGTGATCAAGGCGGCAATATAAAGAGGTTGGCGTATGGACTTCCAGATGGTCAATGCAAACATAGTTCTCCCCTCAACTTGTTATGACTCTGCGATGGTGTCAGGTGCTCAGGCGTTCCACAAGGGTTTGGTAGATACCGCCGAAGCCTCCATTGCTCATGATGACAACGTGTCGCGTTTTGTGAATGTCAGGTTTGGTTTCGCCCTGATCTTGCAGTTTAACAATCGCGTCGACCAGCTTGTCGTGCTTGTCGAACAAGGTGGAGGGCACAACACATTGATGGACGATCTCTGCCAGGTCCCACTTGATGTTCTCGCCGCGGTACCACAGCGCGCTGTCCGCGGCGGCGCAGCAGGAAATGAGCTCATGCTTCAGGGTTCCCAGTGACATAGTGTGAGTGCGAGGTTCCACTACGGCGATGATTTCGTCGCTGCCGACCTGTTTGCGCAGCCCCTCAAGCGTGGTGCGGATCGCCGTCGGGTGATGGGCAAAGTCGTCGTAGATCACGAACCCGGGGCTGCGATGGATGACGTCCATGCGACGCTTGACGCCGGCGAATTGGGAGAGAGCCTCGACCGCGACATCGGTCGGCACGCCGGCGTGTCGGGCGGCAGCAATGGCATTCAAGGCGTTCGCCTGATTGTGTGCGCCGGTCAGGTTCCATTCTATGCGACCGATATTCTGCTCACCGAGCATGACGTCGAAGCCGGTGCCGTCGGCGCTGATGTTGGCCGCGCGCCAGCGCTCTTCGTTGTCTTGTTCATGTTTCCGTTTGGTTTCTTGTTCACCTACGCGCGCAATCGGCGTCCAGGCGCCCATCTGCAACACCTCGTCGACGTTATCGTCTGTGCTGGGCGCAACCACCAGGCCACCTTCGGGGACGGTCCGCAGCAGGTTGTGGAACTGGGTCTGGATGGCCTGCAGATCAGGGTAGATATCGGCGTGATCGTATTCCAGGTTGTTGATGATCAACGTGCGTGGTCGGTAGTGGACAAACTTGGCGCGACGATCGAAGTAACTGGTGTCGTACTCGTCGGCTTCGACCACAAAAAAAGGCGCATTGCCTAAGCGTGCCGAGCGCTTGAGGTTCTGCGGTGCGCCGCCGATCAGATAACCCGGTTGCATACCCGCCTGGTCGAGGATCCACGCGAGCATGCTCGCCGTGGTCGTCTTGCCGTGGGTGCCGGAGACAGCGATGACCCAACGCTGGTGCAGGATTGCCTCACCCAGCCATTGGGCGCCGGAGGTGTAGGGTATGCCGCGCTCGAGAATGTACTCGACCGCTGCGTGGCCGCGCGGCAGGGCAGCATTGCCGATGACCACCAGGTCCGGCGGTGGCTCGAGTTGCTGTGGTGCAAAGCCTTCAAACACTTCGATCTGCGCCTGCGCGAGCTGATCGCTCATCGGTGGATATAGCGCGTGATCTGAACCGCTCACCCGGTACCCCAACTCTTTAGCCAACTGCGCCAGACTGCCCATGAGCGTGCCGCCGATGCCGAGGAAGTAGATGTGTGTGCTCATGTATTCGGTACCGTGAAGGCCTGGCTGGTGGCGAAGGCGAAGATCACAACAAAAAACGCCAATGCGACGCCAAAGATGATGTTGATGTCCATCGCCCGGTGATAGATAAAGCCGAACACCGCGAATGTCCAGAACAAGCTCGCCAGACCGACCAGGCTCACAAATACATCGGGTAAAACCTGACCGAGCGCAATGCCGACCAAAGCGGCGGCGGTGAGGATAATATCCGTACCGATCAGCGCGGTGGCACTCTGGAGATAGCGACTTGCCTTATCGCTGATGCGCAACATCATCCACATCAACCCCAGAAGGATCGCCACATTGATGAAGGATGCGGTGATCGCGCGCAGGATCTGAATCTCATTGACCAGCACCTGGGCGATGATGCTCAGCAGCAGATTGCAGATGAGGAGAAAAACGAAGAGATTGCGCTGTGCCGGCAGCACGTCCGGGCCGGCTTTAAACGTACAGATGTGCCACAACAGAAGAGCGAGAGATTTCATATCCACTTCACAATACGACTGAATAAATTGTCGCACAAAATAAGCGGATAACAGACAATGCGCGCCAGTTAAATCGTATTCGACGACAAGGAGTTCGCATCGATGCCCAAAGCTCGTAAAGCCGCCGCGCCTTCAACTCGCCCAGCCAACGCTTTTTACGCCCAATCCGGTGGGGTGACGGCGGTCATCAACGCGTCGGCGTGTGGTGTGATAGAAACCGCGCGAGCCCACAAAGGCGTGATCGGCAAAGTTTACGCGGGCCGCAATGGTATCCTCGGCGCGTTGAACGAAGAGCTGATCGACACCAGTAAAGAAAGCGCCAAGGCCATCTCCGGCCTGCGCTCGACACCCAGTGGCGCGTTCGGTTCTTGTCGTTACAAACTCAAGTCGCTGGAAGAGAACGCGCGCGAGTATGAGCGTCTGATCGAAGTCTTCAAGGCCCACAACATCCGTTACTTCTTCTATAACGGGGGCGGCGATTCACAAGATACTGCCAACAAAGTGTCGAAATTGGGTAAGCGCTTGGGTTACGAGATGACCTGTATCGGTGTGCCAAAGACAGTTGATAACGACTTACCTCTGACCGACTGTTGTCCCGGATTCGGCTCCGTGGCCAAGTATGTCGCCGTATCGACCCGCGAAGCCGCGCTTGATGTCGCAAGTATGTGTGAGACCTCCACCAAGGTTTTTGTCCTGGAAGTCATGGGACGTCACGCTGGCTGGATCGCCGCGGCCGGAGCCCTCGCCCAGGAGGACTCGGGCGGCGCACCGCACATCATCCTGTTGCCCGAGGTCCCGTTCCACCAGACCAATTTCCTGAAGAAGGTCAAGCAGAGCGTGCAACAGGAGGGCTACTGCGTCATCGTTGTGTCAGAAGGCGCCCAGTACAAGAATGGAACCTTTCTCGCAGACGCCGGTGGTACAGACGCCTTCGGACACACACAACTGGGCGGCGTAGCGCCGATGATCGCCAATCTGGTCAAGGACAAGCTCGGCTACAAGTACCACTGGGCCGTAGCGGACTATCTGCAACGTGCCGCTCGACACATCGCCTCCAAAACCGACGTGGAGCAGGCCTATGAGTTAGGCAAGGCCGCCGTCGAGTTTGCCCTGGCAGGTAAGAACGCCGTCATGCCCACCATCGTGCGCACCAACAATAGCCCCTATCGCTGGAAGATCGGCGAAGCGAAGCTTTCCCGCGTTGCTAATATCGAACGCAAGATGCCGCGTAACTACATCACCAAAGACGGCTTCGGTATCACCGCTGCCGGTAAGCGTTATCTTGCACCCCTGATCGCAGGGGAAGACTATCCGGCCTACAAAAACGGCCTCCCGCAGTACGTGACTCTAAAAAACCAGCTGGTTGCCAAAAAACTGCCAGACAAGTGGTAACGATTTACGTGAGGATACACGCCCGCGTTAGCTAGCTTGTCTCATATCGTTTGTGACGTCTGGGTTCGCAGAGATAGCAAACCAAGCTTTGGCTCCGGCGCAGTTTACCTATGTTCTTGCTGCGGGCTTCGGCCCGACGGTTATGACTTTGCCGACGGCTCTCGTGACGAACGCCTCTCTATGCTTTCGGCAGCAGACCAAACTCGGTCAGGATCTCGTCCCTATGCTGATCTAGGTTGGGCGCGGGCCGATAGACCCGGCCGCTACGTGAGGCACGAGAACAATTTGAGCGCACTTATCTTCAATCTCAGCTGCAACGTTTTGGCGGCAACATTTCACGGACCGCAACATTTGTG
>JBCCHL010000054.1:0-24645 GCA_039028775.1 Pseudomonadota bacterium | reverse complement strand
TTTATCAATCGCGTTTTGATACATCGACACTGAAACTTCTCAATCCGACGTGGATGGCAGTTACATTAATCAGTGTGGTTCATGGTTCTGTTCACGCACTCATCACGCCCTCGCCTTCCGCCCTGGCAATGGACTTGAGCATTGTGGGTTTGTGTGTGGCCGCCCTAGTCTTCAATAGGCGACGCCCTTTGGGCGCAGAGTACGCCAGTCTGGCCTTTGTAAGCGCGCTCACGCTGGTTGTCCTAAATGTGGTGGTCCATCGTCTGCTTGGCGCAGAGAGTACGCCGTACACCCTTGGGGTACTGCTTGTGTGTGTAGCCTTTACCTTGATCGCACCCGTGTACTTTGTCGGGTTCACGGTGCTGGTGTGGGTCTCCACCTTAGGGATCCAGATCGCGACTGGAGCTATTCAACCAGATGCGCTTTTCCTACTCTTTATGATCACTTGCGTGAGTTGCGTCGCCTATTTTGCGCGTCGCAACAGACAGATCGAACTCGAACAGACCAAAGATGAGTTGCAAGCCGCGCTCTCACAATCTCAGGAGGCGTTGGCCGAGAGTGAACGGTTACGCCACGAAAACTCCCTGAAAGATGCCCAACTCCGTGTGATTGCAGAGAACATCACCGATGTGGTCTACATCTATGATGCTGAGGGGACGATACAGTATGTGAGTCCTTCCATTGAAGCGCTTCTCGGATATCGCCCGAACGAACGTCTTGGTACCTCTTATAGAGACAGCGCGATGATGCCCGAGTCCATCGAAAAGGTAGCACCGCTCTTTGAACAAGCGCTTGCGGGAAAGCTCGACCAGGCTCGGGTTGAAATTCGTCACATCACCAAAACGGGCGAAGGCGTGTGGACAGAAACCACCGGGCGTAGCATTCGAGACGATCAAGGTCGGGTCACCGGTATTTGTGTTGTTGTTCGAGATATTACCCAACGTCGGGCGGCGGAAGCTCAGTTAAGAGACAGCGAGGCGCGCTATCGCAGTCTCACCGAGCGATCGCTGGACCCGATTCTTTCATTCGATCGTCGGGCCAACATCACATACGCCAATCCGGCGGCTCAAGATCTCTGGGGGGTCGGCACACAGTCACTAATCGGTGCACGTCACGATATCGGTCAAACAGTCGACTCAAAAACCCGATCAGGGGCGGCCCTTGCGCGGCTCGAATCCGGCGAGACTGATCACGAACAGCTCGAAATCGAACACGCAATGCCGGATGGCAGGCGAATTTGGAGTGAAATCCATGCATGGCCAGTGTTCAAAGATGAGCAATTTTCGGGTTTTCAGTTTATTGCACGCGACATCACCAATCGGAAAGCTGCCTCAGAAAAATTAGAACGCCAACAGCGCCGACTTTCAGGGCGTACGCGGGAGTTGGCCATGGCTAACCAACAGTTGGATAAGTTCGCGGCCACCGTCACTCACGATCTCCGGGCGCCCGTGCGAAGGTTATTGCGTCAACTCGAACAAAGTCCCGACTCCAACATCAATACGACTTTAGTAAGTGATATCGCCAATCAACTAAAAGAGTTGGATGGTCTAATCGTACATCTATTGACGACTGCGACAGAACGTGACGCATTGCAGATCGTCGAGATAGACATCGGACAGGTGGTACGCCGCATCGTTTCACGACAAAGCTTGGACACAGGTCGTGAATGTGTGCTGACCGCCCCTGAAATTGGCGAGTCGTTCATCAAGGCAGATGAAAAACTATGCACGCTCTTGTTCGAAAATTTGATTGCGAATGCGTATAAATTTAATCCTTCTAACAAGACGCTTGAGGTTGGTGTGTTTGTAACGCAAGATGGTGTCGTTTCGTTAACGGATAACGGTGACGGTTTTCCGATGCATGATCCGAGTGTCTTGTTCGAGTTCTCGAACCAAGCGAATACGACAAAAGCCGGCTATGGCATTGGACTTTCGACCGCAAAGTCTATTGTGGAGCGCCATCGTGGGTCTATCACCTTGACCAACACAGCCGAGGGGGGTGCGTGTGTCGAGTTCAGTCTAGGCCATCATGACTGATCACTTGAATCTTCTCCTCGTCGAAGATGACGCATCGGATGCCCAGGCCATCCTGGATGAACTCGAAACGTTTGGAATCAAGATCAACCGTTCTATGCGCGTGGAAGCGATGCCATCGATTCAAGAGGCGTTCGACAATGAGCGGTGGGACGCCGTCATTTGTGACTACGTTCTTCCAGGCCTCAATTGGCAAGACGTCTTAACACTCTGCCGTCAATATGACAAAGACGTCCCCTTTGTTGTGGTTTCAGGGAAACGGGGGATTGAGTACGCGGTCGAAGTGATGCGTCTGGGTGCGCAAGACTATGTCACCAAACAAAAACTCATTCGTCTCGCTCCAGCTCTCGAACGAGAACTGATGCTCGTACACTCACGCCGCGAGGCGCTAGAACGCGAAGCGAACTTAGCGGCAAAGCTGAAACAAGCGCGGCGTTTAGAATCGACGGGGAAGCTCGCTGGAGGTCTGGCGCACAACCTTAACAACGCGCTATCGACCATTCTGGGGAGTCTGGAGCTTGCTCAGCACAAGGCGAACAGTGAAGAGGCTCGACTACTGATCGAGCATGCCCTCAAGGCAACCGTGCAAGCTACAGAGGTAGTGCGCCAACTTGGCAACCTAACTGCGGAACCCGAAATTTCGCCGGAGACATTTCGCTTAGCGGACCGCATCGAGCAAATCCACGAGATACTTAGGCGCGTGATACCTGAAGAGATCGATCTAACGTATGTGATTACGCCGGAAGATGCGACGGAAATCACCACTGATCCAATCGCACTGGAACAAATCCTCATCAATCTGATTCTGAATGCGCGTGACGCCGTTGAGGACCAAGGATATATCAAGTGTGGCTACACCATCACGGGCAAGACGCTCATCGTTTCGGTCACCGACAACGGAGCCGGCATTGACGAGGATCATTTAGACCACATCTTCGAGCCCTACTTCACCACGAAAGCTGAGAAAGGCACAGGGATGGGATTGGCCAGTGTTGACCAGCTAGTTCGGGCGATGCAAGGAGAGATCAAAGTCGAGAGCACCGCTGGACTAGGAACGTCGTTTGACATCACGTTCCCCTTGCCGGATGAGTCTTCAGCAGTTGCAATACCTCAACCTACCGTCGCCCAAGCGACAAAACCCCGTCGAGCCCTCGTTGTTCATCCAAACGAAACTCTACGATTCAAAATTCATAGCGTGTTGTCGGCACTGGGTTTTGATGTTGCAAGTCACGCCGAACTCTTAGAGGTCGACCAATCGACAAGAGAATCGCCCGATGTGATGTTGATCGATGTCGGCCAAGTTCCTGCGAACGGACTCGTCGAAAGCGACCGGGAGACGCAACAATCAATCTATATCGGCAGCACGCCGAAAGCGCTTGAGCATGTGCAGCAGTCCGTGGTTTTAGAAGAGACCACCCCTCTACAGGATCTGCGCGAACGTATTCGGTCCGCCATCGTGGACTTTATCAACCAGGCTTAGTACGGGGTGACAATCTGTCGCTCCGTGGAAACACGCTCAATACGCAGGACTATGTCAAAGCTGAACCGCCGACACCTTGCTATCTAGCACTACCCTCTCGACATTCAGATTCCCTGTTCGAGCAGCACTTCTGCCAGCTCACCAACCGTAAAGGGCTTGCGAATAAATGATGTGCCTCTGGCTATCGACGCGTTGAGCTCACCGGACATCAGCACCATTTTGACGCCATTGTGTCGCCGCACGTGTTCTGCGAGATCGATTCCAGATTGTGGTCCGGGTAGAGAGATGTCGGACAGCACCAAATCGATGGGCTCGTCCCTCAGAATGGACTGAGCTTCTTCTGCCGTTCCGATGTCCTTAACTCGGAACCCCAGTTCTCGGAGTTGAAGGTTCACAACGTAACGCACGCTCGGATCGTCCTCGACGAGCATTATGGTCTGGTGCTTACGAGCCGGTACGAACGCTGGCGGAGAAGACTGCGTTGTCTGCTCCGCTGGTCCGCCAGGTAGCCGCAGCGAAAACTGCGACCCAACCCCCACTTCACTTTTAGCAGTAATGGAGCCACCGCTCTGCTTTGCGAAACCGTAGACAATACTAAGCCCGAGTCCAGTACCTTCGTTGTTTGGTTTGGTGGAGAAGAAAGGGTCGAACACGCGGTTGAGTGAGACGGCGTCTATGCCAACACCGGTGTCTTCCACGGTGATCACGATGTTTGACTCATGCTCATCCATTCCCCGCATGCTTGATTCGTTGGTTGCTGTGATTGTCAGTTCACCTCCATCCGGCATCGCGTCGCGGCCGTTTAGCGCGAGATTTATGATTGCGTTTTCAAGCTCTCCAGGGTCTGCGACACATGTCCCTACGCCATGGTCACAAACGATGCCTAAGTCCACGCCATCCCCAAGACCCGCGGACAACATGGGACGTAGGCGATTCAGAAGTTCGTGAACGTCAACCGTCTCGGGTTTCAGCGATCGTTTTGTTGAGAATGCCAGCAGACGATTCGCGACCGTACTCCCTTGCGATGTCGAATCCATTGCCAGCTGTAGTAGCTTGAGAGTGTCTTTATCGTCAACTTTCAAACACGCGAGCTCCAATGCTCCCAGAATGATTGCCATCACGTTGTTGAAGTCATGGCCCACACCGGCGGAGAGCTGTGCGAGTGATTCTAGTCGCTGGAGTTGCCGAACATGGGCTTCTGTTTGTTTGCGTTGGGTGATGTCTCGACAGTTGCAGACCAATCCGGCGTACTCACCTGCGTCGTCGGTCAGGCGGGTCAAAGATATCTCCACATCGAATTGGCTTTTGTCTCTCCGCTGTCCAACCAGCTCGCCCGTCCAAACCCCTTTCGATTGCAGTTCCGGAAAACATTCTGCATCAATCTTTCGGGCGACTTCAGCGCTATAGAAAATTCGCCAACTCTTGCCGATCAGGTCCTTCGGCTCGTACCCGTACATGTGGGCTTGTGCGGGGTTAACGTAAGTGAAGTTCCCATCCGGGTCGTGTAGCGCTAACCCTTCCATCCCCTGATCGCACGCGAATTCGAGGAGTTCGGTCTTGTTCTTCATGGTGACAACATATTGACTACGCTGGAATGCCGGCAACATTATCACAAATCAATGGACGGCTCGGGGGTCGGTTTCTGTCCCTCAGCTGCATTGCTCGTTCGAGTTCGGGGTCGCTTTTATAGTTAGGCTAAACGCCTGTCGAATCCCTGTTGCTCTGCGTTCGCTTTCATGTCCCCACACGGATCAAACATCAAACCTGATACCCGATCGCGCCATCCCGCCGCCAATCCCAATCGGGGTTCCATCCGCGCGCCAGCAGCTGGCCCCTGTCAGCAGTGCGCCATCTTGCGCGATCATCCCCATACCCGCGCCGACGATGGGCTGCTTGCTGATCTGATGACCGCGCCGATCCAACTCGCGCAGCACGTCGTCACTGAAAGCGGGCTCCACCTCCAGTTCTTCCCCAAGGGTCCAGATGCGTGGTGCCTCGACGGCCTCCTGAGGTGTCATCTCATGATCGATGACGTTCACGATGGCCTGCAAGGCGGAGGGGAAGATGCGGATGCCGCCGACTAGGCCAACGCAGAAAACGGGCTGTCCGTCCCTTTCGACGATGATGGGTGACATGCTTGAGGTCACCCGCTTGCCGGGTGCAATCGAATTGGCCATGCCTGGATGCGGATCAAAAATGTTCATGGTGTTGTTGAGGATCATACCTGTTCCCGGCACGGTCGCTTTACAACCGAACACCGCGTGGATGGTATGGGTGGCCGAAATCATGTTCCCGTCGGCGTCTGCCGCGGCCATGTGGGTGGTGGTGGGGGATTCCGCAATGTACGCCGTCTGCACGTCGCGTGCGTGCTGCATGTCGATGCGTTCGCGCCAGCTATCGGCGTGCGCTTGGCTGATGAGCAGGTCGACCGGTACGTCGACGAACTTGGGATCGCCCATGTATTGGCGCCGATCTTCGAAGCCGATCTTCAATACCTCGGCCAAAAGGTGGAGGCCGTCGACCGTGCCAAATCCGAGCCCGGCGACATCGAACCCTTCGAGGATGTTGAGCATCTCGATGACATGCACACCCCCGGCGGTGGGTGGGGGTGGACCGACGATGTCGTATCCGCGGTACTTTCCGCGAACCACGTTGTCGTGTGTGGTGGTGTAGTGGGTGAGATCGTCGAGAGTGATGATGCCGCCCTCTTGCTCGATGTACTGCACCGCCGCTCGTCCAATGGCGCCGCCGTACAAGGCGCCTACGCCTTCCGCCGCGATAGTTTTCAGCGTTGCGGCATACTCGGATTGAGTGACCAGATCCCCGGGTTTGAGTAGGCTGCCGCCCGGCAGCCAGGTCTTGGCAGTTTCCGGGAACCCCGCGATGTCGTCCGCGGTTTTACGGATTATTTCACACAGGTAGCCGGTCGCTCGAAAGCCTCTTTCCGCATAACGGATCGCTGGCTGCAGAACTTCGTCTAGTGACAAAGTCCCCCACGCTGACAGCGTCTCCTGCCAGCCGAGCAGCGTTCCTGGCACGCCGGTTGCGAGCACGCCGATGTCGTTCTTGCGGCCTTCGACGACCTGGTAATCAGGCCAGGTATCGGAAACCGTTTGGTACATCGTCGGGGTGGCTGCTGCGGGTGCCGTGGTGTAGTTGTTGATGAAGTGATGTTCGCCGTTGCCGAGGCGGACGGTCGACATGCCCGCGCCGAATATGCCCACCATCATGGGTTCGACGACGGTGAGCGCAAAGAGCGAGGCGATCGCGCCATCGATGGCATTGCCACCGCCGGCGATGATCTCGGCACCCGCCGCCGAGCCCAGCGGGTTGTTTGTCACCACCATGCCCAGCGAGCCGGCTGCGGAAATTTTCTCCGTCGCGAAGGGTGCCCTCGAGCGTTTGCGCCAATCCCCCATCGTCTTCCCCGCTGGTCACAAAAAACTACTATGACACAAGCGGCTTGGTTCTGCCGGTCTTGGCTTAATGCGCGGCTTGGGAGTGTCGCGGGACCCGATGCGCCTATCCCACAGGCCGATTAACTGTTGCACCGATGCTCGGTCGCAATCTACTCAATCGCTAGCGACGCCGCCAGCGCAGCGCAGAACCATGGCGGGTGACGCGCAGCAGGATTGGAACAGAGACAATTTTAAGTCTGGCTTTGGCCGCGGCATAATCGCCGTGACAAAGTCAGGACCGGCGAGGATGCAATGGTAATACAAGGCAGTTGTCTGTGTGGTGGGTTTGTTTTTGAGATCGATCGCGCCGTGGGTCCATTCGAAATCTGTCACTGCGCCCGTTGCCGGAAGCGAAGTGGCGGTTCGGGGCTACCCATGGTGGGCGTGCTGCCAGCCGACTATCGTGTGCTGAGTGGCGAAGAGACTTGCGTCACCTATGAAGCACCCCTCCTGGGACGCCCGCCTGCGTATCATTCGTACTTCTGCAAGCGATGCGGCAGCCCCCTGCCACCACCGCGGCCGGAGGGTTGGTTCGAGATCCCTGCCGGGTTGTTTGATGACGACCCGGGCACCCGGCCCGACAAACACATCTTTGTCGAACTGGTGCCAGCCTGGGACGTGATCAGCGATTCATTGCCACAATTCGACCTGCGACAGTTGGTGCGGAGCAGACGAGGTGAGGAATTGCCGCCAGACTACGAGCTGCTGACCCACAACGGCACCAAGATCAAGGTATGAACGGTGGGTTGGTCGAGGTCCTGCAGGGTGGGCCACCCGGTGCTGGCGAGGCGACGTTTGGTCGACGCCCGCAAGACCGATCTTGGGGATGCGTCTGCGCGGCCCCTAACTTATTGATTTTTCTACACTGTCACGCCGGTTTCGGGTAGATTTCGGGTGTGTGTCGTGTTCCAGTACCGGGATTCGTCCGAGTATGTTGACGCCTCAAAACAAAACGGGAAGCGCCATGATTGTACGCAAGCTACGTCTCCGCAAGGGTTGGTCGCAGGATCAGTTAGCGGAGTTGACCGATGTCTCCGTGCGAACCATTCAACGGGTGGAGCGCGGTCACAAGCCGAGCTTGGAAACGGCCAAAGCGCTGGCTGCAGTGTTTGAGGTAGATGTCACAACCTTTATCACGGAGCACGAAACCATGAACCAACTCGACCAAGACAAAGCAGCAGGTGCGCACCTCGAGCACGATGAGGTAGAAGCCCTCGAGTACGCCAAAGGGGTCAAGGACTTCCTCAGCGGGCTGATCGCCTACGTTATCCTGGCCGTCGTTTTCTTTTCCTTGCGAGGCTTTGATGAGCCTCTCCTGTATTGGGTGTTCGGCGGTATCGGTCTGGGGCTGCTGTTGCACGGGCTCATGTCGTTCGAAGTGGTCCGCTTTCCGTTTCAGGATCTGGAGCGGAAAGTGGCGGAGAAGCGCTTGGGCCGTAAGCTCTAAACTGCGGCTCGCTGATGATTGATCGGGTGGGCGCAATGCCGATCTGACTGCCGCCTCCGGCAGATCAAAGCCCGATCGATCGCTCAAGGCGCGTCTCTGATAGGGCGGGCGGGGCTCGATGCCTCGCCGCCTGCCTAGTGAGGACGCATTGAGCCCGGTCGGCAGGCGCTGCTGCCTGCAACCGGCAGGACCGAAACAAATTTGGCCTAGGGTCCGAGAATTTGCTCAATAAGGCGCAACCACCTCAGCAAACTCATCCGCGTTAAAGTCTCGCAGCAGTTGTGTTGACGTAATTGTTGAATCCGTCACTTCCGCTCGATACAAGCCGCCGAGTTCCGCGTAGACCAGTGAATCTTGATGGCTGTCAGCCCACTCCCAATCCGGCTTGGACAACGTGTTGCCGGTTGGGGTGATCAATTCGTGTTCGTCCCAGTAGCAACCTTTCCCGATGGGCGCATCGACCTGCTCGTGGGCAAGCTTGCGCAGCGTCCAGCCGGATGTGAGCGGCTTTTCGAAGGTGCTTTCACAATTCCATCGGCCGCGTTGGGATTGTTCGGCCCGGTACATTCCGCCCCGAACGTGACGTCGGGCCGAGCCTTGGGGTCGCCGCGCAGACCGCTTTCACTCTGGAGGGCGCGCGAGCGATCGAAGTAGCGGTCGTTTATCCAGTATTTGTGGTTGGATAGAAATAGCCCTCCACCCTCCCAGCAATCGCCCTTGGCGAACAGGTCCAAGGCTTTGAGATATGGTGCCTTTGCAACCGCGGTCCATGATCCGCCGGTTTCCGAACGCCACTTGCCGTTCATCGCGAAATACAACAAGTGTTGTCCGTCCGGTGATAGATCACAGCGTCGTTCGTAAATTCTGCCTTTGAGCCACTGTCCGAGTTCAAAGCTGTCCGCTGATAGATCCCACCGGTAGGTGGCCACTTGCTTCGACGGGCCACGCCGGAAAACGACGGCGATGTGTCGCTCGGGGGCGATGATCGCGTGCAAGCGTGCGGGAAAGCTATTCTCGTTCATGCGAGCTCCTAGGGTGGCTCATGGTCCATTCTGCAGGCTGGTCTCAGGCATTTCCATCCTTAGGCGGTCGGCCATGTTAAACGCCCTGCTGGCGCCGCGCTTAAGGGTTTGAACCTGATATGCTGCTCGGACCACGTCCGGCTTGAGGCGCCGGAAAGGCGAGATTTGAGAGGAGTCTTCATGCCACACACACGCAGCATCGGTACTCACTTTCCCCAGGCGGAGATCGGCAGCGATCACATGGTGATCAGAGACTTTGTCCAGGCGGCGGAGGAGCAGGGGTTTTCCCACATCAACGTACCGGATCATGTGCTGCAGACCCGGACACCGCGCGCCGATTTCCCCGCCGCGACGCGCTACACCACCGAGTTCCCCCATCACGAAACCCTGGTGCTGCTGGCGTTCATCGCCGGGATTACCCAGCGCCTGATACTCAAGTCAGCGGTGTTGATCCTGCCCCAGCGACAAGCCGCATTGGTGGCCAAGCAAGCGGCCGAACTCGACGTGCTCAGCGGCGGGCGCTTCCAACTCGGGGTGGGATTGGGCTGGAATACGCCGGAGTACGAGGCTTTGAATATGGACTACGGCTCGCGAGCTTCACGATTTGTGGAGCAGATCGAAGTATGCCGTCGTCTGTGGACCGAGCAGCACGTCACCTATCGCGGCGAGTGGCACACCATAGAAGATGCCGGACTGGCGCCCATGCCTATCCAGCAGCCCATTCCCGTGTGGATCGGTGCGTTTGTGGAGCCCGCGATTCTGCGCGCGGCGCAGATCGGTGATGGGTGGCAGGCGATGATGCCGGAACCGAACGAGGCTGCCTCACAGACCATTGCGCAGTTCAAGACCGCGGTCGAAGCGGGCGGGCGCGATCCGGATGAGGTCGGAGTTGAGGCCACCATCTTCGCCACCGGCGAGGATCCCGAGCGTTGGGCGGAAGCTGCCCGGGAGTGGTTTGCCATCGGTGCTACGCAGGTTATGTTTCGACCTCAGGGAGACTTCGCCACGATCGAACGGGCGGTGTCTGGGTTTGCGCCCCTGCTCAAGGACCTCGTGGATGTCTGACGTCATTGCGGTGCGGTCAGCGTGAGCGTATTGCGTTCCGCCCGCGCGGAGCCACTTGGACTGCACCCGACAATCCGGCGCACGCCGAAACAATCGGCGTGGACTGCCAAAGTTGCGGCCCGCAAATGTCGCTGATGTGATGATCGATCCTGGCACTGAAGTTCTCACCCCACGCTGCCGACTGCGCTACCCGAGTGAAGCTGACATACCGCATATCTTCTCAGCGTCTCGCGAGCCGGGATTTAACGACGGCATGGTGTGGGATCCACCGGCTCACATAGATGACTTGCGCGAGCCTCTGCGCAGTCATCAAGCCGCATGGGAGGAGGGCAGTGCATATACCTGGACCATAGAGCAACGTTTGAGCAACGTGTTTGTGGGCCGTATCAGTATTCGCCGTGAACCCGGGGGCGAGGCCCGTGAGTGGTCTATCGGGTTCTGGGTGCATCCCACCAGGCAGCGACAGGGGTACGCGACCGAAGTCGCGCAGGCGGTGGTGGCGTTCGGGTTCGAGCGTCTGCAGGCGGCTTGCATCACGGCTGCGCATGCCACCTGGAATGACGCGAGCGGTGAGGTTCTACAACGATTGGGAATGCGACGGGTGCGTACCAATCCCCGGGGTTTCCAGAAGGGTGGCCGTTGGGTCGAGGAATACGAATACGAGCTCCGTCGGCCCGCTTAGCAATGTGGGAGGTCGCCCGTGCACACAGGCCGTCCGTATGGTCTGCGCACGGGGTTGATTTAAGTCTCGCGCAGGGTGCTGTTTCCCCACCAGCCGACTATCTATGTGTTGCGTTTGTGCTTTTTCTTCTCTGCATCGCCTTTTCGGTGTGGGTCTTCGACCCTGACCACTCTCGGCGTCAGGAGCTTGGTGTGATTGAACGATGCCTGCCGATAAATAGTTGCCGCGCTGACGCGATGCATGAGGTCGCAAGAGTATGGGACAATTCGAGACGATAATGGGGCATCGATCGTATGAGCGAGCAGCGCAGCATCCTGGTCATAGCCGACAACTAGCTATTGGCGGAAACCCTGATCACGTGGCTTGCCGCGCAGGGCTATCGACCGGTGCCGGTGCCGGATGGCATGAGCGCTGTGGATGCGGGTAAGCATCTGCGGCGGTATCTGCTGTTGATCGACATCAACCTGCCCCTGATGGATGGGTTTCAGGTCCTCGAACTGCTGCGCGCAGAGACCGGCGATGTGCCGGCTGTACTGATGACCGCGGAGGATAAGCCCGAAACCCGCGCCCGGGCTGCGCAACTCGGTGTGGAGCAATTTGTTACTAAACCCTGCACGACATCGTTTATGCTGCACGCCGTCGAACAGGCGCTCGGCCAGGCGGCGGCCCACCGGCGTGAGCGGCTAGCCTACCAACGAGTCAGCCGCAGCGGTGGCGTTTGCGGGCTATGAGGGGTGGGCTTGGTGGGTGGTTGTCGCTTGCTGCGCTTCCAGGTATTCGAGTACGGCTTCTAAGCTGCCGCTGAATCGAATTCGATCCTGCTTCTTCGCGAGTTGGTATTCGTACATCGGATCGTAATACTCCTCCAGCAGCCGGCGGATCCACACCGCGTGCGGTTGCTCACCGGCGAACGCCGCTGTCATAGCGGCGTGTAAGTCTTGGTGGAGCGCCCCGCCCAGGCGTCGGCGTATACGTCTCAAGGCTTCTAGATAGTGCGCCGCGAGCGCTGCCTCGCTGCGGCCGGCTTGCAGGGGCTGACTGACGTATTCCATCTCGATATGGGCGACGCGATCGTCCAGCGTCGCGTCGATCACCGCCAGCGGCGCCTGTTGCATGCGCCGGTACCAGGCTTCGGGCAAACCGATCCTGCCGATGGTGCGACTCTCGTCCTCCAGCACCAGCACACCAGGCGCCACGCGCAGATACGCACAGGCCAGCGCGTTTTCGAAGCTGGCCGGAGCCGGCTGGGGTTCTGGATACGCGCCAAACGCGGAGCCGCGGTGATGGGCCAGGCCTTCCAGATCGATCGCGCTCGGGAGTCTATTGATGGCCACGGTCTTGGCCACACCGGTTTTGCCGGCGATCACCCACCAGGGGTGGGGATCCGCCGAGGCCTCTTCCAGGGTGTGCAGACAGGCATTGCGCAGGGCTTTGTAGCCGCCGCTGACCCGCTCGATCGAGGTGCCCGCGTCGCGCAACCATTGTTGGGCGATCGCAGACCGGGACCCGCCCCGCCAGCAGATCAAGCGCAAATCGGGGTGGGCTCGTGCGCACTGCTGCCAGGCTTCGAGTCGCGTCATTCGGGTTGGGCCGCTCACGAGCTCGTGGCCCAAGCGGGTGGCTGCGTCACCACCTTGCTCACGGTACGCGGTGCCTACTGCGGCGCGCTCTTCATCATTCAGGATGGGTAAGTTGATGCTGCCGGGAATTGCCCCCTGGGCAAATTCGATCGGTGCGCGGACGTCGAGGAGTGCTGGCGCTTGGGCCAGCAGCGCTTGCAGATCGGACAGGTCAGGGCGCTTTTTCGGTAATCGTGTCACCGGCTTTGAACAGTTCCAGATGGTCTTGCAGGATCTGCAGAACATCATCTCGTGCTTCGCTGCGCGCCGCAACGATCGCCTCTTCCTGCAACTCCACCGCCCGCTCGTGATCGCCGAGGGCTGCGTAGATAGCGGCCCAGGTGTCCAGATATTCGGGTTGCTCACGCGCTTTGTCGTTGCCGGTCATCAGGTGGTCCATGATGCGGCGCGCATACTTTACGCGCCGCAGTCCTTTGACGTCGGATACCGTCAACGTCCAGGCGACTTCGTTGACGATGGCGGGATCGAGAGGGTCGATCTCCACCGACTTACGATACCAGCGCACGGCGCGTCGATTCGAAGGTCGGGTAGCGAGACCGCGCGCATGCAGATTGCCGAGCGCGACCATCGCTTCTGCGTGCGGGGTCTCCGCCAGACTTTCCAGGGCGGTGATCAACTCCTCCTGTTCGGCGGCGGCACCCTCGTTGCTCAGCAGAAAGCGAGCGAAGCTGAGCAGTGCGCGCGGCGAATTCAGTGCCGCAGCCTGTTCGTAGTAGTGTTGGGCGGCGGCGCTGTCCTGCTCGACCTGCTCACCCGTGTTGTAGAGGTAGGCGAGATACAGCAGGGCATCGGGGTGGCCCAGATCGCCGGCCTGCTTCAGCAGCGGGATCGCCGAAGCGCTGTTGTCGGGCCCGTAGTATTCACCCAGGTAGAGACTGGCCAGCGTGTACATCGATTCCCGCGATCCGAGGCCGATGGCGTGGAGATGATTTTCCAACGCCAGATCGAGTAACTCGGCCCGATCCTCTTCGTTGCTGCTCGCTTGCGCCTGGGTGAGGTAGATGCGCGCCAGCAAGGTGTTGGCGAGCACGTTGCCGGTGCGCGTCGCGACCTTCAGCCAGCCGACCGCATCCTGATTGTTACCGGCGGAACTTAAATAGGCGCCGATTGCGGTCTGGGCGGCATTGTCCATGTTCTGGGCGAGCATGCGGATAACCGTCCAGCCGGTAACCGGCGCGTCGTTCGGGTCGTCCTCTGTCCGTTGTGTGCGCGCGACGACGTGGGACAGATCGAAATACCAACGCCGATTCGCACCCTCTGTGGGCTTGGCGAGCAGCATGTAGCCGAGATCGATCCGATCGCCGGTTTGATACATTGCGCCGATGGGAGAGGTGTCCTGAGAGCGGACGAACGCCCGCGCGTCATACACGGTCATCACCTGGTACGGACGCTGACCGTCGCCACGCCCGCTCTGTGCCATCTGGGCTTGGATGAGGTCCAGTGCCTGCAGGTGGATCTGCTCGGTGTCGGCGGCCTCGACGTGGGCGTAAAACTTGCTCAGCGCATAGTGACCGGTCTGGCTAGCCGGGTAGATGTCCAGGATTGCGGTGCCGAGTGAGCCGAGCTTCAGTGGCTCGTCGACCGCCAGGGCCAATGCTTGTTGTTCCAGTTCGGTAAGGCGCGCAAAACGATCAGAAAACTCCGGGTGGTCGAGAAAACGTTGGCGTTCGAGGGTGACCTGCTGTGCGCTGAGCATCGGCACGCTGTCGGATTTTTCGGCCGCTAACGTAGGACCTGGCGCTGCCTTGTCCTGTGGATCGCTCCACGCGCTGGTGGCCCACAGTCCGGTGCCCAGCCACAGGCAGACGGATAGACAGGTGAACGGGCGCGCCAGCCGCGACCATCCGGGGCGCGCGTGAGAAATCGGGAGTTGCATAGCCAAGTTATAGCACTCAATCGATGGACATGGAACGTAAAAGTCTGACCACAGCGCGGCGCGGAGGTTCGCTTAAGGTCGGCGGATGGACACTTGCCCCGGCTTCCTGCCGCTTTGGCCTGCACCGAGGTTTTGGTTACACTTAGACAAAGCGATAGCCCACCAGGAGAAGAGATCATGGCGTTTGGGGCAAAACTGGAAATGCCGAGCGCGGAAACAGCGCTCCCGGGACGCGAAGACATGGCCATGCGGGTCCCCGAAGGGCACTTCGTGCATGGCCGCACGATGACACCTCCGTTCCCCGAGGGTCTGGCTCAGGTCCAGTTTGGCATGGGCTGTTTTTGGGGTGCCGAGCGACGCTTCTGGCAGACCGAGGGTGTCTTCACCACGGCGGTTGGATATGCGGGCGGCTTCACGCCTAACCCGTCCTACGAAGAAGTCTGTTCCGGCGGTACCGGCCATAGCGAGGTTGTGCTGGTGGTCTATGAGCCACAGATGGTCTCTTTTGCCCAATTGCTGAAACTGTTCTGGGAAGGGCACGATCCGACCCAGGGGATGCGCCAGGGTAACGACGTTGGAACCCAATACCGCTCTGTGATCTACACCTACGACGACGAACAGTTGCAGCTCGCACAGGCGTCGCAAGCACAATTCCAGCAGGCGCTGGAGGCCGCGGGCTACGGCGGTATCACCACCGAGATCGAACCCGCGCCAACGTTCTATTACGCCGAGCACTATCACCAGCAATATCTGGCCAAAGTACCGAACGGGTATTGTGGTCTGGGGGGCACCGGCGTAGGTTGTGACATCGCGCCGCTCGCGACGCTGAGCGCTTAGCCGCAAACCGCCCCACGCCAGCGTTTGCACGGCAGGGGTCGCGATGGGCGGACGTTACGCTATTGGACGTGATTGCGGGTTGCGCCGCAGCGACTGCAGCGCTCGATGCTGACCAGCTTGCCGAGCTTGACGTCAAACTGCTTGTTAGCGTCAAACACCCACTTGTGAAAACCGCGACCGCACAGGGTCTTGCCCCGAGCCCGGTCTTTGTTCTGGGCGCGACGAAACTTGTTGAGGTCGGTGGGCTGGGTCATGGACAAATAGTACCCAAATCCGCGTCGAAAGGTATAAACTCCCAAGCCCTTGAGTCCATCGTGTGGCCGTGACGCTGCCGTACTGAAAGGCTTTGACCGGTGCCATGGGCCACACAAAAATCTCGCCGGGAAGCTGAGCGATTTTTTTGGCGCCGGCGATGATGTGCCGAGCGAAACGTTCACGCAGACCTGATTCCGGCGCCGAACAACGCGCACGATGCCGACAAATGACGAGGAGGGAGCATGGTTTATCCACTGGCGAACCTGAAGGTGCTCGATATGTCCCGGGTGCTGGCCGGACCTTTTGCGGGGCGCATGCTCAGCGATCTGGGTGCGGATGTCGTGAAACTGGAACCTCCCGAAGGAGACATCACCCGTTTGTGGGGGCGCAAGATCGCCGGTTTGTCGGGCTACTTCACCCAGCAGAACGTGGGTAAGCGAGCGATGTGCGTCGACCTCACCAAACCCTCGGGGCAGGAACTGGTAAAAGCGCTGGTTGCGCAGGCGGATATTCTCATCGAGAACTTCCGGCCCGACGTGATGGGCCGTCTGGGTCTCGGCTATGACGTCTTACAACAAATCAACCCACGGCTGATCATGCTGTCGATCTCCGGCTTTGGCGCGAACAACGAAGATTCGCGCCGCGCCGCCTACGCCCCCATCATTCACGCGGAGACCGGTCTGGTCCATCGCCAGGCGACCATCTCGGATGCCTTTCCGGCGGATATCGCCTGTAGTGTCGCTGATACCAACGCCTCCCTGCACGGCCTGGTCGGCTTGCTCGCGGCGCTGTATGCGCGTGAGAGCACAGGCGCCGGCGATCACCTCGATCTCGCCATGGTCGATGCCACCATGGTGACCAACGACGGCATGCACTATGCGCTGGATGACGTCAAAACTCCGATTCCCAACGAGGTGCATGCCACGTCTGCGGGGCACTTAATGCTGGCCGGAGATTTTCGCTTCATCTGGCATCAACTGCACAACGTTTGCGGAGTAGAGGATGGTCTCGGGGAGGATGCGGAACTCGATGCCAAGATAACCGCCCGTCGTGCGGCTTGTCACGATTTCTTTAACGTCACCTGTGCCACGCGCGACGAGGTGATCGCGGCGTTGGACAAGATGAACATCGCCTGGGGCGACGTGCGTGAGGTGAGTGCCGTGCAGGACATCGGTGCCGTGCGCGCGCGGGGTTCTATCACCGCGGTCGACGATCGGGAAGATGGGCAACGGCTGGTGCCGCAATCGCCGTACCGGTTTGAGAAGGCGCAGGCCGAAGTGCGCGGCCCCGCGCCCAAGCTGGGTGAACACAACGCGGCGGTGCTGGCTGACTGGTTGGGATGGGACTCTGAACAGCAGCAGGGTTATGCGGATGCGCTGCTGCGCGTAGACGAATAAGCATGGCCAAACCGCGCCTCGGCATCGGCATCGGCATCGACTTCGGCACCAGTAACTCCGCCGCCGCTGTATACGACGGCGAACGGGTGACCCTGGTGCAGTTGGAAGCTGAGCAGGCGATCATGCCGTCGGCGACCTACATCGACCAGGATCTGCAGACCAAGACCGGTCAGGTCGCGATCGATCAGTACATCGCCGACAACACTGGGCGCACGGTCGAACTGGTGCCGGAGGTGATCGGCGAAGTCAGCCACTTTGTGGAAGGTGACAAGTCCGAAGAAGACAGCATAGCGGCGGTGGACACCTCGACGCAGAAAATCTACGGCGCGCCGGTGACCGACAGCGGATTGCAGGGACGCTTGTTCCGCGGCACCAAACGCCTGTTAGGCGACGAGCACGTGCGGCGCCTGATGGTCTTCGATCATCCGTTTCGGCTGGTCGCGCTGGTCACGCCGCTGTTACTGCGTATGCACAAGGCGATCAGCGCGTACCACGGCCGCTTCGACGCGGCGCATCTTGGGCATCCGGTGAATTTTGAGGGGCGCGACACGTATCGCAACCAACTCGCGCTAAACCGTCTGGGGGAGGCTTATAAGTACGCGGGTGTGACCACCCAGAACTTTTTTCCGGAACCGATCGCCGCTGCGGTCAGCTTCGTACACGAACACCCGGAGGCGGATGGCGAGCACCTTCTTACACTCGACTTTGGTGGCGGTACGCTCGATCTGTGCGTGTTGCGCCGCGAGGGACAGAACATCGAGGTGGTCAGCACCCATGGAATTGGGCTCGGCGGCGATCACATCGATCAGCTGCTGTATCGGAAGTTGCTGTTCCCGCTGTTGGGCGAGGGCGAAATCTGGCGCCGGCGTGGCCACGACCGGGAAATAGAAACCCGTTTTCCGTTCGAAGATTTTGCCGACCTGCTACTGAACTGGGCCATCACCTATACCCTGAATCAGAATCGTTACACCACGCCGGTGATGGAGTGCATTGAGGCGGGTGGTCCTGGGCGGCGCAAATTCGAGCGGCTGCGAGAAGTGATCAAACACAATCTCAGCTATCTGCTGTTCGCCGAAATAAAAGATCTGAAGGCGCGGCTGTCAGAGGCTACCGAAGCGCGCCTGGACATCCCTGAGATCGATGTCGATGTGCGCCTGAGGCGGGCGGATTTTGAGGAGATGATCGCTCCTGTGCTCGCGCAGACCGAGCAGGCGGTTGAGACCACGGTGACGAAGGCGGGTATGCGCAACGACGACATCGACATTGTGCTTCGCACGGGAGGGTCGAGTCTCATCCCGGCGGTGCGGTTGTTGCTGGAGGATCGGTTTCCCACCAAGGTGGTCGAGCACGACCCGTTCACAAGCGTGGCAACGGGATTGGCGATCGCTAACTTCAGGGGGCTTTAGGTCTTCGGCGTCGCGCCGACCGGGTTGCTACAGCTCGCGCGGCGGCACCCAGTTGGCGTCCAGGGTATAGAAGAATGTCTTCAGGATGCGGTAGGTGAGCCCCCACACGAAGTGTCCGCGCTCCAATCGATAGCCGTTGAAGATGGTCGCGGTGCCGGCCATCGGCTTCGTCTCCGTGTCGTGCAGGGAGTTGTCAGCCATCGGCGCAACATCGGTCCACACCACCTCGTCGACCTCGTAGTTGATGACGAATTGTGGATCACCCTGAATGATGAACGCATGGGGGGCGATGATCATGTCGAGCACGCGCCCTCTGGGTTGTGCCTGCTGGTGACTGAGGGGACCGAGATACTCCTCGCCGTGGATGTCGAGGCCGATCTCCTCCCAGGTTTCGCGGATCGCGGCCGCGGCAAGGCTGTCATCCGCCGGTTCTTTGTGCCCGCCGGGAAAGGCCATGTGGCCGGACCACGGATCACCCGATTTTTCTGCCCGTTTGATGAACAGCATCTGCGTATTGCCCTGGTGCTCGCGCATGATGATCGCCACCGCCGCCTGTCGGGTGGTCGGCTTCGGAGTGGCGAACACGGGTTCGTGCTGGGCCAGACGATCGCGGATGAGAGGTAACGTGAACACGGATGCGGGATACGGGTAAAAGCGGCATCATACCGCATCTGAACAAATTAGGTCTGACCTCATGAGCGGTGATGATCTCCCGGAGGGGCGACACGTGGATGCTGCTGCTGAGCGCGAGGCGTTGCTGCGATCGTCCAGCAACCAGTGTTTTGTGTGTGGCACGTCCAACCCTATAGGTCTCGGCGTCACCTTTCGCCTGGAGGAGGAGGTCTGCCGGGCCGAGTTCACCCCGCAACCGCAACACATGGGGTATGACAATGTCACCCACGGCGGGATTGTCTTCAGTCTGCTCGACGATGTCATGGCGAACTGGATCTGGCTGCAGGGGCAGCAGTGCTTCACCGCGCGGGCGGATATCCGTTATCGCAGTGAGTTGCCGGTGGGCACTCCGGTGCGGTTGGAAGGGCGCTGTGTCAAACGCAAGGGTCGCCTCGCCCAGATGGAGGGTAAGGTCATCCGTCAGGCGGATGATTTTGTGGTCGCCGAGGCGAGTGCCAGTTTTATGATCCCGCCGGCGAATGCTTGAGTTTGGGCGCGAGCGGGTGGTTGCTAGAGCGGCGGTGAAGCCGCTACATTAGCGGGTCGACATTTCTCGGGGGGAGCGTTGTGGCCTATATCACCATAGTGGCAATGCTGGCGTTGGTGCAGTACATCTATTTCAGCATATCGGTCGGACGAGCGCGGGGTCGTCATGGCATCGACGCACCCGCCACCAGCGGTGATGAGGTGTTCGAACGATTCTTTCGTGCCCATCAGAACACCATGGAGCAATTGATCGTGTTTCTGCCCGCCATCTTTGCGGCGGGTTACTTTGGCCATGCGCTAAGCGCCGCCGGGCTAGGCGTGGTCTACCTTGTTGGGCGCTTCGTCTACTTTCGCCAGTATGTCACCGCGCCGGAAAGCCGCGGGCCTGGGATGGTCATCACGATGCTGGCCAATCTCGGGTTGGTGGGGATGGCTCTGGTCATGGCAACCCGCACAGCCTTGATGGGTTGAGCTTGGCACCATTCCAGCCCCAGGCAGAACGCGAAAGCTCGGCGGGCACATGACCAAATTTGGCAGGCTGTGATCAGGCTGGATAGTGGCGTTGTAACCATTCCAACATCAAGGTGTTCGTCTCCTCGGGTTTCTCCTGTTGGATCCAGTGGCCGCATTGCAGGGTGTGGGTCTCTACGTTAGGCACCACATCGGCGAGGTTGGCCGATTGTGGCACGGAATCGTAGGCGCCGTAGATCATCAGCGTCGGTTGCTCGATGTGCTCGTCATAGGCCCCTAGAATTTCCCAATTGCGCGAAAAGTTGCGATACCAGTTGAGGCCGCCGGTGAAACCGCTGTTGCCAAACGCGTTCACAAAAACCTCTAACTCCGTCTCGCTCATCATCAGGCGGCCGGGCATCTCCACCCCGGGCTGAGCCATGTTGATCAGCGGCATGCCGCCGGAGAGATCGGGTGCAGGCGCGCCCCATCCCCCGGTGCGGTACATGTTGCGCAGCAGCGTTTCACAGTGTTCATCGAACACGGCGTCCGCCACCCCTGGCTGACGATTGAAGTGCACGATGTAGAAGTCCCCGCCCAGTTGCGACTCCCAGAAGCCCACCCATTCGGTCGGGCCGCGTTGCATGAAAGGCACGCTCAGATTGATGATGCCCTGGACCCGTGGACTATGGATGAGTGCCATGTTCCATACCACAATCGCGCCCCAGTCGTGCCCGACAAACAGCGCGTCCGCATAGCCGTAGTGATCCAGGAGCCCGGCCAGATCGCCGGTGAGCGCGTTAATGTCGTAGTCTTCAACCGCCGGAGGCCGGGTCGAATGTCCGTAGCCGCGCTGATTGGGCACGATCACGTGATAGCCGGCATCGACCAGCGGCTCGACCTGATGGCGCCAGGAATAGGCGTGCTCTGGCCAGCCGTGGCAGAGCACCACCGGTCGACCCTGACCGGTGCTGAAGACCTCAAGCTCGACGTTGTTGGTGGCGATGGTAGTGGGGTGGTCATAGATCATAGGTGCACGCATCGGGTTTGACTGCGGGTGGGCAGCATACCCAAAATAAGGTGCTGCTGCCCACTGCGGGTGAGGCGATGCGCTGAGCGTTGTAAGATGCGGGAGGCCGGGGGAGACTGCTGTGGACAGTCGATCGGAACGGCTCGCGACTGCTTAGCACGTTTGCCACATAGCACGCGCGTGTGTATCGGATAAGGTAGAGACGAGCCTTGCCCAAGAATCGGAGCGTTGGACTGAGTCCTAAATAGTTTTTCAACAGGCTCCTAGACACCAAACAAACCAAGACCAGCGACCAAAACAACGGACCAAGAGGAGGGGAGACATGAAACTGGGATTAGGCGTAGGACCGGCCGGGCCACCGGGCGGGGCGAAGATCATCGAACTGGCGCAAACCGCGGAGAACCTCGGCTACGACACAATCTGGTGTCCCGAGATTTATGGCATGGACTGCTTCACCCCGCTGGCGTGGGTGGGTGCACATACCTCGCGCATCAATCTGGGCACCTCGATCATGCAGATATCCGCGCGCACACCCGCCAGCGCGGCAATGCACGCAATTTCCCTGGACTATCTCTCCAATGGGCGCTTGATCCTCGGGATCGGTGTATCCGGACCGCAGGTGGTGGAAGGCTGGTACGGCCAGCCTTATCCGAAACCGCTGGCCCGGACCCGCGAGTGGATGCAGATCTTTCGCAAGATAGTCGCACGGGAAGAACCGGTGGCGTTTGACGGTGATCACTATCAGTTGCCCCTGCAAGGTGGCACGGGTCTCGGCAAACCCCTGAAGTCGATCCAGCACCCGGTGCGCGAGCACATCCCCGTGTATCTCGGTGCGGAAGGGCCGAAGAACGTCGCCCTGAGCGCGGAAGTGTGCGATGGCTGGATACCGATGTTCATCTCACCGTACCGGATGATGGATGTGTACGATCACGCCATGTCGATACGCGCCCCGGACTTTGAAATCGCGGCGGCGGTGCCGGTGATTGTCGATGACGATCTCGATCGCGCCCTCGGGCAGATCAAGCAGCAGGTGGGATTCTACGTTGGGGGCATGGGCGCCAAGACCTTCAACGTACACAAGGACCACATCTCTCGGTTCGGCTTTGCCGAGGCGGCGGATGAGATACAGTCGCTGTTCCTGTCCGGCAAGCGTGACCAGGCCATCGCGGCGGTGCCCGACGAGTTGGCGGACGAGATCTCCTTGTGCGGGCCGAAAGAGCGGATCCTGGAACGGTTGCAGGCTTGGAAAGACAGTCCGGTGACGATGATCAACGTGGGCTCAGCGGATGCCGAAACGCTGGAGTTCATGGCCTCCGCCCTGCTCTGATCTGTTTTAACGCCGGGCGAGGTGCCAGCGACAGTCCACCTCGCCCGCGCAGACGTAGCGCAGTCGCAGGAGACGTCTGCTGGCGATGCCGGCGCGCCTGAGCGTGACTTCGTAACCATGCCGCTCGATAGACCAGTTGGCGCCGGGCGCCGCAACAAATTCGATCGCACCCAGTTCTTCGCCCTGGCGCATCTCGGGTTTGACCAACGCGACGATTTCCTGCAGTTGCAAGGGGCCAATCTGTGCCTCGATCGGAAACCAGCGACCGGCACCCAGACTTGCTTCTTGCGTGGGCGGGCGGCAGGTGGCCTCCGTACTTGAGGACGGGTCGTCGATGGCCGTTTCGCAGACTCTGACCAGCCGGCTGTAGGTTTCAACCTGCCGCTGTGGGGGCCACACCACGCTGTAGCGGATGCGCGCATTTCCATCCGCCGGGAACAGACATGCCTGTTCGATTTCCGGGTAGTAGGGCTGCCCACCAACGCCTTCCAGCGCGGCGGCGAGGACTGCCTCTATTTCCTCCACTGCCGGTTCGTAACCGAAACAGTCCGCGCTAGCGCCGTGCGCACTGAGGGGGGCGTACAGCATCAGCCACAAGCTCGTGGCGATGATCAGGCGCTGCATCGATCGCAGATGAGATCGCGCACCGGGTGCTCCAGTGGCAAGCCGCTTGAGCAGCTGCGACAAGCCATCTCAAACGATGGCTGGGTGCTCGCGGGATCCAAACATGCAGCGGGTAAACCGTAGTAGATCTGGCGGGTCTTCGCCTCTGCGTGGGAGCGACACAATTGACCTTCCAGCCACAGCGTGTGCAGCACACGGCGCAGCCGGCGTTGCTCTGTCGGACCGTAGGGCAGGCGAAGTTTGCGGGCGATCTGGCGTGGCGTCCAGGCGCGCACGTGATCCGCCTGGTGCATCAGACCCAGCAAGGCCTGGGTGCCGATCCGCACCGGTCGATCGAATTCCCGCGGCTGGAATGGCCGCGGTTTGCTTGTCTTCATGGTCTGACTATAACGGGTTCATTGTGAGCGAGACATCTGCGCGTTTCGAGCACCTGTCGAACCCCCCTGCGAAACATTCGCCCTTGTTTGGCAAAAGTCTGTATTTTCGAGGACGTAGCCTTCACACCACGATGAGGAGAGGGATCGTGCTTGAGAACATGTCGAATTATATGGCCAGCCACCAGCCTGGTGCATACCGGGCGCAGTTCGCCGATTTTGTACTGCAGGTGAATATTGGCACGGACAGCCGGGATCTGCGCTTTGCCCCCGATGGGGTGGACGTGCGGCCCAGCGCCGGAGATGCGCAATTGAGCTTTGCGTTCAGCGAGGCGGACTGGCAGAGCTTCCTTGCGGCGGATGCGCCGGTGGGATATCAATCGCTCTCCGCCATGGCTGAGACGGGCAAGCTGAGTCTGGGCGGCGATCTGCAGCTCTATTTTCGCCACATCCTGTTTCTGGAAGGCGCGTTTCAGTCGCTGCGCAACAAGCCGCAGATCGCGCCTGCACCGCTTGCCGAGGCGAGCGTGGAACCGATTGTCGGGCGTTATCTACGGCTCAATCTCGACGGTGTACCCCACCGCATCTATTTCGAGGAAGCGGGTGAGGGCATTCCGCTGCTCTGTCTGCATACCGCCGGTGCGGACGGACGACAGTACCGGGAGTTGCTCAACAGCGCGGAGGTCACAAGTCGCTTCCGGGTGATCGTGTTCGATCTGCCGTGGCATGGCAAATCGTCGCCTCCGGCGGGTTTTCAGCAACAGATATACCAACTCACGACAGACAAGTACGTCGACACAGTGATGGCGGTCAAGCAGGCGCTCGATCTGGAACAACCGGTGGTCATGGGTTGTTCGATCGGCGGTCGTGCGGTGCTGCACCTCGCGCTGCGGCATGGGGATGAGTTTCGCGCCGCGATCGGTCTGCAATCGGCCACCCATGCCGAGAGTCGTTTTGGCGAAGAGCTGACGGATATGTAACCACACTGGCGCTCGGACATGCACGGCGGCGATGTGGCGGGCGGCAAGATGGAGATTCTGATAGCGCCGCAGTCGCCCCATCATCACAAGTGGGAGACGCTGTG
>JBCCHL010000053.1:0-24713 GCA_039028775.1 Pseudomonadota bacterium | reverse complement strand
TGTGGCTCTGCAACAGGCCCGTGGAAGATGCCGCCGGTCATGCTGGACACCAGGAAGTTCTTGCCCAGCATGTAACCCGCCAGCACGTCGGCCAGATCGCCTTCGATCAGATCCAGAAACTCGCGTCCCTTGTTCACCAAGTTGGCCACCAATTGCTTATCGGTATGCGCACCGTTCGGTGCCAGTTCGCCCAATTGGCGCTCGGCCTCGGCCTGGGCGGTGAGCTTGTCGCGTAAGGTGACCACCTGCTCCTGGGTCAGCGCATCCTTGAATAGACACATTCCATATTCGGTCAGATGCGCCTGCGCGGTGGCGATGTCATCCGTCAGGGGTGGCAGCGGCAGGGCCACCGGATCTTCGAGTTGTGGTGCCGCTACGTATTTGGTTTGTCGATGCGCTGCTGCAATCATATTCCCGCCTCCCTCAGGATTGCGCTCAAGTATAACAGCGTCCTCGCGCATCAGCAGCAAGGAAGCCTTGGCAGTCACTGAAGGCCACGGCTACACTAGCCGCATGGGGGGAGCACTGCACGATATAACCGTTGTCGATCTGGCGGGTAACATCGCGACCAGCTACTGCGCGAAGATGTTCGCCGACTATGGTGCGCAGGTGGTGAACGTGGAGCCAACGGAAGGTTTCAGCACCCGCCAGCTCGCCCCGTTTACCGCCGGCGGTGAGAGCGCGATGCACGCCTATCTGCACACCAACAAGAAAAGCGTGTCGGGCTACTCCGCGAACGACTTACAAGACCTTTTGGACGATGCGAGCCTCATCCTCGGCGACGCGCAAACGCCCACCTTCGATCACGACGCCATCTTCACCCGGGTGACCTGGTACGGCAGCTCCGGACCCTACGCACACTATGTCGGCAGCGACGCCCAGTGCTTTGCGTTGAACGCCATGTTACCCAACATCGGCCATGTCGCGGGCCCGCCGCTGATCCCGACCGGATACCAGGCACAGATCGTGGCCGGCAAGAATGCTTACGTGGCGTCGCTGACCCAACTCCTCGGACGCAAACTGGGAAATACAACCAGCGCGATCGACATCGAGGTCAGTACGTTCGAGTCCATGTTGTGCCTGACCGAGGTCGGGGTGATCGGCGCCTACAACACCGGCCTGACTCCCACGCGGATGGGCATTAACCGCTTCCCGCCGACCTATCCGCTCGGCGTTTTTCCGTGCCAGGACGGCTGGCTGGGCCTGACGGTGCTGACGCCGGGACAATGGCATGCATTCTGCGATCTGCTGGACATGCCGGACTTCAAACATGTCGACCTGTTCCAGACCGCGGTGGGGCGACTGGAGGCGGTGGACGTCATCGAGCCGGTCATCCGCGAGCGCCTGTTGACCCGCAAGGCCGAAGCCCTATTCTACGCCGGGCAACAGGCGCGCATCCCGCTGGCGCGCGTACCGACCATGGCGGAACTGTTCCAGGTCGACCAGTTTCAGCAGCGCCAGGCATTCGGCGAAGCCCGTCTGAGCGACGGGACGACTCTGGCCGTGCCCTCGGTGCCCTTTCGCCTGTTCGCCACGCCGCCAAACTTCGGCGGACCGGTTGCCGCACTGGGGGAACACACCGCGGAGTTTGTCGGTTGAGCGCCCAGGCATTGCAGGGTATTCGCATCGTCGACCTCTCCATGGGTTGGGCCGGTCCGCTCTGCGCGCGCCAGATGGCGGACCTGGGTGCGGACGTGATCAAGGTCGAGAGCTGTGAGCGTTTTGACTGGTGGCGCAGTTGGGAGGCGACCCCCGAGTGGATCGAAGATGACGGCGCGGAGAAGTCCGCCGCCTTCAATATGGTCAATCGCAACAAGCGGGCCATCACCCTGGATCTCGAAGACGAGACCGGCCGCGACCTCCTGCTGCAGCTGGTCAGCACGGCCCACGCCGTGGTGGAGAATTACTCAGGCGGCGTCTTACCCAAACTGCGCCTCACCTACGATCATCTGCGCGCGGCCCAGCCGAATATCATCCTCCTGTCCATGCCGCCTTTCGGTTCGACCGGCCCCTGGGCAGAATTTCGCGCCTACGGTTCCACGGTCGAGCAGTCTTCCGGCCTACCCCACCTGAACGGTCTCGATGCCGATCCCCCGACCATGCATCACGTTGCCTATGGCGATCCGATGGGCGGCCTGAATGGTGGCGCCGCGCTGCTGACCGCCCTGTACCACCAGACCAGCAGCGGTGAAGGTCAGTTCGTCGACTTGTCACAGGTCGAGTCGCTGTTCTCTCTCGCCGCGCACGGCATCATGACCTACAGCGCAACCGGCCAGGCGCCCGCGCGCACCGGCAACGTGCATGCGACGAGCGCGCCCCACGGCGTCTATCGCTGCGCCGGCGAGGAGCAGTGGCTATTGCTGCAGATCTTCGACGAGACCCAGTGGGATGCCCTGTGCAGCCAGGCTCCGGTCCTTACAAAATTTGGCGCTTCGACAGACCGGCTGGCACGCCGGGACGAACTGGATGCAGCACTCAACACGTGGTGCGCCAACCAGGACGCCTTCGAGCTGATGGAGCGGCTGCAGGGCCAAGGCATCCCCGCGGTTGCCACCCACAACACGATAAGCCTGCTCAGCGACCGCCACCTTGAATATCGCGGTTATTGGCAATGGCTGGATCGCGCGGTGGTGGGTCGGCAACCCAACCCTTCAACACCTTATCGATTCGGGGCTCAACCGATCGCCATCCAGTCTCCGGCCCCCACGCTCGGGCAGCACAATGACGAAGTGTTGAGCGATGTTCTGGGACTGGACGAGCAAGCCATCGAGCGTTTGCGCAGCAACGGGATTATCGGCGAGAAGCCGCGCATGCCCGGCACGAGACCACCGCGAAGCGCATCGTCGTGAGGTCTGCCTTCGGCGTGATTGTGGCGTGGCTGATCGTCTGCCTCGCCGGGGTATATCCGGCGGTTGCACGGGCCTCCGAGCCGGAGCCGATCACGCAGATCCACTTTCTCATCCCGGGTTCGGCCGGTGGTGGTTGGGATCTGACCGCCCGTGCCGTAGGGCAGGTGTTGCGCGATACCGAGTTGCTACCGGCCGCCAGGTTCGAGAACCTCGCCGGCGGCGGTGGCGGGCGAGCCATTGCCCATCTGATTGAGGTGGCACGAGACAACATGCTGATGGTCAATTCGACGCCGATTGTGGTGCGCTCGTTGCAGCAGATATTCCCCCAATCGTTCCGCGATCTCACACCGGTCGCCAGCGTAATAGGCGACTACTCCGCCATGGTGGTGCGCACCGAATCGCCGTATACCAACCTAGCGCAACTGGGTGCGGCGCAGCGCGCTGAGCCTCGCGCGGTAGCCATCGCCGGCGGCTCCGTGCGCGGTAGCACCGACCACATCGTCGCCGCGATGATGTTCAAAGGTCTGGGGGCGTCCGCCAGCAGCGTCAAGTACATTCCCTACGATACCGGCGGCAAGGCGATGGTGGGACTCTTGAGCGGCGAGGTGGCAGCCCTGTCCTCAGGTTACGGGGAGGTGATCGATCTCGTGGAACAGGGCTACGTACGCATATTGTGTATCGCAGCACCGGGCCGCCTGCCGGCCGCACCGCAGACGCCGACGTGTACGGAAGCGGGCTCCGCAGGCACGGTGTTTGTCAACTGGCGCGGTTTCTTCGCGGCCCCGGACGTGCCACAGGAGCGGGTCGTCGCGTGGCAGGCACTGCTGACGCGCATGCAACAGACCGAACAGTGGGCGGCCACCAAGGCACGCTACGGCTGGGTGGACCTGTTGCGTACCGGAGACGGGTTCATCGCCCTGTTGGAGGAGCAGGAGGCCGCTCTGCGCGGGTTGATGATCGAACTCGGCATGTTGCGCTCGCCATGAAGCACCTGCATCGCGATCGCATTGCCGGGTTGATCACCCTGCTCTTAAGCGCTACCTATCTGTGGTTGAGCTTCGATATCGAGATAGGCAGCGCCATCGCCGACAGCGCCATCACGCCGCGCTCCATGCCACAGATGCTGGGTTGTTTGGGGGTCCTGATCTCTCTAGGGTTGCTGCTGCAACGCAACGGCGAACCGCTACGCCTCGGCAACCTGAGCTGGCGCCACCTGGCGTCGTCGATCGGCTTGATGCTGCTGTTCGCAGCGACCCTGCGACCCCTCGGATTTGTGTTGTCCGGTACCCTTTTCCTGTTCGCAGCCTTTAGCCTGTTGGGCGCGCCCAACCGCTGGCGCAGCCTGCTCCTTGCGCTTTTAGTCAGCGTGTCTTTCTGGGCGCTGATGAGCCTCGTCCTGGACGTGTACATCCCACCCTGGCCGGAGCGCTGGACATGATCGACGGCATCCTGCAAGGCCTGCAGACGGCCGTATCGCTGCACAATCTGCTGTTCCTCGTGGGCGGCTGTCTGGCAGGCACGTTGATCGGCATG
The DNA here is from genome assembly GCA_039028775.1 of Pseudomonadota bacterium. Classification (GTDB taxonomy): domain Bacteria; phylum Pseudomonadota; class Gammaproteobacteria; order Pseudomonadales; family Azotimanducaceae; genus UBA4421. The sequence continues at coordinate 20,331 of JBCCHL010000053.1, read as the reverse complement.
TTACCCGGGCTCGGCCCGATGACCGCCATCGCCTTGATGATTCCTATCGCCGCCGCTCTGGAACCCGCGGCGGGCATCATCATGATGGCCGCCGTCTATTACGGCGCGGTATTCGGCGGCTCGACTTCGTCCATCCTGATCAACGCGCCGGGTGTCGCATCGACCGTGGCGACGTCCTTCGATGGCTACCCGCTCGCGCGTGGGGGTTTGGCCGGTAAGGCCCTGGCGGTGGCGGCGTACGCCTCGTTCAGCGGCGCGATCATCGCCGCCGCTCTGCTGATGGTAGCCGCGCCCAGTCTCGCCAGCCTGTCATTGAGCTTCCAATCCACCGATTACTTCGCCCTGATGGTGCTGGGGCTGGTGATGGTCGCCGCCTTCACCAGTCGGCAGGGCATTCTCAAAGCGCTCATCATGACGGTGATCGGGCTCATGCTTTCTACCATCGGCACCGATCAGACCCAAGGCGTGCCCCGCTTTACGCTGGGGGTGATCGATCTGATCGACGGCATATCCTTCCTGCTGCTCGTGATGGCCACATTCGCGCTGGCCGAGGCTCTGCTGCAGATATTACGCGGCGCCACCGACGCCCAGCCCCAGCAGACGCTCGGGTCTCTGCGGCTACGCCGGGATGAAGTGCAGGACGTTGCACCGCCGATCACCCGCTCTTCCCTCCTGGGGTTTCTGATCGGATTGCTGCCGGGCGCAGGGGCGACCATCGCCAGTTTCCTTGCCTATGGCGCTGAACAACGCATCGCGCGCGCGGACCAACGCAAGCTGTTCGGTCAGGGTTCGCTGCGCGGGGTAGCGGCCCCGGAAGCCGCCAACAACGCCGCGGCGACCGGATCGTTTGTGCCTTTGTTAACCCTGGGCATCCCGGGCTCAGGCACAACGGCCATCCTCCTCGGCGCCTTCATCGCCTACGGCATCCAACCCGGACCTATGCTCTACGTTAACGAACCGGAGCTGTTCTGGGCCGTGATCGTATCGATGTGGATCGGCAACGTGGTCCTGCTGATCCTCAACCTGCCGCTCATCCCCTATATCGCACGGGTGCTGAGCCTGCCGCGCCACTATCTGCTGCCGATGATCCTGTTCCTGTCCATGCTGGGGGTCTACTTCGTCAGCTTCAACACCTTCGATCTGTACCTGATGGTGCTGTTCGGCGCGTCGGCGGTACTTTTTCGGCTGCTCGATTTCCCCATGGCGCCAATGATCCTCGGCTTTATCCTGGGTGGGTTGATCGAGGAAAATCTCACCCGTTCCCTGCTGATCTGGGACAACAGCTGGGCCTTCCTGTGGTCGCGACCGCTGACCGCGGCTTTGGTCGCCCTCACGCTCGCAGTGCTGTGTGCACCGCTGCTACAACGGCTGCTCGGCTGGCGTAAACCACGCCAATAGCCCGTGCAATACAAGGACATCCGGCGTATGGTGCGGGCGTCTTGAGGTAGGAACCGGTACGCGGTCGCGTAGTTCGCTCGAACCTCACACCTACCAATACTTAATAGGAGACTTGATGACCGACAACAACCTCGCCCTGTTTTGCGATTTCGAAAACGTGGCGTTAGGGGTACGAGACGAGAAATTTCCCAAATTCGATATCGCCCTGGTGCTGGAACGCCTGCTGGTCAAGGGCAACGTGGTGGTTAAAAAAGCCTACTGCGACTGGGACCGCTACAAAGAGTTCAAACCGGCGATGCACGATGCTGCGTTTGAACTGATCGAGATTCCCCACACCCGCCAATCGGGTAAGAATTCAGCCGACATCCGCATGGTCGTCGACGCCCTGGACCTGTGTTACACCAAGGACCACATCGATACCTTTGTCATCATCAGCGGTGACTCCGACTTCTCACCGCTGGTCAGCAAACTGCGCGAAAACGCCAAGCTGGTCATCGGCGTGGGGGTGCGCAGCAGCACCTCGGACCTCTTGATGAGCAACTGCGACGAGTTCATTTTCTACAATGACCTGATCAAGAAACAGAGCAGTCAGAAGAAACGCCATGCGACGCCTAAGAAGAAAACGCCGGCCGCCAAGAAGACACCCGCAGATGACCAGGAAGAAGGCATTCAACAGGTCCTCGACACCGCAGAGGCGCTGCTCGCCGAGCGGGGGGACCGGGTGTTCGGCTCGATGGTAAAACAAACCCTGAAACGCCGCCGACCAGGCTTCAATGAGACGGCATTCGGCTTTTCTTCCTTCAATGACCTGCTGGAAGAAGCGCAGGAGCGGGGCTACCTGCAAATCGATGCGGATGAGCGCTCCGGCGGATACGTGGTCCGCTCGGTCACGCGCGACTGAGCCCGGAGGTACTGGCGGATCAGGCGTGCGCCTGTTCCGCCACAATCTCCTGCATACCCTCCCACTCGTGCCACTGGTGGCACATCGCATACTTGGAGCGTTCCCAGGGATCGTTGCCTTCTTCGTACTCCAACCATTCGCCCATCTGCCCACGGTCCGGGTGATCTGATACGCCGTTGACCAGCTTATCAGGCTGCCGCGACTTGTTGCGGATGCGAAAAATGATGTTCTTGCGCGATTCCGTACCATTTTCGTTGCGCGTACCGGTGTGCGGAATATGGTACGTAGCGATGCAGGCATCGCCCGGCTCCATGAGAATCTGCGTGGGTTCCGGCCACTGCTTGCCATCCGGCGTGCGCGCGGAATGCTCATCGATGAATTCATCGCGCACGGCCTCCGGCAGATAGATGAGGCCACAGCGGTTGGGTGCCGCGTAGTTCAGGCGCGGCCAGCCCGGACCTTCCGGCCCCAAGCATCCGTTGGTTTCGTACTGCCAGCGAAAGAACCGCTCGACCGCGTGGTGCGCCCCTTTCAATAGCGCGGTCTGACCACAGCCGGGTCGCGTCTGATCATTCAAACAAACGAACACAAACGCCGTGAAGCTGCCGAGGCCGAGCGTCATTTCCGGGTCTTCGAACATCGGCACCATATTATTGCCGATCACATCCGGACTGCGACCCAGATCGCCTTTGGGTCCGGAGGCGAAGTAGCGCCGATAGATCTCATCTTCGCTACCTTCCTGCACCTCTTGGGGACTGGCGATGGTGATGCTGCCATCCATATGGGTCTGCGCCCCGTAGTACGGCATGTCTTTGTCGCGATAACCGAGATTATTGTACTGTTCACCGGGCTGGGTGGGCTTGAGCACCCCAACCTGGCACGCGATCGGCGGATCGAATTGTCCCATCACCTCGTGCAGGATCGGGGTGATCGCCGTCTTGTTCACCAGATTGGTCATCTGGTGGGTGCTGCTCAGGCTCTCGCCCTTCTTGGCCGACTTGATACGGGCGAGCGCCGCCTCGACCAGTTCGTCCGAGACCGCCTTCTTAATAACGACGTAGCCGTCCCGGTACAAATCCAACTTCTGCTCACGGGTGAGTGTATGCGAAGCACCCATGATCAGCCACCACCGGCAAGGCGCGCGCGGAAGCGGCGCATGCCCGAGAGCCAGCGATCGTAGTCGTTGGCCTTGCGCTGAAAATAGGTCTCGACCTCCGGGTGCGGCAACACCAAAAACCGCTCGTCGTGGATCGCCTGGATACAGGCGTCGGCCACCACTTCCGGCTCCAACACGCCATCACCGCTGGCCTGGCCGGTATTGGTTTCGCCGGGCTTGCGCGGCCCGAGGATGTTGGTCCGTACCGCCTGGGGACACAGGACCGACACGCCGATGCCCTGGTCTGCATAGTTGATCGCCACCCACTCGGCAAACGCCACCGCAGCGTGCTTGGAGACCGCGTACGGCCCCGAATCCATCTGCGTGAGCAAACCTGCGGCTGAAGCGGTGCTCAGCAGATAGCCGCCGCCCCGCTCGACCATGCCCGGGATCACCGCCCTGGCCGCCGCCAGATGCGACCAGGTGTGCACATTCATCATGCGCATCCAGTCTTCGGTCGGCAGATCGAGACCACCCCGCTGACCGTAGCCCGCGTTCGAAACAAACAGGTCGATGCGCCCCTGTGCACCTTCGACGTCGGCGACCAACGCGTCGATAGCGGCCTCGTCGCCCACATCCAAAGCCCGCCCCTGCGCACGTTCGCCGATCATCTCCGCGGTAGCGGCGGCATTCTGCGCGTCCAGGTCGGTGCACACCACGTGCTCAGCGCCGCGCGCCGCCAGGCCCTGGGCCAGCGCGCGCCCGATACCGGAACCGGCACCCGTAACCACGGCAACCTTGTCTTTAACGTCCATTTCTCTCCCCTATGACGTAACAACCACCCGAGTGTACACAAAAGGCGGGGCCATGATGAAGCCGCGGCGCGGTGTTACACTGCAACCGACTTTCGCAAACGGCGGCGACCTGGCGCGCAGCTACTTCGCACCCGCACCCGTCTTAGCGCAACCACCCAACAGGAGTACTCACCTTGAACACCAATCGCCAATGGCTGCTCGCCAAGCGTCCCCACGGTATTGTCGATGAAAGTAATTTCGAATATGCGGAAACACCGATCCCCACGCCCGGCGAAGGCGAGGTGTTGGTGCGCAATTTGTATCTCTCGTTCGATCCCACCCAGCGCGGCTGGATGGAAGACCGCGAAAGCTATCTGCCGCCGGTACAGATCGGGGAACCCATGCGTGCCGGCTCGATCGGTCAGGTGGTGGAGAGCAACAACCCAGAATTTACTGCGGGTGACCTGGTGCAGACCACCGGCGGCTGGCAGGACTTTGTTACAGTGGGTCCGGGCATGGGCGCGATGGGTCTGAGCAAGGTGCCACCCCAGATCGATCCCACCATGATGATGTCGGTTCTCGGCGTCACCGGTCTGACCGCTTACTGGGGACTGCTAGATCTGGGTGAACCCAAGGAAGGCGACACCGTCCTCGTATCCGGCGCGGCGGGTGCCACCGGCAGCGTGGCCGGACAGATCGCCCGGATCAAAGGGTGTCGCGTGGTGGGGATCGCCGGCGGCCAGGAGAAATGCGACTGGCTCACCCAGACCGCAGGCTTCGATGCGGCCATCGATTACAAGAACGACAACGTCAATGCGGCGATCGCCGCAACCTGTCCCGACAGAGTGGATGTCTTCTTCGACAACGTCGGCGGCGACATCCTGGAAGCCGCGCTGAACCACATCAATCAGCGCGCCAGGGTGGTGCTGTGCGGCGGCATCTCCAGCTACAACGCCACGGAACCGGTCCCAGGACCCGCCAACCTGATGAACCTTGTTATCAACCGCGCGCGCATGGAGGGCTTCATTGTGCTCGACTATATGGATCGCACCATGCAGGCGGTAGAAGAACTGCTGGGGTGGATCCAGAGCGGTCAGCTGACCTATCAGGTCGATGTGCAGGAGGGTTTCGAGAACATCCCCCACACGTTGAATCGCCTGTTTACCGGTAAAAACATCGGTAAACAGTTGCTGAAGATCGCCGACCCTGGCTGAGCGGCGCGTGAGAATAGCCATCGCCGGGATTGTCCACGAGACCAACACCTACTGTCCCGGTTTGACCACGAACTCCGCGTTCTACACCTATCGTGGTGAGCGCATGCTGAGCACATCAGGCCAACAGTCCGACGTGGGCGGCGCGGTGGATGCGGTGCGTGCCGCCGGGCGCGAAGTCGTGCCCCTGCTCTACGCCAGCACCCAACCCTCCGCCACCATCGAGCGGGAGACCTACGAAGGCTTTAAGGATGAGATTCTGACCGGCCTACATCAAGCGCTCAGCGCAGGTCTGGATGGCTGCGTGCTCACGCTCCACGGCGCCGGAGTGGTCGACGGGATCGAAGACCTCGAAGGCGATCTCGCCTGGGCGGTGCGCGAGGTGCTCGGCGATCTGCCCATCGCCGCCAGTTTCGACCTGCATGGCAATGTGACCCAGCACATGGCCGACGCGTTGAACGGCATGTTCGCTTGTCATCACTACCCGCACATCGATCTGCACGAGCGCGCCGCCGAGGCGGTGCGCTGCGTCATCGACATGGCAGAAGGCAGGCCGCGCACGGTGTGTGACGTGCTCGCCCTACCCCTGCTGCTGCCGACCACGACCACCTACGAAGGGATCGGGGAGACACTCCTGAACGAATTGCTGGCCCTAGAAGAGGTTCAGGACTGCCTCGACATCAGCTGGTTTCACGGCTTTCCCTACACCGACATCGCGCACGTGGGCAGCATGATCAGCATCACCCGCAATCACGATGACGAAAAATCCCTGCACGCAGCGCGGGACTTTGCACGCCGCCTGTGGGAGGCTCGGGAGGAATTTCGTCCCCTATCGCTGTCCGGAGCGCAGGCGATCGATGCTGCTAGAGCGCACGACCGCTACCCCGTCGTCATCCACGAAACTTCCGACAACTGCGGCGCTGGCACGCCGGGTGACGGCACCCATTTGCTGCGGGCCATGCTCGACGCACAGCTCGGCGCACAAGCCTGTTTCGGGTTCATCGTCGATGCCGAAGTCGCAGCGCAGGCACATGCGGCAGGCATCGGTTCGACCATCGAGGTAGCACTCGGCGGTAAGACCGACGATCTACACGGCGACACCCTGCAACTGAGCGCGTACGTCAAAGCGTTGCACGATGGCCGCGTCGTCATGCAGCACATGTTCAAGGGGGCGCCGTTGAATCTCGGCCCGCTGGCGCGCCTGGTGGTGGACGACATGGACATTATTGTCGCCAGCCGTCGCAGCCAGACTTTCGACACCGAGCCGTTTCTGGCAGTAGGGATCGACGTGACCAAATACAAATACGTGGCGTTGAAGAGCAGCAATCACTTTCGCGCGGGCTTCAGCCACATCGCGAGCGCGATCGTCACCGCGGACACACCCGGACTGAGCACCCACAACATATCCGTATTCCCGCGCCAGAAGACCACACGGCGCCTGTGGCCGATACATGGGGACGCGACCTACCCGGAGTAGAGCGGCGCTTGAGACGCCGGCCGATGGGCTTCAGCGCCTTCGCGCGCCTCGCGGATTCACCGCTTCCCATCCAGGATCAACTCCGCGAGCCGTTGGCCGTGGGTATTCTGCGGAAAGTGTCCTGCGTCCTCGATCGGATCAAAACGGGCTTGCATCTGTCCCGCCCACTCGCGGCCCCAAGCCTCGGTGAAGACATCGTCGCGACACCCCCAGATGAAGTGACAGCCTTTGTCCCAGCCGAGCAGGGTCTTGTAGTGCAGCGTCTGCGCCGCCGCGTTGCCGTTGTGATAACTGTCCAGTGGGATCGACAGGGGAAATCGGCGAAAGCCGTTGTAGCCTTCATCCGGGAGACCTTTGTAAGGCGCGCTGAAGCCACGGTAGATCTCTGCGGCTGCGCCTGTGAGCGCCGGATCTGCGCCGGCTTGAAAAGCGCTGGCGAAGTCCTCGCCGGACATCAGCCCCGCGCTCATCACCAGCAACAGTCCCAGATCGGGCTCTGGCACCGCAAAGCGGCCGCCCGGCTGCCAACCCGCGTTCCAGTTCCGGATCCCTTCCGAGTAGGTATACGCCTCGTGATGCAACCAGGTGTTCATGATCACCAGGTGTTCAAAGCGCTCAGGTAACATGGCCGCTTGGGCCAGCCCCGTCGGTCCACCCCAGTCCTGACAGACCAGCGTGATGTCGGTCAGATCGAGGTCGACGATCAACGAATTCAGGATCTCAGTATGGCGCGCGATGGTGTACCAGTGGATGTCGGTCGGCTTGTCAGACCTTCCGAAACCCATGTGGTCCGGCGCTATGCAGCGAAAGCCCGCCGCGGTGAGTACCGGGATGACGTCACGGTACAGCCAGGACCAGGTCGGCATGCCGTGCAGCAATAGCATGACCGGCGCATCCCTGGGACCTTCATCCACGTAGTGCATACGCAGATCCTGCCACTGATGATAGTTCGGCACATAGGGGAAGTTGGGCAGCGCGGCAAAGTTCTCATCCGCGGTACGTACAAATGCGGTCATGCGGTTTCTCCTGCTTCTTCTGCAAAAAACGACGTGCCGTCGAGGTGCAGCATATAGTGATTGGCCAGCGCGGCCTTCCGGTGCCGTGAAGCGGTCTGAAACTCCGGATCGCTCAGCATCCGCATGAACGCAGCGCGGGTCGGAAACAGCATGATCGCCGCCACGTCCCAGTCACCTTCCGGGCCGATCATGACCTGTTCCACTGGCACGCTGAAGCGCACCCCACCACCGAGACTCTGCAGATACGCGCCCGCCACCGCTGAGTAGCGCGCAAACGCCTCCTGCCCGCTGATCTCGGCGTCCGCGGAGCCATACTCCGGGTCCTCCGCATCGTAGGCCGCCTTGTCATTAAACTTGAACAAATTGAGCACCGCCAGCGGCTGCTCTGAGTCTTTGTCCATCATCGCGCTTGCCTGGTCCACACTCGGATCGAGATACTGCGCCACTGACTGTTCCCCTATTCGTTCTGGTCTTGGAATAAGTATGCCATGATACGTAGCTTACGCAGCACGATCACAAGGCTCTCCAATGCAGACATCCCTTCTCGCTATCACGGCGGGCATCGCACTCGCCCTCAGCACCAACGGCCACAGCAACGACCTGGCCGGTGCGGTACAAGAAGATTACGATGCGCACCTCGGGGTGTTGTTCGAGCACTTTCACCGTAATCCCGAGCTGTCCACCGTGGAGTTCGAGACCGCAGCGCGGATGGCGGGCGAACTGCGCGAGACAGGGTTCGAGGTCACGGAAAAAGTCGGCGGCACCGGTGTGGTGGCGATGCTCCGCAATGGTGAAGGCCCGTTGGTGATGATGCGAGCTGACATGGACGGCCTACCGGTCGAGGAGAAATCCGGGCTGGAGATCGCTTCGCGCAAGCAGCAGGTCGATCCAATCACCGGCAATACCGTGTTCACCATGCATGCCTGCGGCCACGATGTGCACATCACCAGCCTGGTGGGTACCGCGCGCCAGATGGCCGCACGGCGTGATGCGTGGTCGGGTACGCTCATGCTGGTGGTGCAACCTGCGGAAGAACGCGTCCTGGGCGCCGCGGCCATGAAAGCCGATGGCATCTGGGAACGTTTCGGCACCCCCGACTATGCGCTGGCCTTTCACGTGTCTTCCGCGGACCAAGCCGGCGTGATCAATGTCAGCGAAGGCAGTCCCTATGCCGGCGCCGATACTGTCGACATCATCGTGCACGGCGTGGGTGGCCACGGTGCCAGCCCGCATCGCAGCAAAGATCCGATCGTATTGGGTGCGCAGATTGTGGTTGCCCTGCAGACCCTGGTCGCGCGCGAACTATCACCCCGTCAACCCGGTGTCGTCACGGTAGGCTCTTTTCACAGCGGCACCAAACACAACATCATCTCCGACCGTGCCCATCTCCAGTTGACCGTGCGCAACACCAACAACGAAACCCGCGATCTGCTGCTCAACGGCATCAAGCGCATCGCCGAGAACATGGGACGGGTAGCGGGCCTGCCGGATGACAAATTGCCGGAAGTGATCGTCTCCAAAGAGAGCGTGCCGCCTACCATCAACAACGTGGCCCTCGCCCGTCGTCTGAAAGGCGCCTGGAGTGGCGCCATGGGCCCGGAGCGCGTGGTCGACGTCCCGACCCAGAGCATGGGTGCGGAAGACTTCCCGTTCTTCACCATCGACCCGGACATTCCCAGCGTCTACTGGGCGATTGGGGGAACCCCCAAGGAAGACTTCGAACGCGAAGCAGCGGGTGGAACACCGGTGCCCAGCCATCACTCGCCACTGTTTAAGATCACTCCGGAACCGGCGGTTACCGCAGGTGTAGAATCTACCGTTGTGGCGTTGCTGGAATTGCTACAGGAGTAAGAACTCAAAGCACGATCTGGCCAATCCCGGCCCGGCCAGATCGCGCTAGAAGACGTAGGGTTCAGTCACCGCCACCCAGGGTCTGGGTCTGCTGCAGCAGATCCAGATCGAGGATCGCGCCATTGAAGTCATACACGTGCATCCGGGCGATCTGACGCCCTTTCATAAAACACTTGTTGATCTGAACATCGTCATTGGCGGTTTCCCCTAGCTCCGAAAAACACGCGACTTCGGCCCACTCGCGACCCTCAAAGTTATCGATGTAGGCCTTGGCGACCTGCCAGCTTTCGCCTCCTTGATACAACTTGTTGTGCGCAACATTCTCAAAGCCCGCCACCTCGGCGGCACTGCCGAAGTCGCAGGCGTCCGCACCTTCGAGCACCAGTGAAGCATCGAGCAGCTGTTGGGCGATCCGCGCATCCTGTTCCTCACACGGATGGGCACACCCGCCTAACACCCCGATCAGGAGTAGCATCGACAAACGTTTCGGGAAGATCATTTCGCTCCCTCCTAGTAGGTGACGGTAGTGCCGGTACCGCCGTAGGGGTTGGAAATCCACACCCCACCGCTGCCATTGCCATCATCCCAGCCCCGCGCCCCGTTCTTGGCCCACTCGCTCCCCTGACCACCGCCTTGGCCGGCCTGGGCCTGTTGCGCCAGTTGGATGAAGTTGACCTGGGCGGGTTGCCCCACCGGTCCCGCATTACCCTGGGCATCCAGCCAGTACCGCCCCGGCGCTATGGTGCCGGCCAACTGTTGCAGGAACATGGCTTCCGAATACGGCAGGTGTCGACCATTCACAAATATCCCGCTGTTACCGTTCGAGGCGTGCGCCGGCAACGGTGCCGTGCCGATCCCGGGCGCGATAAAACCTGCCGTGGGCATACCCCAGTAACCCCAAGCGCCGCATTGCGCGTCATACCAATAGTCGCCCGGTGTGGGTTGCACCCCATACTGGGCCAGCAACTGGAGCTCAGCACCCTGCAACTCATGCCCATTGATACGGACACCTCCAACGCCACCTTGTTGATTCGGGGTCTGGGGGTAGCCGGAGTGGCCATACTGGCCTTGCTGGGCTTGTTGAGGGTACTGACCTTGTTGGGGGTACCGACTTTGCTGAGGGTACTGACCTTGGGCCACAACCGACGGTGCCGGCTGCCCCCGCGCCCCAGCATCCTGGGATTCACGGGCTCGAGCCACCAGATCCGCAGGGGCTTTACCCGGGCTCAGAGAGTAGTAGTCGCCATCGTCAAACGCCATGTTCAACTTTCCGCCAAACAACTGAGCGCGGAACGGATAGACCTCACCATCACCTTCGCGTATCTCGCCTACCCACTCCTGCCCCTGCAGGCGTCCGAGCGCCTTCACGGGATAGTCATCGAGCACAAACTGGCCTTCGATCCGGCCATCCGCCGCCTGAGTGATGCTCAAAGTGACTAAACCATCGTCCTGCGAATAGTAATAAAAGTCGCCATTGAAGCGCTCGGCGTGCACCGATGCACCGATCAGCGCCCATACCATCAGAATCCACCATCTCTCTCGTATCATTGCCATCTCCTTATCGGTATCAGTCGTTAGTCCGCCACATCGACCGCGTATACGGGGCTGCCAGCACAGCCGCCGCCACAATTGATGTGGGTGGCGCAAAATCTCTGTTCGCCCTGGGCTTCGCAGTCCAGGCTGTAATGAAATCCGTCCTCGATCTTTAACTCAGCATCCAGCGCAAACAGATTAGGCAACGCATCTGGCTCAAGCGGATCTATATCTGCGTCCTTACACGCAAGACTCCAAGTCCGTTTGATGCTGTCCTGGGCCTCGGCCTTGCCAGCCATCGCTTCGGACGGAATGTGATGCAAGAACCGCCCCAACGCCTGATCGCAGAACTGGGCGTAAGCACCGGTATTCAGAATGAAGGCGTGCCAGGCGACGTCGACCGCCTGGGACGGCATAGCCAGAGTCCGCTTGCCTGCACCCAGACACAGGACAATGTAGGTGCGCAATCCGTCCAGAACCCGCTCGACATCGGCCTCGCTCAGATGACCATATCGTTCTACCAGCGCCGCAGGAACATCCGCGGTGAATCGGTGCGCGCGGATCAGCGCCTCCCGCCCGCGCTGGCGGCGCCCATAGAGATACCCCCAGAGAATCACTGCCCCACAGCCTGCAAACATGAGTGTCAACGCAATAACCACCATCACCCTCCAGGTTACTTATGAGCTTTGCTCGACTTAGGGACTATTAAATCGTTAAGTGGAATTGCGGGCTGTCACATGGATATACGACAGCGCGATCAGCGGCGAGTATCAGTCGTCCATGATGCCGAGTTTACGTGCCTCGTAGAGGGCTTCAGCACGCGAGTTGACGGCGAGTTTGGTGTAGATGCGCATGGTGTAGGTACCAACCGTGCTGACACTCACATCCAGGAGTGCCGCCACCTCTTTGTACGACATACCCTTGGCCGCCAATTGCAACACTTCGAGCTCACGCTCGGACAGAGGATTCTCGGCCGCGGCCGGCGCGGCCTCGTTGCGAAAATGACGCACGAGATGACTGGCGATGGCCGGAGAAATGGGCGATTGACCTGCAAGCACCGCGCTCAGGGCGGATTCGATCTGAGTGGTGCTGTCGTCCTTGAGCAGATAGCCTCGCGCACCCGCCGAAATGGCCCGCACCACGCGTTGTTCATCCCCAAACACCGAGATCACCAGGATCGGCGTCTCGGGATGATGATGAGTATAGTCGGCGATCAGGTCGAAAGCTTCGCCGTCGGGTAGTTGCAGATCGAATAACATCACGTCGGGTTGTTGTGCCGCCAGTTCGCGCTGCGCTGCAGCCAGACTGGCCACGGCACACGAGACCTGAAATTGGCCGGTCTGGGTAATCTTCTCGACCAAACGTTCGCGGGTCAGGTCGTCGTCTTCCAACACAAATACGTCGTTCATCGTCGCACCGGTCCTGGCTCAACTAGATCCCCATTGTCCTCGATTTGCACGGCGGCTGCCGTCATATGTTTAGCCGACAACAGTGTCCACTTCTTCCAGCACCATCAACGCTGCCACAATCGTGCTGCCGGGGGTGGACTCGATGGTCAGCTCACCGCCCATCTCGCGCGCTCGGATCTGCATGTTGCGTAAGCCGCGGCCTTGTTTGACCCCCGGCGCTATGCCGATGCCATCGTCTTCGACACTCGCCCGCAGTCGCCGCTCATCCAGCGCTGCCACTGTGATCCGCACCCGGTTACACCGAGCATGTTTCATCGCGTTGGTGATGCCTTCCTGCAGAAACCGCAGCAGGGCCAGCGCCTGATGGGGCGTTACCTGCATGGAAAGATCTTCATCAAGTAGCCAATCGGAGGCGATCCCGGCCTCTTCCAGCATCGGGGTCGATCGATGACGGAACGAGGCCAATAATTGATCGAGCACGTTCTCATCCGGCGCCAACGAGTCGATGATCAAGCGCAGATCCTGCAACGCCAGCCCCAGCGCGTCGGTGAGGGCACCCGGCTGTTCCCCCTTCTCGGCCAGCGCCAGGGCATGGATCAGCTGTCCGCCCAGCCCATCGTGCATATCCCGCATGATCCGCGCCCGCTCATCGGCCAGAACCCGGCGACTCTGCTCCTGGTTCAAGGCGGCGTAGGTTTCTTTCAGTTCCTCGCTCTTGGCCTCGATGCGTTCCTCTAGATGGGTGTTCAACGCCTCCACCTGGCGAGCCGACGCGTTGAAACGGCGAATCAACAAGTATCCGAACACCAGCGCGGCAAACGCTGAGGAATACTGTATGTAAAACTGTGAACCACTCTCGACCAGACCCAATTGGAAGAACATATCGCGATAAGCAACCACAATGCCGTTCGCCGCCACAATGGCTAAAACCAGGGCTTCAAAGCTGCGTCGCCGCGCCAGCATCGCGTAGATGAAGTAGTTGGCATAGATCATCACAAGACCGGCAACAATGGTGAATCGGTCCATCCATATCTGATACCGGGAGAAGTCGTAGAAGGCCGTGTATACCATCAACGCACCGCTCACGAACAAGGCGAGAAAGAGGAACCACTCGCGCTTGCGGTACTGGTACCCGAAAAAACGGTGGTAGAAGATCACCGTGGTCAAGGCCATGAACAGCGTCAAACGACCGGCCAGCGACCACGCAGTCGCATCGATGGGGGTGTGAGAGACCAGAAACCAGCCGCTGTGTGCAGCGAACAGCGTCACCGTCAGCGCGTACCAGCCGTAATCGCTGCGCCGCCGGTCGAAGGCATACAGCAGCAACATCGCCACCGCCAAGATCAGCGTCACCACCACGGCGATCAACGGCGCCAGGCCGTGGTGGACATAGTGTGAGTCGTAGCTCGCGACGATCTCATCATAGGGACCCACCCACATGTTAAACGGATAGTGGTTGGGATTTTTGGTGACCCCGTTGATCACCACCCGTCCGGCCGCCGCCCGCAGTTGTTCGGTGGCCACGGGAATGATACGGGGCGCGCGATTCACGTAATACGGCTTGGTGTGCGGCGCGGTCTGTAACAGCAGAGCGCCGTTGACATAGACCGCAAAGTTTGAGTAGAGATAGGGAATAAAGATGCCACTCTGGGCGCTCGAGCCGAGCACCTGAACATCTACCTCGCGCACGATCCAAACGCTCGAAGTGCCATCGGTGGGCGCTTCTGCGAAGTCATACGCCGCGATGTCTTTCCAACCGTCCGTCGGCAGCCGATCGTAGCCCGCAAACTGGTACTCGATGAGCGGTGCGGCATACTGTTGGGCGGGGCTCAGCGGATCGTCGAGCACACTGAACAACATCAGCAGCGTGGGAGAGGTGATGATCACCACACCGAACAGCAACCACAGGGACGGCTCGGAACTCACCTGCACATCGTTTGCGACCGCGTCATTCATTTTCCGGCCCTGGCATCGTCCTGTCTTTGCATCGGTGTTCCCTACCCCTCAGCTCGCTCGCCGTCCGTTACGCCAGACCCGGCACCTCACAGAATTGGTTGTGCTCGACCGCGACGCTGACCGCGGTATTGGCATGCGCCGCACCGCCCCAGTTCGGCATAACCATCGAATACAAACCGCTCCCGCCGGCGACCATCACGAGGATGTTCTCCGGCTTGGCGAAGGCGGCGTAGGTGTCGGTTTTGAAGCGTCCACCAAACTGGCCGCCGTAGCGATCATGGTCCGCCGTCTTGTGATGCGTCAACTCCCAGAGGCTCTGGGTGACGGCTTCGCGGCTCATGTTGGCGCGGGCGAAAACTTCTGCGTGTTTCGGCCCCAGCACCACCAGAGCCATGCCGGAGCACAACAGCGCATTGTTGGTCGCCATGTTTGCAATCCCCACGGCCAGCTGATGCAACAGCTTTTCAACGTCTTCGGGGTCGTCCGCGTTATCCGAATACATCACCGAATGTGGCGCCTCGCAGCCGAGCACCGTCACCACGCTGTCGCTGGCGTCAAAGCCTAGACCGACGTGCAGCGGCGGGAACGGCGACTCCTCCTCCGCCTCGGCCAGGCAATAGGTGAACTTGCCGGGGTGGCCCAGCAAGGCCATGTCTGAGACGCCGGGCTTACCGCCACCGATGTTGATCATGCACAGGCGCAGGGCACGGCCGATACTTGCATTGGCGCGATGACCAGGGCCGAGTGCGCCAAAGCCGGAGGCCACCGGGCCACACTCGAAGCGGGCCGGACCATTGACAATGATCAACGGCGCGGTGCAATGCGTGGTGGATTGTAATTCGGTCAGATCGAAGCGCTCGTCGACAACTGCCTTCACCGCCGCGATGACGAGCGGCATGTAGTCGGGTTTGCAGCCGGCCATCACCGCCGCCACCGCCACCTTCTCGACGCTGGCGATGCCGAGCGCGGGACCCATATCGCCGAGGATCATATCGCCATCCAGGCCGCTCGCCAGGACCAGACGCTCCACCCGCTCAGGCGTTGGAATCACCACCGGCAAGCCGTCGGTGCAGCCCATATCGTGGAGGGTTTCGAGCGCCGTCTCCTCATCCAGCGCATCGAGCGTCGCACTCATGCGGCCATCCTGGCGACGATGTCGTCGACCACCTCTTCGGCGATGGCGAGCATCCGGGCTTCGCCAGTGCCCGCCACGGGATGGGGCAGCTGCACGCGCGGCGCGCTCGGCATGCCGACAGAGCGCGCGACAAAGTCGCCCTGGGGCCAGAAGTCTTCGGTGACCAGCGCCACGCTGGGCACCCCTTTGCGGGCTAAGTTGATGCCGTCACGCACGGTGCCGGTAGTACAACTGCCTCAATGCCCGTACGCGGCCACCGCCACCTGACACCGGGCTTTGATGTCTTCCAACATCTCCTCGCCCGCCGTGACACCGGCGTTGCCTTTGTTCCACATCAAGGTCTGAAGTTTAGGAAAGCGCGCTTCCAGCACCTGCGCTACTTTGCTCAAGAACAGCTCGGAATCCGGAAAACCATTGGCCAGCAGACCCACCGTGATACCCTCACCTTCGTTGCTGCGAATGTCACAACCGAGGTCATAGACGTCCATCTCGGTGGCGATCTCGCCGCGGGGATCGTGAAACTTAACCATTTTTCCTCCACCTCTGACATTAGTATCGCCATCATACACCCGCAAAGCCGTATTTATAGCATCCGCGAAACGGCTCCACAGGACAGCGGTCCTACGGCATGTTAAGTTGCCCAACGCGGAGGAAAACCATGGTGCAACACACGCTCTACGGATCGCCCATGTCGTTGTACACCGGGCGCGCGCGTAGCTACCTGATCAAATCCGGGGTGGCGTTTCGTGAAGAACCTCTGGTCTCGGCGCACTTTTACGAACAGGTGCTGCCCAGAGCCGGTGGGCGGCGCAGCATGCCGACGCTGGAGTTTGCGGACGGTTCGGTGATCCGCGACAGCGTGGCGATCGTAGATCACTTCGAGGCGGCCAACGCCTACCCCTTTACCCCGACCACACCATGCCAGCAAATCGTGAGCCTGCTGCTCGATGTGATCGGCGCGGAGGGCATGTTGCGCCCGGCGATGCACTACCGCTGGAACCAGAACGAAGACAATACCCGCTTCGTAGAATTCCACTTCTACCAACTGTTCGAAGATCAACAAACGGCACGTGATCGGATGCAGCATCTGCGCACCACCGCGAACCCGCACATGGGCATCGTTCCACAGACGTACGCGTTGATAGAACGTCTGTACGCTCAGTTGTTGACAAGACTCGAGACACACTTCAGTGCCTACCCCTACTTCTTGGGTACCAAGCCCTGCATCGGCGACTTCGGCATGATCGCCCCTCTGTACGGCCATCTAGGCCGCGACCCGGTTCCGCTGGCCTTGATGCAGAAGCAAGCCGTGCGCGCCTGGCGCTGGGTCGAGCGCATGAATCGACCGGAGCCCGACATGGGCGAGTTCGGGTTGCCGGCAGAAGCCTACCTCTCGGATGACAAGATACCCGACACACTGGTCGCGGTCTTACGCGAATTGGCCGTCGATTTTGTCCCCGAAACCATTGCTGCCGCGCAGGTCACCAATACCTACCTGGCGGAGCACCCGGATCTCGAAGGCACCCCGGTAGAGCGCGCCGTCGGCATGGGCTCCTTCACCGTCGACGGCGACACGATCAGCAGTATGGCGCAGCCTTTTCGTTTTTATCTGCTCGCGCGGGTTCAAGATACCTTCGCCGGACTGTCAGCGGCCGACCAGGAAAACGTGCGAGCACTGCTGCGCGCGTGTGACATGGACCGCCTGCTGGACTGCACAATCACGCGCCGCATCGGTCGGGCAAACAATCTCGAGATCTGGCTCTAACGCGCTAGGAAGGAAGATGCGCACCGAAGGGCGGGACACGTCGAATGACATTCGAGCGGCGTGACCACATAACCATGTGACGCCCACGCGCCGGCTTGGTAGAGTGCCTTTCATCTCCCCTTCAACAGGACTCGCCATGCGCATGCGCACGCTCCTATGGCTCACACTCTGCGTTTTGAGTACCTCGTCAAACGCAAACAACGCCCCGATCGTACAACCCGGCGCGCCCGGAGAGGCGACCCGCCCGCTGAGCGCCAGGCAAGCGATCGAGATCGCCAACTCCAGCTTTTCGCCGGATGACGTGAAGTTCATGCAGGCCATGATCCCGCACCATCAACAAGCCGTGGAGATGGCTAACCTGGTGGAGGCGCGCACCAACCGTCCCGAACTGACGGATGTCGCCGGACGCATTAAGGCCTCGCAGGAAGACGAGATGAAGTTCATGCGTGACTGGCTGGGCGAGCGCGGCCAGGGGCTGCCCGACAAACATGCCGCACACGCCATGTACACCTCCCACAAGATGGCGGGTATGGCCTCCGCCGAGGACATGGCAAAGCTCGCCACGCTGACCGGCACCGACTTCGATCGCCTGTTTCTCACCCTCATGATCACCCACCACGAGGGGGCGATCACCATGGTCGAGGAGTTGATGGAGCAGCCCGGAGCAGCCTATGACCCGACCTTGTTCGAATTCACCAACGACGTAACCAACGATCAGAATTCCGAGATCGAGCGTATGCACGCGCTGTTGGTCAGCTTGTCAGAAGACCCGCGGGCCAATCTCAAACCGGGTTTCATGGATGCCGGTGAGGCGATCCTGAACCTCACCCTGGTCGGTTCCCTTGCCAAGCCGGCGGGCTTTTTTGACCCGGACAACCCGGCCGAACTACCCCCCGAGATGCCCGAAGACGAAGAAGAAGACGAGCCCAAAGACGGCGCGACCGAGGACGCAGAGCTGGAAGAAAAGCCTGAAGAGTACGATCGCTATCCGCTGCTCAGCTTCTCCAACACCGACATGGCGTTTCGCGACGACGTACTGTTTGCCGGCAGTTATCACGGCTTCAACATTTATCGTCTCTCCGAGCGTGAACTGCCCGAGCTGCTGTCTTCCGTGGTCTGTCCCGGAGGCCAGGGTGATGTTTCCATCGTCGAGGACCTGCTGATCATGTCCGTGGAGCAGACCCGTGGGCGCCTCGACTGCGGCCTTGAGGGTATTGGGGAAGACATATCGAACGACCGCTTCCGCGGTCTGCGTATATTCGACATCAGCGATCTCACCCAACCGCGCCAGGTGGGTGCGGTGCAGACCTGCCGTGGGTCGCACACCCACTCCGTGGTATCCGCCGACGACAAGCGCATCGTCGTATACAACTCCGGGACGGCCATGGTGCGTGACGAGGAAGAGTTGGACGGATGCAGCGATACGCCGGGCGATATGGACACCGCGCTATTCCGCATCGACGTCATCGAGATTCCGATCGCGCAGCCTAACGAAGCCAAAATTGTGCACAGCCCCGCGGTCTTCGCGGACCCTGACAAAGACACGTTGGCAGGCTTGTGGCGCGGCGGCGACCACGGGGAAGAGGATGGTGAGGAGACCCAGGACACCAACATCACCGACCAGTGCCACGACATCACCGTCTTCCCCGCTAAAAATCTGGCCGCCGGCGCCTGTTCCGGCAATGGCATCCTGTTCGACATCTCCGACCCGCTGGACCCCCAGCGGCTGGATGCCGTCACGGACACCGGCTTCGCCTACTGGCACTCGGCAACGTTCAACAACGCCGGCACCAAGGTGGTCTTCACCGACGAATGGGGCGGCGGTGGGCGGCCACGCTGCCGGGCATTCGATCCGCTGGATTGGGGTGCGGATGCCTTCTACGACATCGTGGACAACAAACTGGAATTCAAGGGCTACTTCAAGATTCCGGCGCCACAACTAGAGCAGGAAAACTGCGTCGCCCACAACGGCTCGATCATACCCGTCCCCGGGCGTGATCTGTTCGTGCAGGCTTGGTACCAGGGCGGGATGTCGATCGTCGACTTCACCGATGCCGCAAATCCGGTGGAGATCGCCTACTTCGACCGCGGGCCGATCGATGCAGATCACATGATCGTAGGCGGCTACTGGTCGACCTACTACTACAACGGGCGCATCTACGGTACGGAGATTGTGCGCGGGCTGGATGTGTTTGAACTGCAGCCGAGCGAGCACCTATCCGCGGCCGAGATAGCAGCCGCCGGACTTGCGAATGACGATGATGTTTTCAATCCTCAACAGCAGATGCGCATCGAATGGCCAGCACAACCCATCATCGCCGAAGCTTATCTCGACCAACTGGCGCGCGACAAGACGATCGACCAGGAAGCCCTGACCAGCGTACGGACGCTGGTTACCCGCGCCGCGGAGCGGCTGACCCGCGGTGCCGCCGATACGGATCTCGCTCGAGCCTTACGCGACGCCGCAGCCACCATCGGTGGTGGTGATAAGCTCAGCGAACGCCGCGTCGACCTGCTGAACACGACCCTGCGTGGGCTGTCAGCTCAGCTGCGTTGACGGTCACGATACCGGCCGGGATTCGCTGACGTTTCGTCCCCAGGATGGCGTCAGCGAAGCTGGAAGGGCGACACCTGAGTGCTTCGAATCGATAGCACGCTGTACTAAAATCTGCGCGTGCCTGAAGATCATTCGAGTCGCGTTTGAAATCACAAGCCGTCGACATTCCGGAAATCAGTCTGCGCCATCTCAAGGCCGCGGTCGCCGTTGCCCAGCACCGTAATCTCACGCG
>JBCCHL010000052.1:0-24719 GCA_039028775.1 Pseudomonadota bacterium | reverse complement strand
TGAAGGTGGTTCCCAGCGCCGCCCGCACGGTCCAGTCACCTTTCTCTTCATTGCGCGCGCCCAGCAACGCGCTGAACGATATCGGCTTGCTGGTATTGGTACCGTAGCCGACCTCGGCCACCCAGCGATCTTCCGTGCGAAAATCCCCGTTGCCGAAGCTGTTGCGGTCATCCCAACGTGCCGGGAAGTAGTCGAACTCCGTGCGTATTTCGCTCAGGTTCTTGAACGTCCACCCATTGCGCAAAAAGTACCCGGACCGGACTAGACGGCCTTGCTGATTCCACTCGTTGGACAACACCACGGAGTAGCGCTTGGAGCGCAGCCGGGTCAGACCCCGGCCGGTCGAGAAGTTGTAGCGGTAAATGACGTTGCGCGAATCGTTGCGGCGAATAAAACCCAGATCGCGGATGTTCAGCGTATCTTCGAGCCAGTCCAGGGTTAGCTTGTGTTCAACACCTTGTGTGGGCTTAAAGGTGATATCCGCGAGACCGCCGTTGCCGGTGACCTCGTCCACGTCGCTGTGCATAAACTGGGTATCCAACTGCCACAGGCCATTGGGTGACAACCAGTGGCCGTCCACGCCGTGGACGATAGCGTCGAAGTCTTCATACCTGACCATGGTACCAAGATAGCCCACCGAGGTGCGGCCCTCGCCGGTGGTTTCATACAGCAGCCGCGCGACGCCAAAGTCGCGCCCCTCAGCCTCGACTCTCGTCACCAGCCCCGCACCGGGACCGGAATTGACTACCCCCGGTAACGTGACGTCATCCTCGAAGGCGGAGAGCACGCCATAGCGCAGCCCGCCGTAGCTGCCCGTAACTTTGAAGGCACCGAGCAGATCCGAGGGTTTACCCAATTCAACGCCCTCAACGTCAACCTCATCCGGAACCTCCACACGCGGCGGACCACCGATGCGCCGCGTGTTCAGCAACGTGGTCGGCTCGGGATTAAAAGTGCTTGTGGTCTGACGCGAGCCCACCCCCGACGGGCCGCGGGTGCTGACCCGATTGCGCGGCGTGGTTTGGAATACTTCACGGCCCTCGAGAAAGAACAAGCGTTTCTCGGGGAAAAACGTCTCGAAGGAGCTGAGATTCACCACCACATCATCCGACTCCACGACGCCAAAGTCCGGGTTCAATGTCGCGGTGACCTGGAGATTGGTGGTCGGCCGCCAGGACAGATCGAGACCCGCTCTGAATTCGTCCTCGCCGTCTATCTCGTCGCGGGTGAAGGCGACGTTGGGAAACACCTCGATCTGTTGTTTAGGTGCCACGCCAGGCGTGCGCATGGTCGCCAGCACAGACATGAATCGCGGCGATTGGAAAGGCAACGCTGGCCAACTCCAGCGTTCGTCGATGTAGGCCACCTTGCGATTCACCCAGAAACCGAAGTTACGCACCCCGGCATCGGCATCCGGCATGGTCATCATCGACCACGGCAGAAACATCTCCGTGCTCCAGCCATTCGGCAACTCCGCCGTGGCGCTCTGCCAGGGACCGTCCCACTCATTGGAATACTGACGCTCGGCCGCAATCTTGCCATCCATGACGGAGCCACCGAGATTGACCGTAAACCAGTAACCGTAGAGACCTTCGCCCGAGGTATCGAGCGTGATCCCCCAGCTGTCGCGATTGAGAAACTCATCGCGGCTCGACAGGCGGGCGAGGAGCGTTTCCGACGGCTGCTCCATAAACACGCCGATATACATCCCGCGATCGGTGTAGAAAAAGCGCGTATCGGTCTTGTAGCGGGGCGCACCCAACGTGTCGGGGTCGGTGATCAGCATATTGTCGTAGGACGGCAAGCGCGCCCACAGCGCTTCATCCAGGCGACCATCGAGTCGCAGGTCGACGTCACTGACCGGCAGCTTGGACAGCTCGATGTCAACTTCAGTCCCATCCGTGCTGAGACGCACAGTGCCGATATCTTCACGGACCCTGGGTATCTCGGCAGCCGCAGGTGCAGAGGCCGCAGCCGGATCGGCGAGCGCAGCCGGGGGATCAGAGGCTGGTTGCGCGGGAATGGATTCCAGGCGCTCGACAGCCTGTTCGGCAGTCGCCACCCTTGAGGACGAAGCGCGCGCATACACACTCACCTGCGACGAGGGGTCAGGCAGTGCGCTCACCCAGGCGCCTTCCAGCCCTTCCGATCGGGCCGCACGCGCGAGGGCTTCTGCCGCGGGCCGGTCTGCGGCGTAGCTCACCACGCGGTAGTACTCAACGCCGTGGACCTGGACGTTGACGATGTGTACCTCAACGCCGAGTTGGGCCCCTACCGCCGCCGCACGCTCCTGCGCATAGTTGAGATTGACGTAACTGCCGTAGATCGCGCCGACCGTATCCGCCTGCGCGTGCTGGATTACCAGCAGCAGCAATGCCGCGAGGCCAATCGATCGAAACCCCTTGTTAAGCCGTGCGCAACACCACATCTTGGATACTTCCCCCTGGCCGCTATTGTAACCTTTCGTAGCACTTGCACGCGAGCGTTTACAGCCACGCAGCGAACACGCTACATTTCACGGCCATTGGGGGAGGATGCATGAGTAAACAACAGGGGCCACTCGATTTGGCCGAACTGCGCGGTAGTGTTGCCGTGGTCACCGGCGCTGGGAACAACGGCATCGGCTGGGGGATCGCAGTGCACGCAGCCCGCGAGCTGGGGATGCAGGTGGCGATCATCGATCTGCACGCCCACCTGGCAGCAGCCGCAGCAGAGCGCCTGCAGGCCCTGTGCCCAGATGTGCAGATTCTCGGGCTGGGTTGCGACGTGACAGACCCCGGTGCGCTGGCGCAGACCCGGGACACGATCGTCCACACTTTCGCGGGCCGCATCGGCGCGCTCTTCGCCAACGCCGGGGTGATCTTCAACCACACCATCATGAAGAGTACCCCACAGGAGTGGCAGACGACCTTGAACGTTAACATCCTCGGGGTAGTGAACACGCTGCAAGCGTTCACGCCCCAGATGCAGGCGCATCGCGAGGCATCGGTGATCTGTACCACCGCGTCCGTGGGTGGGCTTGTTCGCGGGGACGGTGGCGGAGCCTCCTACCAGGCCAGCAAACACGCGGTGGTCGCGCTTACCGAGTCCTTCTCGTTCGAACTCGCGCGTCGTCACCCCCAGATTCGCGTCCACGTTCTGTGCCCGTGTATCGTCCGTTCAGGCCTGATGGTCACCAGCCAGACCAACGCCAAGGCACACAGTGGCGACCTGGACCCCGAGGAGATCAACCCCTTCCAGCCGGGCGAAGAGATGATCTACGCCATGACGCCGGAGCGACACGCACAGCAGGTATTCGACCTGATCGCCAAGGGGGACTTCTACATGATCACCGATAACGTGCGTCCGTATGTTGATCACGACCATCCGTTCGACGGTCTGGGCATCGTCCGAGAGCGGCTGGACAATCTCCTCGATCTGCAACTCGACAACGCGGATGCTTTCGAATCAGGTCCGCACGGTTCGCCCACTTCCATCCTGAAGGGGCCGATGTTCGAACAGGTCAAAGCGGCACGCCAGGCCGATCAGGGGGACGCGTCATGAAATTCGGGATCATGTTTGCCAATACCGGCAACTTCACCCAGGCTGAACACGCCATCGAGCTAGCCCAGACCGCCGAAGAGGCGGGCATCGAGTCGCTGTGGACCGTCGAGCATGTGGTCGTCCCCAAACACTACGACTCGGTCTACCCCTACAACCGTAAGGGCAAGTTACCCGGGGACTTTGAGAACGACATTCCGGACCCCGTGGTCTGGATGAGCTTTGTCGCGGCGGTGACCAAGACCATCCGCCTGTCCACCGGAATTCTCATCCTGCCCCAGCGCCACCCGCTCTATGTCGCGAAAGAATTCGCGACCCTGGATCAACTCTCCGGTGGTCGGGCGATGATGGGCATCGGCATCGGTTGGCTGCGTGAAGAGTTCGATGCGCTGGGAATCGATTTCTCCGAACGGGTGCAACGCTCCGAAGAGAGTATGCAGGCGTTGCGCTCGCTGTGGCGCGACGATTCGAGTTCCTTCGAAGGCGCCAGGTATGCCTGGCAGGACGTCGGCTCGTTTCCGAAGCCGGCACAGCCCGAAGGTGTACCGATCATCGTCGGTGGGCACGTTCCCGCTGCGGCCAGGCGGGCCGCCCGCTTTGGCGACGGTTTCTTTCCCGGACGCATCGACCGGCTCGACGAGTTGCTCGCCGCGCTCCGCGAAGAATGCGCAAAGATAGGTCGGGACCCAGCCGAGATCGAATTGACCACCGGTACCCCCGACATGAACCTCGACGGTATCAAACAGATGCAGGACAAAGGCATCGAACGCCTTGTCATGCCCCCACCTGGCAACAGCAAAGACGACATTCGCCGCGGTGTGGAACAATTTGCTGAGAACATCATCCACAAGCTGTAGGAACAAGAACATGAACGCTAACAGACTATCCGACAAAGTCGCGTTGATCACAGGCGCCGGCAGCGGCATCGGCCGGGCCACAGCCGTACGCTATGCCGCGGAAGGAGCCAGTGTGGTATGCGCCGACCTCGACACGCAGGCGGCGGAAGGCACGGTGGCGTTGATCGCAGAAGACGGCGGCACCGCCGACTCTCTCGGACTCGATGTTTCCGACGAAGATCAGATAAAACAAGCCATCGCCCACACGGTAGAAACCTACGGCGGCATGCAGGTCCTGTTCAACAATGCCGGGGTCGGCGGTGGTTTCACCTGGGACCAGACCATCGCGGTCAATCTCTCGGGCGTGGTGTACGGCATCTGGCATGGCGGCAAATATATGGCCGCCAACGGCGGCGGGGCCATCATCAATACCGCCTCCATCGCGGGCCTGGTCGGGCTGACCGCCCCGGGTGTCACCGACCTGGAATCCCTGGAAGAAGGCAGTGGCGCCTACATCGCTGCCAAACACGGCGTTTCAGGCCTGACCAAACAATACGCCATCACCCTGGGTCCGCATAACGTACGCGTGAATGCTATTGCCCCAGGCTACATCGAAACCCCGATGACGGCCGATTTTCGTGAGGATCCGGAAGTGGCTGCTTATCTGACCGACCTGCATCCATTGGGCCGGTTGGGGCGACCGGAGGAGATCGCCAGCGCTGCTGCTTTTCTGGCCAGTGAAGATGCCAGCTTCGTCAACGGCGTGATCTTACCCGTGGACGGTGGCTATACGGCGCGCTGACCCCACACCGCACCGAAGGTTGGTGGGGAGCAGTTAGATTGTTGACGGACCCGGTGGTCACCGAGCGTCTGGCCAGGCTGCGCGATGCTGACGTGGGGGCGCGTCAGGTCGCGATTTGCCACCCCGACTTTGGGCAGTTGTATATCACCTGGCGCGAGCGCGGTTTCTGTCTGGAGAAGGATCCCGTGGGGGCAGACGACGAATCGGCGCTGGCAAAGATCATCGCCAGTAGCGCGGCCCTGGGCTATCCCGCAGAACTTGCCACGCTGGCCGACAAAGCCACGTATCGGATCGTGCTCGCCCGCTCCGAGTCCATCAGTTGCGGTGTGGTTGCCCGAATCCTGGCGGCGGCGTTCGGACATGGTGCGGCGACCCCGTATACGATCGGCGACAGCGCCATCGATACTTAGCCCGTGTTGGCTGACATCACCTGGCAGCGGTGCATCAGGCGCCGTTGCTCAGCCTCGATGGCATCGCGCCGGTGCAGCACACAACGATTGTCCCAGATGACCACATCCCCGACACGCCACTCCTGGTGCAGCACGTTTTCCGGCAGAGCGGCGTACGCCCATATCGCATCCAGCAATGCCTCGCTCTCTTCGAGGGTAAGGCCGGGAATATAGGCCCATTCGCGCCGTCCCAGGTAAAGACACCTGCGACCACTCTCGTCGTGGGTTTTGACAATCGGGTGCACGGCACCCGGAGCTTCGCGCGGATCTTCGAAGGCTTCGAATCCCGGTCGCAGCTTCCCCACACTGGTGTGAGCGGCGTTGTGCTTGATAGAAAGTTTCGCAACGCGCGCCTTTAGGTCGTCCGGCAGCGCCGCGTAGGCCGCATACTGATCGGCAAAATAGGTGTCGCCGCTGCGGGTGGGCACCTCCACACCGAGTAGCACCGACGCAGGGGGCGGTGTTTCGATATAGGTCATGTCCGAATGCCAGGTGGCCTCGGCACTGCCCAACCCACCGATCGGTTTGCCGTTCTCGATGATGTTCGAAATCACCGTCACGTAACGATTCGGTACCTTCGCTTTATCCGCCTCAGACATCCGCCCGAACGGAATCTCTTCGAGGGGGCCAAAACGCGCACTGAAGGCTTGCAATTGCTCCTGGTCCAGCTCTTGGTCGCGCACCCGCAGCACACCGTATTCAATCCACAGATCGTATAGCGCCGCAAACTGCGCAGCGGTAAGACTCGCCAGATCAACGCCTGCTACATCGACGCCAAATGCCGGCAGGATCGGATGTGCATTCAACATCTGCTGCTCCTTATTGTGGATCGCGTGTTCGCAGATTGCACGTTGGTGGGTGGCGGGCTCATTCGTCGCGCGACCCTGTATGCAGTTGCTCATCGCCAGTGGAATAGCCCAGCGCCTGGCGTGGCGCAACGATCCGCGCAAATTGGGCCGTCTCCTCGCGCCCCGCAAACCGCTGATAAAGCGCGACGATCGCCCTGCCCAACTCGCTCTCCCCGTAGACCCACTGGGCCACGCGCTCGGGATCATGCTCGCCGGGTTGCGCGGTCAGCGCTTCGGTGTAGAAGGTTCGAGCGTCCTCCAGCGCAAACTTGAAGCGGCGCAGGTCGACCTCACCTTCCGGAGCATCGAGCAAACCGCCCAAATAGTCCACCAATGCCTCCATCTGCTCACCCGACAGGCCAAACGTGGTCCGCCCGCGCCGACGCTGTCCCAGATCATACCAATCCGCCAGTTGGGCTACCTCAGAACGCAGGCGGCTCACCCAGCCGACATCCGACGAATCCGCCAGGGCGAAACTGACCGGGCAGGCCTGCACCCGTGCACCCGCTTCACCCCCGGGCGCGTCCTCAGGGAAGTCTGCCATTACCGGGCCGCGCGGCGCGGACAGCAGATCCAGGGCCGCGGCGATGACCCGATGCTGGAACTCCGACTGTGCCGGCGCGCCGAGGGGTCGCCCCAGGGGGAACGGCACCCACAGCGCACGCGGCGGTTGCAGAGCGGCGGTGTTCTCCCGCACCAGGCTAATGCCCGTGGTCATGATGCCCGCGCGTTCCAGGTAGTATCCGATCGCGCCCACGGCGCAGGTGCAATTGGGTCAGACCGGCGTGAGAAACACCGCATCCACGTTGTCCTGCATGAGCATACCCGCCACTTGCGACGCTGATGCCTCGTACATCTGCGGCAACAAGCCCGCCCCCATAAAGCTGTAGTGCACGTCGCTCAAGCCGCCGATCACGCCATCTTTGACAAGCTCTCGAAAACGGTCGTAGGGAAACACTACGTTCACGTCTTCGATAAATCCCGAGCGATCGAAGTTAACGCTGCTGTGGCTCATCACCAGTTCATTGACATCTCGCGCCACGTGCAGGGGGCGATAGGAGGCGTCGGCGAACTTGAAGTTGTCCGCGTCGCGATAATGCAAGCCGGCGGTGGTGATCAGAGCGAAGCGCATCTGCGCCAGGGGTTTGGTCGGGGCGCGCCAGGCCGACGGCGTCAGTGGCGGCAGGTTCTTGGCCAACAGATGTTGACGCTCGTACTCCGGCAGCTCAGACAGGCGTACCATCGCCTGCTCCGTCCTGTCGCTGGTACGACGCAAGCTCGCCACGCCAATGCGCTGCCAGCCGTGCGTGCGGATTGATCACCACGTCGTCCTGTAGCACATCCAACGGGTCGCGCCCGTCCACCCCGAGTCCGAACGGGTGATACCCACACAGCCGCTGGAGCTTGCGTGGCATCTGTTTCACCACCTCGCGCGGTACCGCCAGTAGTTGGATTTCCTGAGGTCGCAAGTAGGACACCTGATGACTGATGAACAAACCCATGCGTTCCCGATCGGTTGTCGTGTTGGCGCCACCGGCGTGCCACATCGCGCCCTCCCACAACAGCATGTCGCCAGAGTTCATCTCGATCTGGGTGGTCGCGACGGATTGATCCACTTCGCGGTCGTGCCAGGTATGGCTGAACGGCACCAGATGGGTCGCGCCGTTGTGGACATCGAAGTCGTCAAATGCGATCAGCGCGTTGCATAGAAAAGGCGGATGCGGACGCGGGATCGGCCATAGCCCATCGTCCTGATGGAGCAACTGCCGGGTTTCGCCGGGCAGCGTATTGAATAGCGTGGTGACGTTGATCTGGGTGTACTTGCCGATCACCCCTTCCACGATGGCACGCAGGCGCGGATCGAGGAAAACATGATCGGCTGCGCGGGTCTTGGCCAGGAGGTTATGGGCGCGCCAGGTCTGGCCGGTTTCGGTACCGATGGCGCGCATCTGGGTGATCATGACCTCGGTGTTAAACGCCTCGCGCATCCGCGCTATGTCTGCAGCCGGCAGGAACCCGGGTACAACCGCGTAGCCCTGGTGTGTGATGGCGGACACCACCGCGGCCACATCCAATCCCTCCACCAAGGTGTCGTTCTGGGCGAGCGTTTGATCAGACATAGTTATCCCCTTCTGCCTTGTCCCAGTCTAACACTTTGCGCGGCCACACCCACCAAGGCCATTCGACGGCAGCGGCCAGGCAGCACGGGCCGGGCGTGGTCAGGCCGAGCCTAATCGATGCAACCGCGAAAGGGTCCAGTCGGCCGCCAGGATCAGGCAGCGGTGGCCAACCCGCCGATCTTGCGCACCTGTTGCTCAACGCTTTCGCGGTTCCAATACCATGCCAGCGAGCCAACCAGGACATTGGTAACCGCAGTGGCGATGAAGATGCCGGTCGCGCCCCACTGCATGTCACCCCAGATCGCCAGCGGTATGCCCACCACTATACTGCGCAGCACCGAGATCACCAGCGCCGGGCGGGGCAGGCCCCGCGCGTTAAACGAGCCGTTAGCCACCTGCATCATGCCCATAAAACCGATGCTGAGCGGTATGCAGAGGAAGAACATCTCCGCGGTCGATACCACGATCGGGTTGTTATCGATAAGGCTGACCAGGTACGCCCCGAACGCGACCATAAAGACAAAGGTCAATACCCCCCAGACCAGGCAGAACGAGTGGCACAGATACAGCGCCCGACGCACACGATCGAATTGCCGCGCGCCCCAATTCTGCCCGATAAAAGGCTCGGCGGAGGACGAACACGACCAGAGGATCATGTGCGACATGGTCTCGACCCTCGACGCAACGTTGAAGGCAGCCACCACCTCATGTCCGTGATTAGCCAGCAGACGGGTGATAAACAACATGGACAACGGCATGACCAGACCGCTAGCGATCGCAGGCCCGCCCACGTGCATGATCGCCACCCAGGAGCCGGAGATGTCGCTGAAGTCCCAGGCCATCATGCGCGCCTTGACCAGCAGCACGCCGTACAACGCAACGCTGGCCACCCGCGAGATCACATACGCCCAGGCAGCGCCGGCTATGCCCATTTCGGGGATGCCGAACCAGCCGAAAATCAGCACCGGTCCCAGCGCGATCTGGATCACGGAGCCTACGGTCATCACCACGCCGGGGCTCGCCGCACTGCCGGTCGCGCGCAGCAATGTCGATCCGACGATCGACAACA
Organism: Pseudomonadota bacterium; assembly: GCA_039028775.1. Taxonomy (GTDB): domain Bacteria; phylum Pseudomonadota; class Gammaproteobacteria; order Pseudomonadales; family Azotimanducaceae; genus UBA4421. The sequence goes on along the minus strand of JBCCHL010000052.1, from coordinate 15,055 downwards.
TAAAGAACGGCACGCCGAGCATGTAGACCCGCAGATACTCGACCGTCAATTGCAACACCAGGTCCTTCGCGCCCAGCACCGCGACTATCTCCCGTGCCCAGACAAAACCCGCAACCGCCAACACCAGACCGATGATCAGCGCGAGGGTCTGGGCGTGGGTGATCAGCAGCGCGGCGCGTGCGCGTTCCCCCGCCCCGACGGCCCGCGCGATCACCGACGACGCCCCACTGCCGATCCCGCCCGCGAAGGCGAACAAGGTGATGGTGAGGGGAAAGGCGAAACCCATAGCGGCCAGGGCTTCGGTGCCGAGGATGCCCAGATACACAGCTTCCGCCATCTGCGCCACGTTCATGGTCAGCGTGCCCATCGCCATAAACGAACCCAGGCGCCACAGATGGCCACCGACCGGTCCGTCGGTAAACCCCGCCTGCGTGGATGCTTCAGCTCGTGACAAAATGGCTCCCTGTCCGGCATACGCGAGGATGGAAAGGCGCAGCCAGCCGAACATTATAGCACGCCCGGTCGAGACGGGCTTTGACCCAGGATCCTGGGTATCCGGAAGCATCGTTCAACGGTCGCGATTGCAGCCGCGCCAGTCCCGCGCTCAGTCCTTTGGACCCCGCCCAACAATTTCGCACCGAGCGGTTGACCCCCGGCGCCCGAACCTGCGAGGCTGCGCATCAAAGACAGTGGGTACACCCATCCGGTCAGGCAGCGACGCGCCCACCGAGCGAACCGCAGCCTCCGGCACCCACAGCAAAGGGAGAAACTTCATGCTGCTCACCCCCTATCGCGTCCTCGACCTGACCCGAACCTACGGCATGTTGTGCGGCCAGATGCTGGCGGATCTCGGAGCCGACGTCATCCAGATCGAACCGCCGGGTGGCGCCGATGGGCGTCGTCTCGGTCCCTATCTGAACCACACCCCCGATCCTGAGAGCTCGCTGTACTGGTGGGGGTACAGCCGTGGCAAACGCAGCGTCATTCTTGACCTCGAAGCTCAGGCGGAGCACTTTGCACAACTGGTCGCCAGCGCCGACATCCTGATCGAGTCCGAACCGATGGACGGGCAACCCGCCCTGCCCCTCGACTACGAGTCGCTCGCGGCCATCCATCCCGGCCTGATCTATGTGAAGATCAGCCCCTATGGCGCAAGCGGTCCGAAAGCCGGTTGGTCCGCATCCGACATCACCATCGCCGCGAGCGCAGGCCCGCTGGCCATGACCGGCGACGACGATCGCGCACCCGTGCGCGTGAGCATCCCACAGAGCTACAACCACGCGGCGGCCGAAGCTGCCGTGGGCGCACTTGTTGCACTGCACGAACGGCACAACAGCGGTCGCGGGCAACGCGTGGATGCCTCGTCACAACAGGCGATGACGCTGGCCACCCAGGGCAACATCCTGGCTTCCGCGGTCGGTGAGACGGTCGCGCAACGCACCGCAGGAGGATTGAAGGCGGGCGAACTCCGTCTGCGCCTTACCTACCCCGCCAAAGATGGTTTTGTCTCCATCACCCATATCTTCGGTGCGACGGTCGGACCGGCCACGGCGCGCCTCATGGAGTACGTGTACGAGAACGGCTTCTGCGACAAGGCGACCTGCGACAAAGACTGGGTGGCGTACGGTCTCTTGTTATCCACCGGCGAAGAACCGATCGCCGAATTCGAACGCGTGAAAGAGTGTGTTGCGGCGTGCACCGCCAGCAAGACCAAGGCGGAGCTGCTCGAGGTGGCCATGGAGCGTCGTCTGCTGCTCGCACCGATGACCACCATCGCCGACGTTGTCGATGCAGAACAGTTCGCCGAGCGCGAGTACTTCGTCCGACCCCAAGGCACGGGTTCCAGCGTGCAAGCAAATTACCCAGGTCCTTTCGCCCGTTTTAGCCGCACACCGATGACCACACCCAGCGCCCCGCCGCGTGCCGGTCAACACACCGAAGAGGTGCTGGCCGAGTTGGCGACTAGAACGGCAGCGCCGCCGCCCACCGCAGGAACTGGGGCTGGGCCGGAGGCAGATCAACTCCCGCTGGCCGGGCTCAAAGTCCTCGACTTCATGTGGGCCCTCGCCGGTCCCGGATGTACGCGCACGCTGGCAGACTGGGGGGCTACCATCATCCGGGTGGAGTCTTCCTCCAAGCTTGACGCCATACGTACCGTCCGCCCCTTTATGGAGGGGGACGAGTCGCCGGACAAATCCGCGCTGTTCCACACCACCAACGCGGGTAAACGCCTCGTGACGCTGAATCTCAACACGCCGGAAGGCATCAGCGTGATCAAAGATCTGGTCGGCTGGGCCGATCTGGTTGCCGAGTCGTTTTCGCCCAAGGCGATGAAGAACTTTGGTCTCGACTATGCAACGCTCAAAACCATCAAGCCAGATCTGATCATGCTATCCACCTGCCTGATGGGACAGACCGGACCGCTGTCAATGTTTGCGGGGTACGGCAATCTGGCCGCGGCCATCGCCGGGTTCTACGACATCACCGGCTGGGAAGATCGCGACCCGGCGGGGCCCTTTGGCGCGTATACCGACTACATCGCGCCGAAGTTCAACGCTGCAGCCGTGCTCGCCGCTCTCGATCATCGGCGACGCACGGGTGAGGGTCAGCACATCGATCTGGCTCAGGCGGAAGCCGCGATGCACTTCCTCACCCCGGCCATCCTCGACTACACCTTTAACGGCCACATGCACACGCGCACCGGGAATAGAGATCTGAATTTTGCACCCCACGGCGTGTATCCCACGGCTGGCGACGACGAACACATCGCCATCGCCTGCGAAACCGATACGCAGTGGCAGGCGTTACAGGGTGCTATCAAATCCTTGGGCACCATGACAGACGTACAAACGTGTGCGCAACGCCATGCGGCTGCCGATGCAATCGACGCAGCGATTGTCCAATTCTGTGCGAAGCAGGACGCGCACGCATTGACCGAGTCGCTCCAGGCGCTGGGCGTTCCGAGCTCACCGGTTCTGAACGGCGAGGCATTGGTCGCCGATCCGCAGTTGCAACACCTCGGGCACTTCATCGAGTTGCCCCACCACGAGGGTGGACACACTGCGATCGAAGCGTCGCGCTTCGCCCTGTCGCGCAGCCCGGGGGTGTGCGATACCACCGCACCGACATTCAACCGGGATATGGATTTTGTGCTGAAAGAAGTCCTCGGCTACGACGATGAGAAGCTCGGGGAACTACTGATCGCCGGCGCGTTGGAGTAAGCCACAACGACGTCGGCCGAGACGGGATGGCAGACGGGCCGGGGCGACACGGATGCCGACCAACCAACCGTACGATCAACAAAAAACCCGCCACGCGGGCAGGTTCTTCTTGCGGGCGGCCGGTTGTCCCAGCCGCCTGGCGGCCGGTTGTCCCAGCCGCCTGGAAGATCAGACCTAATCCGATGAGGGGAGACGCTTGGTCTCTTTACCCATCAACATCTGACCCTCAGCCCCAAACGAGCCTTCACCCCCCTTTACACACAAGAGCTCAAGCGTCTCTTCGGCGTTGACATACCGTTTGCCGATCAGGCACTTGTACATGTGTTCCGAATCTGCAGAGGCATCTCCGGGTGCCGCTTCGTCCGGTGCAACCATGGGCACCCCACCGCAGGTAATTACAGTATCGATGGCCTTCACCACCATCGCTTCGCCACTACAGACCGCGCTCTTCAAACGTAGGCCAGGCTTAATCTCCGGCATGTCTCCTCCTTCCAATCGCGGCCGCTTAGCAATCAGCCGCTCTTTCACCCAGCTGAACTTCAAGTAACAGCTGTCTTTTTTCTTCGTTAACTCGGTGCTCGGTCGACTCTATCTTGGGTCCATTCACCACACCACGGCACCCAAACCGGCAGCGGTAAGGTCCGCGAGTTAACCGGCGCTCCGATTCATCCCCTGAGGCGCAACCCGACTTAATCGGTTTGCGCTCGCAGGGCCACCGTACCAAAAAGTGCCCGCGCAGCAAAGGGTTAGCCCGTTCTCCTGCGAGATACCGCCAACCGCTGCCGCGCAGTTTGCCCCCAGGCTGCTAATCCCGGGCAGCGGACAACTGCAGCAGAATCCCATGGGTGGATTTGGGGTGCACAAAGACTTGCGGCTGACCTTCGCCGATCAGCTGTGCGCCTGCTTCTTTCATGGCGGCACAGGTGGCATCGAGATCATCCACCGCAAACGCGATGGTGTGCATACCTTCCCCTCGCCCGGCCAGCGCCTTACCCACGGCCGAGTCTTCGCTGAGCGGCGCTACGACTTCGATAAAACCACCACCGGGCAAATCGAAAAAAGCTTGTTTGATGCCGAGGACCTCGTTCTCATCGGTGCGATCCAGGGTCAGCCCCAGCGTGTCTCGGTAGGTGGCAATGCCGGCGTCCAGGTCTGCGACCCGCACAACCAGATGGTCATAGGCGGTTATGGCCATACGTTCTCTCCCTCATGTTGCATGGACCTGAGATGTTAACGCCAGGGTGCGCGCCAGCGCCAGAGGGCTGGGAGCCGTAGATCGGAACGGCTCAGACTCGAAGACTGCGGCAGATCAACCGGGCTTGGCCACCCGCTCGCCGTCCTGATAATCAAGATAGTCCAGGTTGACGCCGTCGTTGAAGACGCTGCCCCGGCGATCGAGATCTTTGGCGCGCACCACCGCGTCTTTGCCGAAACGTTCGGCGAGGTTATCCATGGTGCTCTCTAGTCGCCGGTCGGTGCTGGGGGCGAACAAATCCAATTGAGCACTCGCCTCGGACCAGTCGAGATCGAACACCGCCATACCGACCAACCGGAACGGCCCCGGGTGATCGAACGTATCCAGCAGTTTGACCGCATGCGCGTAGATCGTGCTCGCGGTGTCCTGAGCGCTCGACAGCTTGCACTGCCGGGTCAACATCTGAAACTGCGTGGTCTTCAACCGCACCCGCACGCCCCGCGCGACGTAGCCTTTGCTGCGCAAACGCCGCGCGAGGCGATCGGCGGCGGAGCGCAGGTAGCCTTCGATCTCATGGCGCGCGCAGACGTCGCGGCTGAGGGTCCGGTCCGAGCCGATGCTCTTCGCCGCCTTGCCACGACTGACCCGGCGCGGGTCCTGCGCATGGGCCAGAGCACAAAAGTGGCCACCGGCGGCGCCCAGGTGGCGGCGCAGCTCTGCTTCGCCAAGCGCCGCCACATCGCCGATGGTCTCAAGCCCAAGCGCACGCAACTTGGGTGCGGTTTTTTTACCCACCCCCCACAGTCGCTCAATGGGCTGCGGCGCCAGCCAGGCCTTGGCCGCGGCCGGATCGACAACGGTGAGGCCGTTGGGCTTGTCGTGGCCGCTCGCCACCTTAGCCACGTACTTGGTGCCGGATACACCCACCGAGATGTGCAAACCGGTGGCATCCAACACCGCGCTTTTGAGCTTCTCACCCATCTCCCGGGGATGACCGAACAGGTGTTCGGCCCCGGTCATCTCGATGAAAGCCTCGTCCAGCGAGAGCGGTTCCACCCGGGGTGAAAAATCGCCAAAGATTTCCATCACCTGGGCGGAGATCGCCTGGTAGCGTTCGAAGCGCGGCGGCACCACCACCGCATGGGGACAGCGCTGCAACACCTGCGCCATGGGCATCGCGCTGCCGACCCCAAACGGACGCGCCTCGTAGCTGGCGGTGAGCGCAACGCCGCGCTGGCTGCGCGGGCCGACGATCACGGGCTTGCCGATCAGCTCCGGGTTATCCAATTGCTCGACCGCGGCATAGAACGCATCCATGTCCGCATGCAGAACTACGCGCGCCCAACCCGAATAGTTTGCCAGCTTGGTCATGCCCGCAGCCTACCAGATACTGTATAAATTAACAGCGCCCCATCGATAAGCCAGCCGGCACTCCTCTTCGACGCTCAGGGTCCCCGGGGATGCTTGCGTAACTCATCGCCTACCAGGCACCACGCCGGTTTCGAGTCCATCCACAGGTGCATTTGCGCCGGTACAAAGCCGTGTTCCAACACCCCGAGCGGCAGCCCGACGATCTCGGGATAGGCGAGCGATTCAAACCACACCGGGGTGCCACAGGCCGTACAGAAACAGCGCACACCCTGCCCGGAATCGAAACGCCCGAGGGCTACCGCTGCAGCCTCGATACGCAGCCCGGAGCGACGCGTCATCGCCCAGACGGCGGGTGAGGTACCCGAAAATTTGCGGCAGTTACCGCAGTGGCAATAGCGCACCGAGGTGAGCGGGTCGGTGACAGCAAAGCGCTGCGCGCCGCACAGGCAGCGCGCGTGGGGGGTGCTCACGGGGCCTTGCAGGTCAGGCCGTGCTCTCACGGGTCAGCGCATCACCCTCACGCCAGGGCGAAATCTGGCCGGTGTAAACGCCTGGGCCATTGACGAAATGCGCCGCCTCGTCGAGGCTTTCCACGAAAGGCATATCCGCCGGATAGCACGCTTTGCCATGTGGGTTAGCGCCAGCCTTGGAGACATGTCCCCACAGCGGATGGCCGACCACCTCTTCCGCGATGCGCGCAGCCGCGATCACCTTGTCGAGGTCGTAACCCGTCTCGATCCCCATCTCATGACACAGGTGCACAAAGTCCTCCGTGGGCACGTGCCCGGCAGCCCGCCCATTGCCGCAATACGGACAGCCGCCCATACCGCCGAGCGAGGTGTCAAAGTCCGTCGCGCCCAGGGTCAACGCTTCGTAGAAACTGGCCATGGTGGTGCCGCGGGTGTTGTGCAGATGCATATGATAGGTTTCGATCTCCGGATATTTATCGCGAATGGCGAGGATGGTCTCACGCACGGTATGCGGCATGTTCCAGCCCATGGCGTCGAGGAACGAGACTTTCTTAACAGGTATACCAACGGCCTTCCACTTGCCCATCATCAAGTCCATCAGCTCCATGCGCTGGGCGAGGCTGAAGGCACCCTCAAAGTTGGATCCGAACGGATTGCCGAGCGCCACGCTACCCGCCTCGGCTTCGGCTTCGGCAGCGGCGGCCACCGAGGCTTCAACCTGTGCGATCATCTCGCCCTTGGTGCGGTTGTAGTTGCGGCGCGCGAAGGTGTCGCACAGCTCCACATGGCTGCCGAAGCGACGATGCCGCACATCGATCTTCGGATAGTAACCATCCGCACGATCGTAACCGCGTTTGTTGAACACCGCTGCCGTGTAGGTGATGCCGGGTTTGGGAATAAACTGTTCCGCGATCTCATCGATGCAGGCCATCGCCGGTGTCCACTTAGGATGTGCAAACGACCCCACGGTGATGGTCTTGGCGCCCATCTCGCCGATCGCATCGAGCAGACGCAGTTTTTCCGACACCGGTATGTCCGGGCTTTCGATCTGCAGGCCTTCCCGCATGGTGTCATCAAAAATGTTGACGCGCTTAGGTATCAAATCAGACATGCTTTTCCCTCCCTCAGGTGCACCCCTTGAGCCTATCCACCTCCTGAGACTATCTGTAGACCTGATACATCTCAAGATTTGTGCAAGGTTATCGCACGGCCGACGCGGCCAGATGATGTGGTTCGGGAGTGCTGTCGTGCCTTGCGGACACCCGGTTCGCATTGAACCCGGCGATCAGCTCAAGACGCTACAGAAATAAGCGGAACAAAGGCGCAGCACCAATGTGTTCCGGACAGGGTGTGTTGCAGGCGTGTCCGCGGTAGGGCTACCTGGTCGGATCGCATCTGTGGGAGCGCGCTAAAGCTCCCACTTCAGATCGACGACAAAGTTGGTGCCTACATCCTGCTCGATCACGGTCACGTTGCCGGCGGAACCTCGCTGATCGATCTCAAGCTTTTGGTCGAGCAGATTCTGCAGCTTGACCTTCAGCGTGAGATTTTCGGTGGGGTACCAGCTGTACACCAGGTCCAGCGAATGGAAGGGCTGCTCGAAGGCGTCGTCGTTGCCATCGATACCGGCGAAGAAAATGCGCTCGCCGAAGGCGTTGTACACCAGGGTGGCGGCGTGTTTGGCGTCGAACGAATCCCATCCCAACTGCAGGTTCAGCACCCATTCGGAGTGCTGGGTCAGCCGCCGGGAGTCATTGGTGATGGACGCCGCACCCGGCCGGGCGCGGTCGAGATCCAACTCAGAGTCGCTGAAAGTCGCGTTGCCCGCTACGTAAAACGCGGAGCCCCAGTCGCCCAGGAAGCCGAGATTCTTGAGCCCCTCCACTTCGATGCCCGAGATCTCACCGCGCTCCCCGTTGACGAAGGTGAACAGGATATTGTCCTCGCTGGCACCACCCTGGACCGTTTCGATGGGCGCATCGATCTCCTTTAAGAACGCCGACACGGTAAAGCTGTCACCGCTCTCCCACAGCCATTCGGCGCGGATATCGAAGTTGGTCAGATCTGACGGCCGTAGGCTCGATCGTCCCTGCACCCGGGCCTCGGTCAGCGGATCGATATAGATCGACTCGGTCACTTCACGAATGTCGGGGCGCGCGACGGTCTCGCTCCAAGCGACGCGAAACTGAAACTCATCCGCCCAGAAGTAGGGCCGGATGTAGGTCAGGGCCAGGGAAGGATAGTACTCGTCGGTGGCGATGATGCCTTCGCGGATCTCCTCCGGGGTGGCGCCGATACGCGAGCGGCCGAACGCCAACAGGTTCAACGGGATCGAGACCTGCACATAGTCTTCGTAGCGGGCGCCGCCGGCGATGCGCCAGGTTTCGTTGAGCAGGAGATCGAACTTGCCCCAACTCGCTTCGACGATCTGCGCCGCGGCGTAGCTCTCTTCGCCGAACTGTCCGATGTTCAGGGCCACGCCGATGCCGTTGTTCGGATCGGCGATATTGGCATCGCTGAATACCTGGCTCGGGGTACCGGAAGCGACGGTGGCAAAGTTGCCGTCGGTGGAGCCGAGCCCGAAGGTGAGCTGATCGAACGAGCGCACCTTGCGCGAGTAGTCGTAACCGCCCGCGAATTCCAGATCCCAGCCGTCACCCGCGAAGGGCACGGTGAGATCCCAACCGTTGCTCTCCACCTCGTCTTCCAGGTCCGAGAAGGTGTACTTGCCTGCGGTCAGGGTCGAGCGGATGCGCGAGTCGAGGACCGCCCGGGTGACCGGGTCGAGATTGTCGACCGCCTCCATGCGCACCTCGCTAGGGATGTCGGTGGTGGCGGTCGAGTCGGACCAGAACCAGGTGTACTTGGTCAGCGCAAACTTCTCGAGGAAGTCGAGCCACTCCGGCAGCCGATCTAGGGTGTCGTAGCCGAGTTCATTGGAGCCGGAGAGCTGCTGCACTTCGAGCTCGCGCTGTTCATAACGCAGCTCGGCGATGCGCCCCTGGGAGGGAGAACCATCCGCACAATCATTGAACTGACCCTCCGCACAGGTCAGCGAGATTGCGGCCTCGTCTTCGGTGTTGCGCAGGTACATGGTGTTGGAACCGATCTCGTGTTCGCCGAGGAAACTCACCCCCAGATTGAGCGATCCGGTCAACGACGTGTTGCGCACGGTGCGATTGGTCTGCGAAAAATCCGTCTCGGGGTTGGAGATACGACGGTTGATACGTTCGCGGTTGCGCCACTTGTCACCGTAGGAGACAAGTCCCAGGAAACCGAATTCCCAATCGTTGCCCAGGAACCAGCGATAGCCCCCGGTCAACTCCGCACCCACATCGACGGGGAGGTCCTTGTCACGCACATCGACATCACGATTCAGCAACACGGCCAGGTCACGATTGATCGCTTCGGCTTCGCCGATGGTATGGAATCCACCGTCGCGGTTCAGCACCTGCAACACGTTGCTGGGCGAAAAACTGCCCTGATAGGTATTAATCGCCTGGGCGAGCGCACCGGGCAAAGCGCGGGTACCGTCGTCCTCACCCCAGCGATCATCGTCACCACCGCGATAGGTGAATCCGTCATCGCCGTTCTGGGAATTCAAACCGGTATTGAGTTTGAAGGACAACACACGGTCTTCCGGCACCCGCTTAGTGCGGATGTCGATGTTCCCTCCACCGAAGGAGGCGGGTAGCTCGGGTGAGTATGCCTTGCTCACCGACAGCGCATCCACGATCTCGGCGGGGAAGATGTCCAGCGGCAGCACGTTACGGGTGAGGTCAGGGGACGGGACGTTGGCCGAATTGAGCTGGGCGCTGGAATACCGCTCACCGAGCCCGCGCACGTAGACAAACTTGTCTTGCACCAGGGTCAGACCGGGCACGCGTCGCAGCGCCGCTGCGACGTCACCGTCGCCGACCCGACTGATGGACTCCGCATCGAGCATATCGACGGGCACACTGGAATCCATGCGCTCGGAGACGATATCGGTGGCCGCCGCCTTATAGCGCCCGATCACAACCACTTCTTCGATGGGCAGCTCGGGCGGCGCGATATAGATTCCGGCTTTGGACTCCTGCCCCTCGCCCTCATTTGGGGCGTCGACCGCCTGGTTCTCGTCGGCTTCCTGCGCGGCCTGCGTGTCCTGAGCCTCCTGGGCCACGACCAGCGATGGCGTGACAAGTAGTGCCACCATCCAGATGAGCATGACGATCGCGGGCATCGGAAACAGCGCTCCCAGGCTCCGCTTGTTCTTGGTGATGAACATAGTCTTTAACAACCGGTATTTGCGGATAGGTCTTGTGGGCGGATTGATCAGACCGAGCTAGAAATAGACCGTGTCCAGACCAAAGGTCCAGCCCGCAGTCCAATCATCGTCCGCCGTGACAGCACCGATGATTTCATCGGCGGTGTCGCCGTCACCGTCCACATCTGCTGGGGTGACGGTGATCGGGTTGCTCAGCACATCGGTGAATGCGGCCGGGGTGTAGAAGCCATCAAGAATGGTCGCTGCAGGCGCGGTATCGGTGACGATGGCGTTGCCGACGTTGGCGGCATAGGTCGCCCCGTTGGCGCTCGTGTTGGTGACCCACTGCTCCACCGTATCGCCGTTACCCAGCGCATCCTTGGTCGGCTCCACGCCGGCCAGGAGCGAACCGGCGATCACCGACTCGCCCACCTGGGCGGCGGCGCGAGTGCTGTCATCATCAAGCTCTAACAGTTCGTTGCCATCCTGGGCCAGAGAGTTGGTGCCATGACCGTCGTAGACGATGCTGTTCAGGACGGTGGTACGCGCGCCGCGGCGGATCACGATGCCCTCGGAGTCTCCGTGGGTCGAGGGTGGCTCGTCTATGCCGGAGGGGATGCAGGTCATATTGACGATGGTCGGATTGGTGATCGGGGTCAGGCCCAGGTTGGCGCCGTCGCCGTCCCCTTCCACACAGCGGTTGCCATCTGTGGGGTTATGGATGATCAAGGCCGGGCCGACCGTGCCGACGTACCCGTCGGTGTAGTCGATGGAATCGTCCCGCACGTACAGCGCCACCAAATTCTCCACAGTGACCGCCCCACCGAAAAACTCGACGCCGTCGTCGAAGGTCGAATAGACCTGCAAATTGCGCACAACCGTGCCGGAACCCACCGCGTTGAACGTGACGCCGTTCAGTTCGTCCCCCGGTGCCGCCTCAAAACCGGCGTGCTTAACCACCACGTATTCCAGACGACCAGAGCTGTCGGCGTTGTCATCACCGCCGTAGTTGGAGGGCTTGCCTTCCGACAACAGGTGGCAGTTATCGTTGGCGCGCGCGGCGTCATCACACTGAGCGGTGATGCCGTTGCCATTGATGACCACCCCGCCCCACAGCGCCACATCGAAAGTGCCGGCCGAGCCGGTGACCGCGTCCGCAAACGCGGTGATGGTGATCGGACGGGTTGCGGAGCCGACCGCCATGATCTGGGAACCGCGATTGACCAGCAGATAGTCGTCATCGGCAAACGCGAGAGTGGAGCCCGCTTCGATGGTCAGCGTGGGACCGGTGCCGCTGGCGGGGGCCGGACCGGCATCCACATTGGTACCGACCTGTAGCACATCATTGAAGATATGCGCGCCGGTGATGAAAGGGATGGTCAGATCGACGGTCAGCGGGTTCAGTTCGCCGACAAAGCCGGAATCGTAGGTGCAGTTGGCGCCGTCAAACGAACCCTGTTGCACGGTGTTGCTGTCCGGGTCCGTGTAGTTGGCGCAAGGATTGCTGCTGCCACCGCCGGAGTTGGTCACACTGTTGTCGGTGGTGCTGGAGTTGTCGTTGGCATTGATGACGATATCGCTACCCCCCCCGCCGCAGCCCGCCAAGATGCCAGCAGCCAATACGATCGCTACGAATCTCATCAGATTCATTCGTCCAGTCCCCTTGTCATTTTTCAAGTGTGTCGTCAGGCAGCCAGGCACGGCCGCTCTTAGAATCGGCGGCGATCTTAGGAACGGTTTGTTACAGGTAGATTACAGGGATGCAATGATTATGTGACACGTACTGGGAACAAATATCCCAGTATTTGCTGAGCCTCGGAGGCTGCAAATCGCGGCAGAACGGGTGTGGGCAGCGGATCAATCGACCGGCGGTCCCCCGCTACCGAACGGCTATTTTTTTCGCTTCACCCGGGTCGATGCCCCGCGATCATCGATCATCAGATAGCCGCCCAGGCGACCACGCCGAATACGCACTGAATCGCCTTCCAAAATTGACACCACCTGGGTTTCGATCTGCTCCCACACCTGGCCATTGTCGAGGGTATAAATGCGGCGATCGTCCGGCCATTTCTTGCGGATGTCGGTGACGCTGGCACGGATCTCCCGGATCTCTTCCGGCGCTACCTCGGGTTCGGCTTTCTTGCCGAACGCCGCCTCCGATGCGGACGGCGCGCTTTGGGCCGCGCGGGCCGGCGCTTCGGGTTCAGGTTCAGGTTCAGGTTCGGGTTCGGGTGTGCCCGGCACCGGGAAGGTCGGGCGTTTACGGTCTGGCGCGCGGGGTTCACGACCGATCGGAGCGGGCGCAGCACCCACCACGCGGTTGTGCGCGGCATCAAAACACAGCAGCCGATCGCGATCTGAGCGGATTTCGAGACAGTTTTCGCCCTCGTTCTCATGGCCCGTCGCAGGCAGTGCCACCCACAGGGCGGCAAACCCGGCGAGTAAGACCTTCAGTTTGAGTACCTGGCGTACCTTGAGCACCGTGTGCATCCCCCCTCCTTTCGGTCCTTGTCGTGACAAGCTGATGCGCTCATCAACACCCGGTTCCACCCGCAATATAGCCATTCTCGACCTAAAAAAACACACACGGAAGTTATACGCCCCGTCAGGGCTTTGCGGGCTTGAGAACCTCGGCGAAAAGCGGTTGTAACCGTTCGCTACCGCGCAGTGCCGGATGGTTATCATCGAAATAAATCGGCAGAACGCCGTCGTGTGCAGGACAGTTTTGCGCATCACAAAAGTACTCATGTACCGGTCGATATTCAAAGCTCAGGTCTGATCTGTCCATCTGCTGGAGCACAAACGCCTGGCGCTGCAGGAAGGCCTGCCGGGGCACGCCGGGCAACAGTTGTCGCCCGCGCATCGCTGCCTTGGCCATGATGCTAGGGACGTCCACGCCGATCTCAGGCACCGGACCGATCACCACCACCCGCCGCTGCAGCGCGTGAAGTTTTGCAAGCGTGGTCGCAAAACCCTCTGCAAACAGCGCGCGGTTCTCCTGCTGCGTACTGGCCTGACGACCATCCACATGGCGCAGGAGCAGCGTGGGTTTGCCTTCCTCGCCGTACGCCGTGCCTTCCGCGTGCCGTGCCCACCGAGAAATGAGGATCACGGTCTGCAGCTGCGGATGCTGCGCGAGGATATCGATAATGCGTTGGGCGAAACCGATACAGGTCGCATCCAGATCCCGCGCCGGACGGGTGAGGTCTAACAAAGGCACACACCCGTTGGATGTGGCATTCAGTCCGTTCAGTTGCAATGCCTGGGCCGCCGCTCCGACGGTGTGCATCATCGCCACCCCATGGGAATCTCCCCAGACCAGGAAGCTCGGCGCCACCTCATTGTCCACCAGACGACAGAGCCGCTCGTAACTGACGTCCTGCGGCGCGATGCCCTCGCAGCGTTTGCGCTCGGGCGCCTTATCTTCGCTGATGGCGTAGATCGCCGCCGCCTCCCCGTGGAGCCGCGCGGGCAGCCCATCACCCTGATCGAGAATCAAACCGATCGCGATCGCGAGGGCCATCACCGCGCCGGTGACCCGAAACAGATGCGTATCCTCGATGCGCAACCAGCCCCAACCCTCGCTGAACATCTGCCCGGTGCTTTTGCGGAACGGTCGCTCCACAAAGCGCCAGGACAAATAGGCCAAGGCGAAGCTGGCGACGATGGCGGCGCTCATGGTCCGGACGTCCAAAGGTTCGAGCAGATAGTGCTTCAAGAACACGATGACCGGCCAATGCCACAGGTACAGGGAGTAAGACAACAATCCGATAAATACGAGCGCACGCAAACCGAGCAGGCGGCCGATGACATAGCGTTCACCACCCACCCCAGCATAGATCAACAAGCCAGTGCCTACACAGGGCAGGAGCGCGGCAGGACCGGGAAAGGGCGTGTAGGCATCGAACGTAAAGACCGCGCACAGGATGAACAACAAGCCAATCCCGCCCGCCGCTTCCCGCAAGACCTTTCCCGGGGGCCGCAGCCGGCCCTGCAGCAGGGCCAGCGCCAGGCCGGACCCGACCATCAGTTCCCAAGCGCGGCTGGGCAGCAGGTAGAAAGCCGCACCCGGTGTCGCGTCGACCGCCCAGATACTGAATAGGAAGGAAGCAACGCCGATGCCGAGCACCACGTTCAACAAGTTCGCCGACGACTTCCTGGAAAGCCACAGCAAGAGCGCGGGAAACAGCACGTAGTGTGCCATTGCCAACGTGATTTGTGGATGTTGATGCCGGGACTCGCGGCATTGCACCTGCGTCGGAGACAGGTCCAAAGACTTTGCAAGGATGACACCACGCATCGGTCGGCGGTTGGTTGGGCCGTACTGGAAGGAACAATTTGGGGTTTGGGTGTCTGGATCAAACCGTTGATCATGGTGCCGGCACTGGCGTGTTGGCTGGTCAGTGCGATTCAGGTGCGAAATCGAAAGGTTCGTTTCGATTTGGCCGGCTCTGAACTTCTCCGACCCTTTTTCTCCCAATATTCTGCATCGGGATCTCTGGGAGCTGGATATCGATATCACAGAAGGCACCTGGGCATTCAAGGGTAGCGT
>JBCCHL010000051.1:0-25555 GCA_039028775.1 Pseudomonadota bacterium | reverse complement strand
CTCGCCTATACCCTGGTGGCGTTACCTTACTATGCCTGGGGAGCGGAGCTTTCTTCGGACTATGAGACCCGCACCCACATCAGCGGTCGCCGCGAACAGTTTCATTTTGCCGGGAACCTGTCATTTAACCTCTTGCCGTTGGTCGCGGCCCTGGGCATCTACTTCGCTGCGACCAGTGGCGAGTTGAGTGACATGTTTGCCAACTTCTCGACCGAGTTTCAGGAGATCATGAAGGCCCGGGCCGGCAATATCGACGTCATCCTCGAATGGCTGACCATGTTCGTGATGGTCATGATCCCGGCGACTGTCTTGCTGGCCGTTTTATTCACGCCGGAACCGGCGCAGGAGGATACCGAGGTGCGACGCCTCAATCTGCGCGCGGACTATCGTCTGATCCTGCGCAATGGGCCCTACCTGCGTATTGTGATCACCTATCTGATCACGACGTTCGGGATCGCGCTGGTTGCCGCCATGTCCTATTTCTTTGTTAAGCATGTGGTCAAAGCGGGCGAGCTCTATCCCATTTATGTGCTGGTCTACTACACCGCTTCGGTGATCGGCGTGTCCCCGTGGATGGCCATTTCCAAGCGCATCGGCAAGCACAAGACCTTCATCGGCTGCGTTTTCTGGTATTCGATCTGGGCGTCCGCACTGCCATTTGTGCCGGAAGGTGAGTTTGGCATGTTCCTGATCGTGATGAGTCTTAAGGGCTGTTCCGTGGCGGCGCTGTTGGCCTTGGCTGCGTCGATGGCGGCAGATGCGGTGGACATCGATACCGCTCGCACTGGGGAGCACCGGGCCGGACTTTACTTTGCTGTGTGGGGGTTTCTGCGCAAAGGTGCCTATGCCCTGGGCGGCGCAGTGGCGTTGGCGGCGGTTGCCTTCGTCAATTTTGACCCCACCGCAGACGTGGCGCTGTCGGGTACGCCGGATGGCAATTCGGAGAACTCATTGTTCTGGCTGACCATGCTCTACACGATCATCCCAGCCATCATCCACTGTGCCGCGATACCGATTATGTGGCGCTACCCGCTGACCGAGGAGCGTCACGAACGGTTCAAAGCGCGTTTGGAGCGGAAGTTGCTGCGGTTGCAGGGCAAGACCGCGGCCTGACAAGCAGATGTACGCGGTAGTGCCGTTCAATGCCCACGTAGGAGCGTAGCCGGTTTCAGATTGAGTCTGCGCATCAGGTAGCGCGCTCCCGCGTAGAGACACAACGAGCTGATGCCGAAAGCGGCAATCACCGGCGGCCAGAGCGGAAAGGTCAGGGGTAACTTCAGCTGGAAGTGCAGCAACGGCAGTGCGATCAGGATACCCAGCGCCAGGGCGAACGCCGAAGTGACGATCGCCAAGAGTATGTATTCCATGCTCAGGCTGGTGCGGATTATGCGCAGGCGCGCTCCGATAGTATGCAGAATGGTTGAATAGTAGACCTGCCGAGAACGGTGGCTGGCCATCACCCCGGTGAGCACTAGCAGACTGACGGCCAACGCAACGCCGGACACCACCGATAGCCCCGCCACCGCTTTCCCCAACAGGTCTTTTGCGGTGGCCACGATGGTCGCCGTGCGGACCGACACGATATTGGACGCGGTCAAGGCCAACTCGTTCTGTGCGGCGATGGCGCTGTCCGGTGGCATGAAACCCGCGCCGACGTAGCGCGCGATAAACGGTTCCAGCGCGCCGTCGGAAAAAATGGCCTCGAACCAGAATCGAGTCTGGAGACCTTTCTGGCGATAGATACCCGTGAGCTGCGCTTCGAGCGGGCGGCCTTCGATAACGAACTTCAATAGATCGCCAACTTCCACACCGATCTGTTCTGCCTCGCGATCTTCCATCACCACAAAGGCTCCATCAGCTGCCGTACCCTCCGGCCACCAACTTCCCGCCACCAGCGTCACGCCGTCGACATTGCCCGCGCGGTAGGTCAGTTTGTGCTCATCGCGCGCTTCGCGCTGGGCCGCCAGGGTGTTGCTGGCGTCCATAGACGCGCCGTTGATGTGACTCAATCTGCCCTGCACCAGTGGCACCAGATCGATGCGGCGGGCATTGTTACGCTGCAGAATTTCGGTGACAGTGTCGTACTGGTCGCGCGTTACGTCGTACAACACGAGGTCCGGGGACTCTTCTGGCACGGTATCGGCGATGGTCTCCAACAGCGTTGAGATCAGCACCGTGCAGGCGACCAGCAAGGTGAGCGAAGAACCGAGTGTCAACAGGGAGACGCGCAGTGCCGAACCGTGGCGGTGCAGATTCGCCAGCGCTAGATGTAGCGCAAAGTGCCGCCGTGTTGGCGCGCGGCTGTCCATCTTCAAGGCGAGCCGACGTATCAGGCGGACGATACCGTCCAGCAGGATCAGCAATCCCAGCACCGTGCCGACAAAGGCCGCTGCAAAGACTGGGTCCGGGAGGGCGATCAATACCATGCCGATGACGCTGGCCGCGCCCGCGAAGGTGGCCATCCACCAGACGCGCGGGGTTTGGGTCTGCACGCCCTCCAGGCTGCGGAACAGAACGGCCGGGTCGACGGACAAGGCACGGCCGATAGCTGGGGCGGCGAAGGTCATTGCCGTGGCGAGTCCAAAAACGGCGGCGAGCGCGCTTGGCGCAAGCGCGCTTGTCAGTGCGGTGTTCAGTTGTACCTGCGTGGCGACAAACAGGGAGCCTGCGAGGGACAGCGCAAAACCCAAGAGGGCGCCGGCCAAACAAGACAGCCCACTCATAATGAGAATCTGTAGCAGGTAGACCATTGCCAGCGGACGGTCTTGCAGGCCCACGGAGCGCAGCGTGGCGATGGTGCCGAGTTTGTTCTGTAGATAGGCCTGAACGCTGTTAAAAACGCCGAGGCCGCCGATAAACAAAGTGCTGAACCCGACGATGATCAGCGCCGAACCCGCTTGTGCGAGCCGTTCCCCGATCCGGTCGCTGCGATCCAGGAATGTGCTCACCTCCCAGTTGGTGCCAGGGAAAGCAGCGAACAGATCGCGCTGCCAGGCATCGAGATCGATCGCGGTACGGACTCGGTATTCGTAGTCCACGCGGCTGCCCGGGGCGATGAGCTCGCTTCCCATCAGCGCGGCTTCGGACAGCAGGACGCGCCCGCCGCGCCAGTTGGCGGTGAGGTTGCGGTCGGGCTGCTCCGCGATCAGTGCGCGCACCTCGAGGGTTGCCATACCAATATCGACCGTGTCGCCGATACTGATACCCAGCCGGTCGGCGAGCACGGGTTCGATGACGACGCCATAGCGTCCGTCGATTTGTCTGGTTGCTGCGGCCAAGGATTGCTCGGGTTCGAGGGTCAGGCGCCCATAGAGCGGATAGTGCTGATCTACACTCTGCACCTCCACCAACTGAAACTCGCCAGCGGCGGTGCCCATCATCGTATACAGTTCGATCAGGAGCGACACCTGACCCCGTTCAGCCATCCAGTCGAGGGCTTCGTCTGGCAGCTGCGAGCGTGCCTGGACCCGCAGGTCGCCGCCGTTGAGCAGTCGGCTGTCTGCCTGTAGACCTTGCCAGACCTGTCGATACAGCCCACCGGTGGCCGCGACCAGCGTGACGCCCAACATCAGGCAGGCGCATAGAACCCACAACGACTGACCACTGCCGCGCAGATCCTGCCAGGCGAGTTTAAGCAGGAACCGCATGGGTTGTCTCCTGCTCCAGTAATGCGCCGCCGTCCAGTCGCAGCTGACGCTGACAGCGTGCGGCCAGCGTTCCATCGTGGGTCACCAGCACCAGGGTACTGCCCAGGTTGTGGTGCAGATCGAAGAGTAGATCAGTGATTGACGCGCCGGTGTCTTTGTCCAGATTGCCGGTGGGTTCGTCTGCGAGGATCAGGGGCGGTTCGTGGACCAGGGCTCGGGCGATCGCCACCCGTTGCTGTTCGCCACCGGACAGTTGTGTGGGGTAGTGGCTCTCCCGATGGCTCAGACCAACGCGCTCGAGGATGGTGCGTGCCTTAGCTTCAGCATCCGGGTCGCCGGCGATCTCCAACGGCAGTGTCACGTTGCCCAGCGCGGTGAGGCTGGGAATGAGATGGAACGACTGAAACACAATGCCTAAGCGATCGCGGCGTAAGTCCGCACGCTCATCAGCGGACAGTTTGCCCAGGTCGGTACCCTCGATCTCAATCGAGCCCGAATCGGGTTGATCCAGTCCGGCGAGCAGCAACAGCAGAGTGGTCTTCCCTGAGCCGGAGGGCCCGATGATTGCAGCGCTTTCTCCGGCTGCGATGTCCAGCGTAACATCGTTGAGCACCGTCAGACGCGCTTGCTCGACGGGGTAGCTCATGTGAACACTCTTGAGACCGATCATCCGTTCTGATTAAACCTTGCTGCAGGGAGAGGACATATTAGCTCGATGGGGGTGAATGATCGGTAAATGTTTGGCCGCGACACGCAGCTAAGGGCTGATATCGCGCTTAGAGACCGGCTGCTCGTCGCGTCGCGGTGCCAGCTCCGCATCTGCGTACCCTTCGCCCAACCTGCGGCTGTGAATCCAATCTGCGAGCAACGGGAAATATCCAGGCGCGTAGGACAGCGACAGGCGCTGACCATCATCGCCCAGTTTGTAGAGGGTCATCCCGTGTTCCGCGTTCGGGAAAAAGGCGATGTCGATCGGCCTGCCTTCTTGTTGCAAAGCGGTCAGAATCTTGCGCGTGTTCTGCGGTGGGGCGGAGCGATCATCACCTGCGAGAACCCAGAGCATGGGGGTATCGAGGTCGCGCAGCACCGGAAGCGGTTCGTAGTCCCAACTGGTGCCGACATCCAGGAAGAAATAGCCGATGCGAAACTGCCATAGCGGGCGACTCACCATCTCCCAGCTGACCCCACCTTCAAGTTCCGTAAACCACGCATCGTCCTCGTACGCGGCGCGCGCACGTGCGAGGTCTTCGGCGCCGTCCTCGAAATTCGTCACTAAAAGGCGCCCCGTGATGTCGGTAATTTCGCGGGCTTTGGCCTGGGCGTCTGCACCGTAGCCGGCTTCGCGCAGCCGTAGCTGCACTTCATCGCGGTCTTCGGCCAACGCGCTTTCGGCCAGACCATAGTTGGCGATCACGAAATCTGCCGGGCTCAAGGTAGCGGCGAGGGGGGCTACCCAGCCACCCTGGCTACCGCCCATGTAGCCGCTGTAAGCGACGCGGTCACCCGCAAGATTCAATGCAGTCTGATGCGCGGCTGCCGCATCGGCCGCAAGCAGATGAAAATCTTGCGAGTATGCGCCTGACGAAGCACCGGTGCCCCGCTTGTCATAGACGAAAACGCCGATGCCACGGGCCGGTAACAAGCGCTGATTGTAGTAGAAGTCGAGAGCGCTCGTGTCTTCGGAACCGTGTACCAACACCGCGAGAGGCACCTGACCCTCGCCTTCTGGGAGCACCAGACGACCGGCTAGTTCGACGTCGGCCCCTTTGAACCGAACCTCGCTGGTGCGCAGCTCAATTCGCGTGCCCTGGCCGTCGATGCCGTCGATGCCGGTGACTTGGATATGTCGGTCTGTGCAATCGCCCAGCTGGATGCGCGCCGGGTCAGGTTCAGCCGTCCAACCTGTGGTGCCGGTCCAGGTCTGCTGGTCTTCTTCCCGACGCACCCGACCGACGCGGCCGTCTACTAGTCGCCAGCGCAGGTGCTGTGCACTCGAGAGCCCGATATCGATCAAAGCGCCGGATGCCATCCTATAGGTGCCTGCCTGACAGCGCATCTCCTCGCCGATCTCCTCCCGGGAGGACGAGCATGCGCTCAAGAGTGCGATCAGGGCGGATAGATGGAGTAGAACGGGGTTCAGGCGCATGCTTTGTCTCGTGGTTGAGTGTGCCGCCGTGGGTAAGTGTGGCGGCCTGTACGGGAATGATACCGGTGCCAGCGAGTATCTTCACGACGTGCGACGGATAGGTGGCAGCCATCGCGGCTTGCTGGCGCGCCGTGCGGTTGGCATGATCTGGCGTCGACCATCGCCAATCGGGGTTCATATGTTGCGTTTCTTGTCAGTGCTTACTGTGGTCTCGGCCTTGTCGAGTGCTATTCCGGCGAGCTGGGCGCAGGCTGTCGTCGATTGTGTACCCAAGGACAATGCGCGACCGATCTGCGGGTTCTCCAATCCTGAAGACATGGTGGCTCTGCCCGGCAATCAGGCAATTCTCATCGGGGAATACGGTGCCTCGGCCGCGGCAACGGGCAGACTCCTGGTGCTGGAACTCGAGAGCGAGGAGCAGCACACGGTGTTTCGCGGTGGGCAGGCGCAGGGTGCCGCGCAACCGGGTTGGGGCGATCCGACTTGCACCGAGCCGCCGGATGAACGATTCAACAGTCATGGCATCGATCTGGTGCGACGGGACGATGGCCGTTTGCAACTGCTGGTAATCCAGCACGGCGGTCGCGAAGCGATAGAGCTATTCGAAGTGATGGGTGCGGGTACAGACTGGCGGGTGGAATGGCGCGGCTGTGTGCTCGCGCCCGCGAATGCTTCTCTCAATAGTGTGGCGGCCGCCTCCAATGGCGACTTCTACACTACCCAGATGGTGCCTCTCGATCCCCCGATTGATCTCACGAAGGACATACCGCGCCACGTGACCGGCCATGCGTTCGCCTGGTCACAAGCCGACACCCGATTTAGCAAGATCGAGGGTACGGAGGGTGCAATGCCGAACGGGATCGTCACGTCTCCCGATGGCCGGTACATATATATGAACGCCACAGCCGAGCACAGCGTGCGCAAGATCGAAGTGGCGACCGGGCGTGAACTGGGGCGGGCGAGCGTCGACACACCGGACAACGCGCGCTGGTCGCCCGATGGTCGCGTGCTGATCGCATCGCTCGCGCGTGATCTGACCGGGGCAGACTTCGGCGCTTGTGTCAGCATCGCGCAGGGCGCGTGCACTATTCCGTTTAAGATAGTTGCGCTGGACCCGGACACGATGCGCATCGTAGAAACGTTGTACGCCAGCGACGGGGTGCCGATGGGGGCGGGCACCGTGGGACTGCGGGTTGCTGACGAGCTCTTCGTCGGCACGTTTCATGGCGACCGCATTTTACGGGTGGATCTGAAAGGTCAGTAGGCGTTTCCGGAAGCAACGTGACCGCAAGGGTAGCGCGGATCACCACACTCCCTTCAACTTCCGCTACTATACGCCGCGCGCGATACGGCTCGTAGCCGTCGCGTTGACCGACACTCCCTCGATAACCACCTCGGATCACCATGTCGCTGATTCACCGTCTTCGCGGCGACTGGCCGTTTGCAGCCGCTCGCAGCCCTGTCTTTTACGGCTGGGTAATCGCGTTCCTCTCCACGCTCGGCTTCTTGATGAGTATCCCCGGTCAGACCATGGGTATGGCCGTCTTTGCCGATGCGTTCATCGA
Organism: Pseudomonadota bacterium; assembly: GCA_039028775.1. GTDB lineage: Bacteria > Pseudomonadota > Gammaproteobacteria > Pseudomonadales > Azotimanducaceae > UBA4421. The sequence continues at coordinate 18,197 of JBCCHL010000051.1, read as the reverse complement.
TGTCACGGGCCTAAGCCGCACCCAGCTCTCCACCGCTTATCTCATCGGCACTTTAGGCAGTGCCTTTCTGTTGACCCACGCTGGGCGTTGGTACGATCGTTACGGCGCGCGGGTCATGATGTTTGGCGCCAGCGTCCTGCTCGGAGCCACGTTGGTGTTCCTGGCTGCGATAGACCTGCTCGCCGTCAGCCTGGCCGCCGTCACCTCCCTCGATCTGGTCACCGTGGCGTTTCCGCTTATGGTGCTAGGCTACTTCGGCGTGCGCTTTGCGGGCCAGGGTGTGCTCACCAGTGCCAGCCGGAACGTGCTGCTGGTCTGGTTCGTGCGTCGGCGTGGATTTGTGTCGGGCCTGCGGGGTGTTTTCGTCTCGCTCGGATTTTCGATCGCACCCTTCCTCATTGCCTTGCTGATGGATGCCACTACCTGGCGGGGTGCCTTGTTGTGGATGGCCGTCGCGGTGGGGGTTGGTTTTGCGCTGATTGTCCTGGTTTGGATACGCGATCATCCGGGCGTGAGCGGTTTGCATCCGGACGGGGGTGCGGTGCGGGATTCTGCTGAGCCTACTGCCGCGGCTGAGGACGATTGCACGCTAGCGCATGCGCGCCGGGACCCCGTGTTCTGGCTCTACGCGCTCTCGCTGTCGATGCACGCGCTGTTCGGTACAGCGGTGACGTTTCATATCGTCGCAATCTTCGACGCTGCGGGTCGCAGCCGGGCTGAGGCGTTTGCCTACTTTATTCCCCAGGCGGTGGTGTCTTTGACGGTGAACCTGTCCGCCTCGACCCTGAGCGACCATATGCGTCTGAAGCCGTGGCTGGTGATCATGCTGGTGGCGTTTCTTGTCGGCGCGTTCGGTCTGACGCGTTTGACCGAGGATTTCGGCTATTATCTGCTCATCGCAGGTTTCGGCGCGGGCGGGGGCCTGTGGGGGGTGTTGTCCAACCTGGCGTTCATCCGTCACTACGGAGCCTTGCATCTGGGCGAGATCAGCGGCTTTAACACGAGCCTCACCGTCACTGCCAGCGCGATCGGTCCGGTAGCTTTTGCATTGGCGCTGGATGTGTTCGCCAGCTTCAACGCTGCGGCCTACGCATGCATGTCAGGCCTCGCGCTGCTTTTGCTCGCCGCGGTAGTAGTACCTCAACCGCGGGATAAGGCGCCGGTGCGCTGATGGCGTCATCCCTACCGATTCCCCTTATTGGACCTGTCCTCATTACCCAGTAAGCTATGCTCCCAACCGCAAAATAGCACCCCACATTGAAAGCCTACGTCATTGCGATCCTACTGTTGTTGGTCCTGTTTGGCAGTATCGGCGCCTACCTCATGCAACGCTTCAGCGCGTTTGCGGATATGGATTTCAGGCCACCGCCCGTCACCATAGCGGTCTCCCCGGCCCAAGCGGAGGTTTGGGAAGACACGCTGAGTGCGGTAGGCACGGTTAAGGCTGTACGTGGGGTAGACCTTACCTCCGAGTCTAGCGGCGAAATCACTTCCATCCTGTTTGACTCCGGCGACCAGGTCGAGGCAGGCGCTGTCCTGGTAGTACTCAATGATGAGATAGAGCGCGCCAGTCGCCAGAACCAGATCGCAAGCTTGGAGTTGGCGCAAATTCTCTATGATCGGGACAGCGCACTTGTCGAACAGAAGTCTATTCCCCAAACCCAGTTCGATCGCTCCCGGGCAGATCTGGAGCGCGCCCGCGCACAGCTGTCCGAGACCGAGGCAAGGTTGGCGAACAAACGCATACAAGCCCCCTTTGCCGGCACTATGGGAATCCGGCGAGTAGATGTCGGCGACTATCTGTCACCGGGTACGGTGATTGCAACGCTACAGGATCAGTCCGAACTGGAAATCGACTTCACCGTGCCCGCGCGGTATAGCGCTAAACTCAAACCCGGCCTCGAGGCGGCGGTGCGCGTGGATGGGTACGATGACAAGACCTTCAATGCGCAGGTAACAGCCGTCGATGCGAGTATCGACGCGAATACGCGCAACGTCCTGCTGCGCGCCAAGCTGCTCGATGCAGCCGGCCTGTTGCCTGGCATGTTTGCGGTCCTCGATCTTGACCTGGGCGAGCGCCAGGATGTGATCACCGTTCCCGAAACCGCCATGACCTATGCCTTGCAGGGCAATACCGTGTACGTGCTGACGGAGCTCGAAGATGGCGGACTCACCGCCGAGGCCCGGGTGGTGCAGGCAGGCCGGGTGGTCGACGGCCGGGTGGCGGTGCTCAATGGTTTGGTGGCGGGTGATCGCGTGGTGAGCGTCGGCCAGAACAAACTGTATCGTGGGGTACGGGTGGTGATCGACGAGAATGTGAAACTGTAGACGTGCCCAAGTTCACCGACATCTTTATCCGGCGCCCGGTGCTCGCACTGGTGCTGAGCGCGGCACTCCTGTTGTTGGGACTACAGTCTGCGACCCAACTGTCGTTGCGCGAGTATCCCGAAGTAGAGAAGAGCGTCATCTTCGTGACGGCTGCGTACCCGGGCGCCAGCGCAGAAACCGTTCAGGGGTTTGTAACTGATCCCTTGCAGAGACGCATAGCCGCTGCCAAAGGCGTGGAGTACGTTACCTCGGAAAGCAACCCTGGCGTCGCTCAGATCGAGGTGTGGGTACGTTTGGGTGAGAACTCGACGGAGGTGATGAGCGAGGTCATCACCAAGATCAACGAGGCGCGCTTCGAACTGCCGCGGGAGGTGGAAGACCCGGTGGTCACCAATCGTACGGGCGGTGATGCCATGATGTATCTGGCTTTTCTGTCCGAACAGATGTCCGTGCAGCAGGTGGCCGACTATGTTGCGCGTTCCGTACAACCTGTCCTCAGCACGGTGGAGGGTGTGGGGGAGGCGCGCATTCTCGGTAGCGGCAACTTTGCCATGCGCATATGGCTGAATCCGGCGCGCATGGCCGCGTTTAACGTCACCGCCATCGACGTGAACAACGCCATCCAGCGCAACAATTATATCTCCGCGGCGGGTACGACCCGCGGTGAACTGGTGCGCGCGAGCGTAGATGCGGATACCGATCTTCAGGATCCCGAGAGTTTCCAGGCCATTGTGGTGCGTCAGGATGGCGACAGGCGCGTGCGGCTGGGCGATGTGGCGGAGATTGAACTGGCCAGTGAGACTTTCGAGTCGGCGGTATATTCCAGCGGTCAGGAGACAATGTTTGTGGCGATCACCGAAGCTCCCGGGGCGAACCCGCTGGAGGTGGCGCAAAACGTCAAAGCCAAGATTGCGGAACTCGACTCCCAGCTGCCGGCAGACCTCACCATCTTTCTGGACTCCGACGGTTCGAAATATATCAGCGAAGCACTGAACGAGGTCACACAGACGCTGGTCGAAGCCTCGATCATCGTGGTGCTGGTCATACTCGTATTTCTCGGGTCGCTGCGTGTGGTGGTGATACCGATAGTCGCGATCCCACTGTCGCTTACCACCGTATTGTTCCTGATCTGGTTGATGGGGTTCTCCATCAACTTGCTGACCCTGCTCGCCATGGTCATAGCGATCGGTCTGGTCGTCGATGACGCGATCGTCGTGGTCGAGAACGTACATCGGCACATCGAGGAGGGGCGCTCGCCGTTGGAGGCCGCGCTCATCGGCGCACGGCAGGTTGCGCTGCCTGTAATTGCCATGACGCTGACGCTGGTTGCCGTTTACATACCGATCGGTTTTCTCGGCGGTTTGACGGGCGTGCTGTTCAGCGAGTTTGCCCTCACGCTGGCAGGGGCGGTGGTGGTGTCCGGCGTGGTCGCGCTCGTATTGAGCCCGATGATGTGTGCGTATTTCTTAAAACCCCACAGCGACCAGGGCCGCGCGGCCGATTGGTTAGACGCCCGCTTCAGTGCGCTGCACCGCGCCTACCAGGGATCGCTGGAACACTGTCTAGGCAACCGTGGTGCGGTGATGTTGTTCGGCGGTTTCATTTTGCTGAGCCTGCCGGTGTTTTATCAGCTGGCGCAGAAAGAACTGGCTCCCGAAGAAGACAGCGGCAGTGTGTTTGCGGTGGCCACGCCGCCAGACTATGGCAATTTGGAGTACACCACCTTTTTTCTCGATCAGATGGTTGAGGCCTGGCGTACAGTACCCGAGGTCACCCACTCGTGGCAGGTGAACAATCCGACCTCGGTGTTTGGTGGCATCGAGCTCAAACCCTGGGACGAGCGGGAGCGTTCGCTGGAGGAGATTCGCCGCGAGGTACAGAGCAAATACGACAAGATCAGCGGTTTGGAGATATTCACTTTCGCCGCTGGTGGATTGCCGGGTGCAGCCTCGGGTTTGCCACTCCAGTTTGTGATCTCCGGCAACGTGGGCTATGCCGAACTCGATCGCGTGGCACAGGACGTGCTGCTGAAAGCGCGGCAGTCCGGGCGTTTTGCACTGGTAAATAAAGACTTGCGCTTCTCGCGACCGGAGGTCGGCGTGGGCATCGATCGAGAGCTGGCTGCGCGTTTGGGGATCTCGATGCAGGACATCGGGCTCACGCTGCAGGTGATGCTTGGGGAAGCGGAGACCAATCGCTTCAGTGTGGAGGGTCGTAGTTACAAGGTCATCCCACAGGCGGATCGCGGTTTTCGGTTGGCCAAGGAATGGTTGGAGCGGTACTACCTGCGTACTGCTGGCGGCTCGTTGGTTCCCTTGTCGACGGTCATAAGTCTCCGTCAGACCGTCGAGCCCAGCGCGCTGCGACAGTATCAGCAACTCAACAGCGTGACGTTGCAAGGTCTGGTCCTACCGCCTAACACGCTGGGTGATGGTCTTGAGTTTCTCGAACAGGCGCTGCGCGAGGTGGCACCGAGCGGATACCGCGTGGGCTATCTCGGTGAGTCGCGCCGCTTCGTACAGGAGAGCCAGGGCTTCCTGACTTTGTTCGCGACTTCGCTGGTGTTTATCTATCTGGTGCTGTCCGCCCAGTTCAACAGTTTTCGCGACCCGCTGGTGGTGCTGATCAGCGTGCCGCTGTCGATCTTCGGCGCCATCGTCCCGCTGGCGTTGGGTTGGGCAACCCTGAATATCTATACCCAGGTGGGACTACTCACTTTGATCGGCCTGATCAGCAAACACGGCATCTTGATCGTCGATTTTGCTAACCGCCTGCTTGATGAAGGTCTTGATGCGCGCGACGCGGTATTGCGAGCTGCCGGGCTGCGGCTGCGCCCGATTCTCATGACTACGTTTGCGACCGTGTTAGGCGTGGTACCACTATTGCTGGCGTTTGGCGCCGGCGCCAACGCCAGATTTGCCATCGGGCTGATGATTGCGGCCGGGATGCTGATCGGAACGCTATTCACCCTGTATGTGTTGCCCACCTTCTATGTATTGGTGAAGGCGCGAGCCAGCTAGGCAGCTATGTCGTTGCCTTACCACCATCCCGGGCACTGCTGGAAGCGCACGTACCCTAGCGCGACACCCTTGGCCGGCTGGAAGTTTCCAGCGGCGGTGTGTTGCTCTGTCAGGGTATAGGAACGCAGTTGGCAGTAGGGATCATCGCCCAGTTTGAATAGGACATAACCCGGCAACGTACGTCGCTGCGTGATGCCCAGAGCGTTCTTGTGAATTTTCCAATTGCTGCGCCCGAGGTAGGCGTCCTCGATATCTGCGTCCGGGTGCATTTCCTTAACCTGCGCGCTGACAAGGTCGGTCGAGTAGTTTTCCCCTTCATTATCGGGGATGGGCCATTCATCTGCGGTTCGCTCCACTTCGGCCCGCAGGGCATCCAGGCGCAGTTTCTGCTCTTCCCATAACGCGTCCGGGGCGGCGCCCACCGCTGCCAGCAGATCGGTCATATTGGCATTCACCGTGCCCATGCGGTCGCTCGAGAACTCCAGACTTGACCGATAGGTGACGGGGCCTTCGAGTGTGAGCCAGCCCTCGCGCTGTTGAAATTCTTCCACCGACTGGATGTTGGAGTCGCCCACTACCGACACGACCAGTTTGGCATGGTTTATCACGGCAGCCTTGATCAGCGGCAGCGGCTCGCTCGCAACGTCGCACCACTCGGCCGGGTCGAACTCCCGCCCGTTCAGCACATACCAGCAAGGTTTGCTGGTGATCATGTCGATGTCCATTTCTTCGCACACAGTGGCAACCGCGGTCGCTACCTCTGCATGATTCAGAGCGATCGCTTTGTCGCCGATGGTCGAGTTGCGGTTATATTTCTGATTGATGAGGCGCGCGATGGGATCCTGATGCAGTGGTTTCATCGCACTGTCGAGAAAGGCTTTACATTGGTTGCGATGCTCGTTCGCCGCGAGGTGTGGGCTGCCGAGCAGTAGCACAAGAGCAGCGCAAAATCGGAGCCGGTGTTGGCGGATCCTGGTATCCATGGGTCTCCCTCCCGTGTCGTGATTGTGCAGCGGGAGAGTGTAACTGTGAGAATCAAGGTGCGCCACAATCGGTGGATACATGTCCTGTCGAAGAGAGGCGCGAGCAGTGCCGTGCGCGAGCACCGGGTTTGGCGCCCGGCATTTGCCGCTCAAGCGGCGGTTGCTTTGGTCCAGGTCCGTTCCCTGGTACTCCACCAAACAATCAGCAAGAGGATGACCTGTACCACCAGGCGTATGGACAGGAAGGCGGCAGGGACGTCCGAAAACAGCTCCGGATGTAAGTACATGTGGATGTTTGCCGGGGTGACGGCCAAGGTCAGAGCGATCAGTAGATTACCCGCCAACTGCCGGGTCTTCGGGGGTAGCAGCATGGCGGCAAACAAGACTTCGAACACGCCACTGATGTACACCATCGCCAGATGCCATGGGATGTATGGCGGCATGATGGCGACAAAGAAGTCGGGATTGGTGAAGTGGGTGATGCCGCCGAACATAAACCAGACGAATACCAGGCTCAGGCCCGCATAGGCCGCTACTCTCTTCATAGCTCCTTTATAGATCCTTATATATGACTTAGGTATGCGCTTGATCTGTCCTGTGGATCGGTGACTGTCCACACATGGTCTACGAACCGCAAATCGCGGAACGAACCCGGCGAGCCGGGCGGCTTAGTCCGCGTTGACGTTTCCCAGCCACTCCAGCATAGCGGCGATCATCTGGTTGGGCACCGCGCCGGATGCGTCGAGGGCGAGGCGATGCAGGTTGATCGGCAGCGAGATGCTGCCATGCAGGGCGGACAGTACAAGCTGGACCAACTCCGCCGGGTCTCCCGCACGAAACACGCCGGCGACCTGGCCATCCTCGATTGTTTGCTGGTATATCTTGAAGAAACGATCGCGCTGCAGGTCGACCTGAGGCGGCGGTGATATGCCTTCCGGCCGGACAAACAAGAATGCGTTACGGAAAACGGTGTCTTGCGCTTGAGCAAAGTTGAGGTAGGCCCCCATCAGCGCTTCGAGTCGACGGTGCGGATCGTCGTGGTCAGCGGCCAGTGTATCCATCTCGCTGATCAGCGCACGCACGGGCGCGCGCCAAAGCGACTGCAGCAATTCAGCCAGATTCTCGAAGTAGGAATATACCGTCCCCACCGAAACCCCAGCCTCCGCCGCCACCGCGCGCACGCTGATATCCGTGGCGCCATGCTCACGGTAGATGTGGGCAGCCGCTGCACGAATCTTGTTGCGAGTCTCGCGTTTCTGTTCGTCTGTGAGCGCAGGTCTGGGCATGTGGGTGCGGGTATGAGTTTGGGAGTGACTAATTATGGGCTCTGCACAGCGGGTTCGTCTAACACCTTTGTTGAATTCAGAGCGTTCTCACGGTGGCGATAGAGGTCCTCGACCGATCTGCGAGCGAATCAGCAAAAGCGCCTCGCTGCGTGCCACCACTTCCGGGTGATCAAAGTTCACCTCCGCGACATGCATGTCTCCTGCTTGTAGCGGGTGTTCGCCTACCAGAACCTCGCCAGAGATCACCCAGCAGGTCTCCTGGTGTTTGTGCGGGTGGCTGCGGAACTTGGCACCTGGCTGCAACCGATAGATACAGGAATGGGTACCATCGCCGTGATCGGTGACCACCCGTTTGCGCTCGATGCCGGTATCGAAAACCTCCCACGGCATGTCATCTGCCCGCACGGTGTAGGTGCCTTCAGGTGCCGGTGCTCGACTGCGGCGCTTGACGTTGGCGAGCATACGGGAGCGCCTGGCTTCGCCGCTCCCATCGCCAGCAGATACGTTCGACGCCGCGATCGCTTCGGTGATCAGTTGATTGATCTGTTCAAGTTCGTGATCGCTCATACTACTCAGCTCTTTTGTGTGTGCCCGGATTCGAAAGCCTCGCGAAGGGCTAACAGTGTGCGCCGGATATGGGTTTTGACGGTACCGAGACTCATCTGTAATTGTGCGGCAATCTCTCGATGGGTCATACCTCGAAAGTAGGCCATCGCGATAATCTGCCGCTGCGGTTGCGGCAACGTGACCAGCCAATCGCGTAACCTGGCGTCTAGGACAGAGGCCAGGGCTTCGGTCTCATCAAGCTGTGGCGCTTCTTCCTTCTGTAAGGTGTCGATCAAGCGTTCGCTGCGCATCCGTTGACGATGTCTGTCTATTGCGCGACTGCGAGCCAGCATGATCAACCAGGCAATGGGGTGTGCTTGTTCCGGATTGTAACGCTGGGCGTTCTGCCAGACGTACAGGTAGACATCCTCGGTCACTTCCTCAGCGTCTGGCCCGACCCCCAACACCTTGGCGACCAGACCGAAGATGGTATCTACGGTCGCGAGGTAAAGTTGTTCGAGCGCGCGGTCATCTCGCTCCACGACACCAGATATCAGGGCCGCCAGCCGCTGGCGGTCAGCTTCAGCCGGAAGTGTGTTGCTGTCCATTGTGGTTGCTGTTTGCTCGCTCTCGATATCTACCGTCACAAGACACAACGCGGGTCGGATTCCCTCGGCCATAGGCTAACTTGCTCTAACGGGTGGCGCAATTTGCATTTGTTCAATAGCTCTACGTTGAGTACTGACGATTGGATTCATTCGAAACGAATTTATTTTTCTTTTTTTTGCCTGTTTCGTGCATCCAGAAATCGTCGGCTTACGTATTTAGGTAGGAACAAGCCAAAATGGAAAAGGAAATAACTATGCGAATATCCATGTTACGGCTGGCGCGAAGCGTCAGCATGATCCTGCTTTTTGTCGCTGGCAGCTCGAATGCTTCCAGCCATCGAGAGGCTCCGTTCATCACAAAGTTACCGCAGGTTGATGCGACCGACTTCTATATGTTTGTCAGCTACGAGCCAGGGCGAGATGACTATGTAACGCTGCTGGCCAACTATGTTCCGGTGCAGGCGCCGTACGGCGGTCCCAACTACTTCCCGCTGGATACCGATGCCGTGTATGAAATCCATATCGATAACGACGGCGATGGGGTTGAGGATCTGACATTTCAGTTCGACTTCGAAGATGTCCTGCCGGCTGGAGAAGTGGTTGCTCTGGATGTTGATGGCATTCCGGTGACGGCTGTGCTGCGCAATATTGGTGGCATTTCCGCAGCGGACGAGGGAGGCCTCAATCACGTGCAAACCTATACCTTATCGATGATTGAGGGTGATCGTCGGTCGGGCACTGCGACGGCGATCACCAACAGCGCTGATGGTGCGGCGACTTTTCGTAAACCTTTTGACTACTCGGGTACCAAGACCTTCGGTGGTCCTGGTAACTATGGCGCGTACGCGGACAGCTTCATCTTTGATATCGACATTCCCGCTTGTAGCGGTGGTCGGGTATTTGTGGGCCAACGCTATGAGGCGTTCAAGCTTGCTCTGGGTGAGGTCTTCGACCTGGTCAACTTCGTACCCGTGGAAGGCGATTCAAGCCCGGGTGCGGGGGATGGCGCCGGTTTTCCCGGCGGCGTTACACAAGACCCCGAACGTAACGCGCTGATTCGGAACAATGTCACAACGCTCGGCCTGGAGGTGCACAAAGACTGTTTGGGTGGTGATGGCGTGATCGGGGGGTGGACCAGCGCCAGCTTGCCGCAGGCCCGCATCCTCAATCCGGCGCCCAGCTTTGTACGACCGCAAGTGAACGGTGGGGGTTTGACCCAAGTTTCTCGCCTCTCGGCGCCCCTCGTCAATGAACTGGTCATCGGATACGACCAGAAGAACCGGTTTAACGCGAGCGAACCGGTGGATGATGGGCAGTTTGCCACGTTTGTAACGAACCCTGTGCTGCCCGCGATTCTCGACATCCTGTTTCGGGATGCGGTGAACACGACCCTGGGCACGACGATTGAAAACCTGGCACCCGGTAATTTTCCGCGCACCGATCTAGTGGCTGCCTTCCTCACGGGCTTCGACGGCGTGAATGCGTTTGATGGTGGTACGCCGAGTGAAATGTTGCGCCTGAACCTGGGGATTGCGCCCACTCCCCGGGAAATGCAAAACCCTCTCGGCGTGGCAGCCGGTGATCTGGCCGGTTTTCCGAATGGGCGACGGCCGGGGGACGATTCGGTAGACATTGCCCTGCGTGTGGTGATGGGCGCGTTGTGCCACGACCTGCCATTGGGCGAAGCGGGCGCGGGTGTCAACCTGGGCCTGTGCGAGCCGACCGATGCCCCGGTGGGTAACGTACCGTTCACAGATGGCGCGCCATTGAGCGCGCAGGATCTGAATGCGCGCTTTCCCTACCTGTTAACCCCATACCCGGGAGCGCCAACCAACGCGCCGCTGCCCCAGCCGGAGATTTAGGCATGAGCCGTTCAAACCTGAAAAGTGTGTGTGCGTTGTTGTGTTTGAGCCTTTTGACAACAGCCTGTGGTGGTGGCGGTTCGAGCAACCGCGCACCACAGATCTCTTCGATCGACGATGTCACGATCAGCGCAAATGAGGCTTCGGCGGCGATTTCGGTGGACGTTGTGGACCGGGGAGCGGTGAGCCTGACCGCCAGTTCCGGTGACCCGGGCGTGATCAGCGATGCGGGGATAGTCGTCAGCGGCACTGGTCCGACCTTCAGTCTTGTTTTGACCCCAATGCCTGACACGTTGGGCAACGCAACGATCACGGTGGTTGCAACCGACCGGGGCGGCCTTAGCGACCAGACCCAATTTGTCGTGTCGGTGATGCCCCAACAGGTGTCCTATCGCGGCTTTGTGCGCGATGTCTTCGCGGACGAAAGTAACCAGCCGCCACGTGACGTCAATTCCAGGGTGTTTGATGCGGACGCCCAGGATGATGACTTTGCGGATCTTCTGGATTAGACGCCGTGTTGTTTCATCGGTTATATGTGGCGTTGGTGGTGATCTGGGTTTGGGCGGCACAAGTTCACGGACACACACTGGCACATGAGCAATCCCATCCGACTCCAACCACGCTTGAGGAAGTAGAAGCGCGGCTCCTCGAGTATCGTGCCACCGGGGATGATGGGATCATCCGCTCTATCGACGAGTTTTTTGCCGGTCAAGTGGCGTCCACGCCGGAAGCCCTGCTGCTACGGGCCTGGCATGCCCAGGCCATGCATCGGTTTGCGCGAGCGATAGAGGTGCTCGAGCCGTTGTTGTCGTCTGATCATGCGCATCCGTGGCTTCTGACGGCGAACCTGCAGCGTGTGATGGGACACCATTCGCGCAGCCACGAGGCGTGTCGCCGCGTGGCCGCAACCCGACCGCTGCTGGGGCGGGCCTGTATATTACTGAACGCGTCGCAACAAGGTGATTCGGTCGCGGTAATAGAACTGCAAAAGTTGGAGGCCCTTTTGGTAATGATGCAGTCACAGCGTGGACTCGGCACGGAGGACCAGGCTTGGCTGGCGTCAGTGCTGGCGGATGGTTATTGGGGGAACGATGACCTGGAGCAAGCGTTGAAGTGGTCAAGCAGGGCGTTCATGCTGAACCCGACCGTGGTGCATGAAGCTGCCTACGCGGAACGGCTATTGGAGGTACACGCGCCGCTCGCCGTGTTGGATCTCATCGATGCTGAAGCTCAGGCGCCTGCGCTGGTGGTTCTTCGTTTGCGCGCTCTTCAACAAGCGGGTCGACTTAAACATGCGCAGGCAATGGTTGCGCGTGTTGACCGACAATTTAGACACGACATCGAACACGAAGACTATCTGCACGCGCGTGAGATGGTCTGGTTCTATCTGGACATCCTGCCGCGTCCGGAGATCGCTAAACGTCTCGCTGCGCAGAACTGGTTGTTGCAGAAGGAACTGGAAGATCGTCGTCTGCTCAATCGCGTGCAGGCCTTGCGGTAATAAGCGGCCCATGAGCAATCAGAAGGATGGTGTCTGTGGTTGACGTTTCCGATGCAGCCTTGCTGGCGCGCGTAGCGCTGGGTGATCGTGGCGCGTTTCAAACCCTCTATCGGCGCACCAGCCCTCGCTTGTTGGCGATCGCGTTGTCGATGCTGCAAGATCGTACGCAGGCAGAAGATGTGCTGCAAGAAGCCTATGTGAAGGTCTGGTATTCGGCGGATATGTTCGATGCGGCGAAGGGTGAGGTTGTGCCCTGGATGATCGCTATCGTGCGTCACCTGGCCATAGACCGGCTGCGCAAAACCAAGCCACCCGACATCGACCGAATGCCTGAAGATGGCTACTCGCCGCAGTTAGGCGAAGACAGCCAGAGGTTGCAGGAGTGTCTGGAAACGCTGGAATCGGAGCAACGCCAGAGTATATTCGCTGCCTTCTTTCAAGGGCTGACCCACCACGAGATCGCTGCTCGATTCGAAGTGCCCATCGGTACGATCAAGAGTCGGGTGAGACGCGGACTCAAGGCGCTGAAGGGGTGTCTGGAGACATGAACTACGAAAACCCCGAACTACTGGAGCGGCTTGCAGCGGAATATGTTCTAGGGACGCTGCACGGAGCGGCTCGACGGCGCTTTGAGGGCTTGATGCTGGCGTCGCCAAACGTCCGCGCTGCGGTAATCGAATGGGAGAACCGCCTGTCTGGCCTGGCTTCGGCATTACCCGATCAACAACCGTCTGAACGCATCTGGCAGGACATTGAACGTCGTGTTTTCCCCGAGAAAGATCGAACAACCTATTTCTGGCGTGGTCGGGCAATACTGGCTGGTGCGTTGATCTTGGCGTTGGTGACTTTGTTTGTTTTTGCGCCTCAAACTGTGGAGCGTGAGGTCGCCTTTGTCAGCGAAGGCAATGCTACGCCACTTTGGGTGGTGAGCGTGAACTTCGACACCGGGGAGTTGTATACGCGGGCGGTCAGTGCGAAAGCGCTCGATCTCGATCGGGTGTATCAATTGTGGATGTTGCCGCAGGAGGGCGCGCCGCGTTCGCTCGGCATCATGCCGGTGGATGGTCGGACCCAGACCCAGAGGTTCTCGCCTGCGCTGCTCGATCTGCTGAAAACTGCGACGGGTTTGGCGGTCAGCATAGAGCCACCTGGAGGATCGCCGATCCCAACACCGAGTGGACCGGTTGTGTATCAGGCTGAACTGATCGAAATCTGAGCGTGCTGTTCTACCAGAAGCGATTTTCGGCCATAAGTAGGACCGCCATGCCGGCCGCCATGCCCGAGACGAACAAATTCCACTCACGATGTTGAACGCGGGTTGTTCGAAGAAACAGGTAAGCGACACTGACAATAACGGCTACTACCAGCAACTGCCCAAGCTCTATACCCAGATTGAACGCCAGCAGCGGCATCACAATCGATGAGTCGTCCATCAATAGCGCTCGGAAGTAGTTCGAAAAGCCCATGCCGTGTATCAGGCCAAAAAATAGTGCCATGGCGTAGTTGCGCCCCATCTTTTTCGTATCTGCTTGTGCAGGCTGCCCGATGACGTTGTGCAAGGCCGTGAGCAAAATGGTGGTTGGGATCAAAAACTCGATGAGTTCGGACGACAGCGTCAGCGTGCCCAGGGAGGCCAGCGCCAACGTAATACTGTGGCCGATGGTGAAAGCCGTCACCAGGATCAGCAGGCGGCGCCACTGGGCCAATCGATAGACCGCGCAAAGCGCGACCAGAAAGAGGATGTGATCGAAACCAGCCAGATCGGAGATGTGTTCGAAGCCCATCTGCAGGTAGAACTTGAATGGGTGCACGATCAAAAACTCAGTGTGTGGGCGGGTGTTTCTTTGTTAAGCATCAGACTCCGACTGTTGTCGTCGACGTGGACATACACGACGTTGGTCTGATCGAAAAAGAGATCTGTGAACACCGCGTTGCGTATCTCCAACGTGGTAAGCGGAGGCGCTTGCCGGTGCTCGAACTGCACGCCCAAGGCGGTGTCGATACCCTGGCCCGCAAGGCGCTTGCTCTTTATGTTCAGATCGACTTTTCTGCCATTGACGCGCACTTGGAAGAAGCGCTCAAGATACTCTAGCAGCAGGGGCTCTGCGTTCGGCGATTCGTCAGGCTCACAAAACCCCAACTCCGTGCTTTCCGGATCGAACACAAGGGCCTCGTTGACGTCCATCAAAAACAGCCTCAAATCAATCGTGAGCACTTGTGCTTCTGAAGAGTATTCGATCTGGCTGAGCGAGAGTCTGAGCGGATGAGCCTGAATGGTGAACGGCAGCCCCGCCACCGTCCAAAAAACAATGCACGCGCCGACAATCCTCGGGCGCATCCTCAGGATGTCGGTCGGCCCTGCATTTCTGCGGCCACCGCCTGCACGTCACGGAATACGCGCATGAGGTTACCACCCCAGATTTTTCTAATCTCGCCTTCGGAGTAGCCGCGACGCACCAACTCGATGGTGATGTTCATCACCTCGCTGGCGTCAAAGACCCCGTCGATGCCGCCGCCGCCGTCAAAGTCGCAACCGATACCGACATGATCGATTCCCGCTACGGTCACGATATGATCGACGTGGTCGACCACATCAACGACGGTCGCCAGGGGCGTCGGGAAGCGTTCGTTGATCTCCCGAAATGCCTGCCGCATGGCAGCGCGCTCCTCGGGGGTCATCTTGCTGGCAGGCTTCATGTGGGCCCGCAGGTCTGCCATCGCAGCATCCCGCTCCGGATTTTCCGGTGCGTCTCGCAAATAGTCGGACAACATGGTCAGTTGCACCACGCCGCCGTTATCTGCCATGAGCTTTAACATCTCATCTGTCATGTTGCGCCGGTGCTCGGTGACCGCGCGGGCGTTGGAGTGGCTGGCGATAATCGGGGCCTTGGACATCGCTATCGCGTCATAGAACACATCGTCGCTACCGTGGGAAACATCTACCATTATGCCAAGTCGATTCATTTCCTTGACGACCGCCTCTCCGAGCTCGCTGATGCCGTCGTGTTCGGGGCCTTGTTGATCGGTTGCCGAGTCTGCCAGGTCATTGTTGGTCGAGTGCACCAGCGTGATATAGCGCACGCCTTTGTTGAAGTACAACTCCACGTTGGCCAGATCGGAGCCGATGGGATAGCCGTTCTCAATGGCGATATAGATAGCGCGCTTGCCGGCCCGCTCCAGCTCGTAGGCATCGTCGGGATCCAGCGCGATGCCCGCAATATCTGGGTGTTTTTCAGCGGATGCGATCACGGCATCGATCATCTGCAGACTCAGTTCTTTCGCGCGGCTATTGCCCTCGTCATTGCGGATATCTTGGGCGACAAAGGCGGCAAGAAAAACCGCGTCGAGGCCACCGTCGCGCATCCGTGGGTAGTCCAGTTTTGAACCCGTCTCGCGCGGGTCGTGGCGCTGCGACATGTCGAAGCCGGGCTCGATCATCCGCAACGGTGTGTCCGCGTGTGTGTCCAGGGTGAGCACACGATCGTGGATAGCGAGTGCACGCGCGACCAGATCTTGTTCCGTTTCGGATGGGCTGGTCTGGGAGGTGGAGCTGCAAGCGGAAACTAGGAGCGTGGCTAGGAGCGGCACAAAAAACGTCTTGGGGCTGCGGGACATGGTTGCTTCAAATAGTGCGAGTGTGTGTATGTTCACTCAGGCAGTAGCGAAAGCCAAGGCCGGAGAAGGAGGCTATCGCCGGACGGATGGCCGGCCACGTGTGATCCGCATCGCCTGCCTTTATAGAGTTGGGGCCATCACGGGTTCCGTGCTCGGTTTTTCAGATTGGCAACGATGTCGTCAGCATAGTCGCGGATCTCGTCTGCTTGGGGAATCAGCTCTGCAATATCTTCAAATGAGCCGAGCCGAGAAATCCAAGCAATGCCCTTGTCCCCGCCAGCTCCGTCTTGACCATCCCTTCCGGCCAATCCGTCGGTGCCATCTGGTCCACTTGAACGACTGCTCTGACTACCTCCTAATCCTGAACAGCCCGCGCCGCCGGGGCCGCCCTTACCACCTCGTCCTGCCCTACCTCCAAGCCCCTTGCGGCCACCGACACCACCGTCGACAGATGGTGTTGCATTCAGTGTGTTCATTGAAAGCAAAAAGACTTTTCCTCCCCGTCTTCCCTTAGTGCCGTCAGTACCATCCGTCCCGTCCGTACCATCAGTACCTGGGCTTCCGGGTTGTGCTTTGCGCCACCTACCGAAGCCGTCGCAACGCCCTTTCTTGCCACCAGCGCCATTACTACCATCGGTTCCGTCCTTGCCGTCAGTCCCATCCCGCCCGGCTCCTCCGTGCGCGGTGATCCGGGTGCCTAATATGCGTCCTGCGGCGACCACCAGTTCGCCGCCATCTTCTGCTAAGCCGCCTGATACGTTGATTGATCCACCGGTCACGGACGCTGCGACCAACGCGAGCGTCTTGCCGCGTAATATTGAGCCCGTGAGATCGATATCATTAGCAACCAGCATAGTGCCATCGGGAACATCGACATCCCCACTCACTGTCACCTTGTCCGCGGTTATTACAGGTGACGAGGGATCAATCGTATTGGCAAACTCGGCGTCAAAAATGACGTAACGATCCTGCGCAACCAAGCGGAGGCGTCGAAAGGTCTCTTCGTAGGCGACTTTGAAGGCGACGTAGCTATTTGAATTTACGTGGTTGGTTTTGACCAAACGGATGTGATTCTCGGAGATTGGATCTAGCCTTCGGTTGCAAAGGGCGGTTGCGCTCGATCTCGGGACAATCAAGAGACCCTTGGTCGTTTTCGTTTCGTAGGCGCAGTAGGACTGGATCGACTCTGCTAGGGATGATGCCAGCCATTGGTTGGTCTGAGACTGCAGATACAGATTCTGCTCCAGGGATTTGAGTCCTTCGATCTGGGCGTTGTCGGAGACCAAAGTTGCGAGCCCCGCAAGATCTGCTCCATTGGTCGGTGTGCCAAAGAAGTAAGCCATAGGTATGTTAACGCTGTCGCGATACTTCAGGGCATAGGCGCGGACAACAAGTCCACCCAGACTGTGCGCAAGAAAAACGACCTCCTCGTAGCTGGTCCCGACTTGAGCGGCGTCCAGATGAAGTCTTAAGTTGTCGGCGATGTCGTCGATCGAGAAGTTGCGCCCGAATAGGGTGGTAGGGTAGTCGAACGCGGCTATATCTGCTTCGTCAAAAGACCGGTCATTTTTCATCAGATCTGGCCAAAATGCGCCGGTCCGATCATGCGTCCAGGTGTCTTTGGCGTTCCCGGTGAATCCGTGAACGAACACGATGAGTCGATCTTTGCCTTCGCGTCGCACAAAGCTGAGTTGGGGGGCTTGTTCAGCGTCACTTTGGGGGACTGCGTTGTCTTCGTTTATCTGGTGTGTCTCCGGAGTAGAGCACGCTGCCACAAAGGTTAATAACCACAGTGTTAGGCCGACTACCGGTTTGAATCGCAACATATTAAATCCCTCAATTCGCTATTTGTTGGCGCAGGACTCGCGAATTCGTCGATTCGCCTGCGTACGCGATGGGCGACGATCCTGCCTCGCACTATGTTGATCAGCAGCGCCCGATCTTACTCCCGTGCGCCGCTCCACCTCCACGATCTCCCGCAACCTGGCCTTCGATCGATACAACACCCGGCTTAATTGAGACGATGTGAGTTGCATCGCCTCGCAAATAGACTCGCGATCTTCTTCTTCGAGATAAAACCGCTTCAGTACTTCCCGGTCCCGCGGCGTATTGAGCAATTGGATCTGGTCCCGGAGCATGCGGCGCACACGGTCCCGCACGAGTGCTTCTTCCGGGGACTCGCCAGCGTCTGCGGCGTATTCGGTGCGCGGCGTATCCGGACTGGTTTTGCGTCGCGCTTCTTTTCTGATCAACGCGATGCAGATCTTCCGCGCAACCGACACCGCGTAGTAGAACGCTTTTTCGGGTTCCGCGAGTTGGTTCTCGCGCAGGCGTTGTACGACGATGACCAGAGTGTCTTGGATGACGTCTTCGACGTCTTCATTGCGGACCCATAGGGCCGCATAGGGCCTTAATAGTTGCCCACAGAGTTCGAAAAACAGCTCTTCG
>JBCCHL010000050.1:0-25574 GCA_039028775.1 Pseudomonadota bacterium | reverse complement strand
GGGAGTGCCGCTCAGTTCAAAGCATTTATGGACGCGATGGCATCCCGTTGGTACACCCAGGCGTGGAACGGCAAATGGGCGGGCGGATTCACTGCGTCCTCGCTCGCCTCCGGGGATAAACTGAATTGTCTGCAGGACCTTGTCACGTTCGCCATGCAGATGGGTATGATCTGGGTCGGCACCGGCACGACCATGGGAGACGAGTTGAATCCTAATGGTTACTATCTCGGGGTCGGCGCGAGCGCCAGCAGCGCCGAGCAACTGGGGGACGTGGACATAAACACTGCCAAGCACCTCGGGCGACGCATCGCGAAGCTCGCGTCGTCCCTTCCCGCATGAGGAAACCAATATGAAATGGCTTTACTTCATCGTTGGCGGAATGATCGTTCTGATCGCCGGTTACGCCGCCAATATGACCTACATCGCCAATCCCAGGGTTGCCGATGAGCTGCGCAACAGTCCCTCAGGCGAGCGAGCAGCTCGGGTGACTCTGCTGGTCATGCCCGACGGTCGCGAATTGCCCGTAAACTACTTGCGGGAGGACGACAAGGTTTACATCGGTGTGGACGGCGGCTGGTGGCGAGACTTCACGGACGGAGGTCTGGAAGTCGACCTTCTGATCAAGGGTGTGACCTATCGGGCGCACGGCAACGTAATATTGGACAACCAAGAATACGTGGACGAGATTTTTGCGCGCCTGCGCCCCGCCGCACCCGAGTGGTTACCCGATTGGCTGAACGGCAAGCTGATCGTCTTTACCCTACAATCCGCCTGACGCTGACAAGAGCACACACATGAGTAAAAAACACCTGGTCATGGTCCTGACCGAACCCACGCACGGACAGGAAGACGAGTACAACGACTATTACGACCACACCCACCTGGATGAAGTTATCGCCACCACCCGGCTCGTCTCCGCACAACGCTACAAACTCGCGGGCGAGGCCGGCGAAGGTTGCCCGCTACCCTACCTAGCGATCTACGAGGCCGAAGGCGACAACGCCGATGACATTCTCGCCAACATGCACGCCACCCGCGCAGAGCGACAACAGAGCGCAGCCCTGAACATGGGCACCGGACGCATCTGGGTCTTCGAAGAGTTAGGACCCAAACACACCTAAAGGACCGAATATGTCTGATGACCTCAGAGAGATGCTGCGCAACACCATCGACGGTGAGACGATGCGCGGTCATGCATTTGCCTACGCAAACAGCGAGGAGACCTTGTTCTGCGAGGCTTTCGGGTCCTTGTCAACGGCAGGTACGCCGATGCGTACCGACAGCGTTTGCATCATTGCCTCGATGACCAAAGCCGTTACCGGTGCTGCGGCGATGCAGCTGGTCGAACAAGGGCGTCTACAGCTGGACATGCCCGCGGGAGACGTCTGTCCCTATCTCCGCGATGTACAGGTGTTCGAAGGCTACGATGAGAATGCCGACGCGATCCTGAGGCCACCCCGCACACCGGTGACTTTGCGACACTTGCTGACGCATACCTCCGGCTTCGTCTATGACCTGTGGAACCCGGCGTTTGGGGAGTTGGTGGAGAAGCTTGGGTTGCCAAGCTTCACCACACGACAGAAGCGCGCTCTGGAAGTGCCTCTGATGTTCGATCCGGACGAGCGCTGGGAATATGGGATCGGGATCGACTGGGTCGGTCAGATGGTCGAAGCGGTCAGCGGCACCACACTGGGTGAGTACGTCGCGGCGAACATCACTGGACCGTTGCAGATGCACAGCACCGCATTCACACCGGACGAGGACATGCTGGCGCGCCTGGCCGAGACCAGCCAGCGCCAGGAAGATGGCACGCTGCGCACCATCCCTCCGGACGAGAATCCACTCGCCGCCGAAGCCCCTGAGTTTGAGATGGGCGGTGGCGGCCTGCTGTCCACAACCGTCGACTATCTCCGCTTCCTGCGCGCGATTTTGCGCGGCGGCGAACTGGACGGCGCGCGTATCCTGCAGGCCGAGACCGTGGCGCTTATGTGCCAGAACAGTATCGGCGCGCTCGACGTGGTCGAACTGCCTTCGGCAGCGCCCGCCCTGAGCAACCATGCCGAGCTGTTTCCGGGCGCTGTGAAGAAATGGGGGCTGACCTTTCAGATCACCGAAGCGGCATGCGCCACCGGGCGGGCGCCCGGTACATTGATGTGGGCCGGTCTGACAAATTGTTATTACTGGATCGATCGCGAAAAGGACCTGACCGGGGTCTACGTCAACCAGATCTATCCCTTTGCGGATGAAAGATGCCTGGAGGCCTACTACCAGGCAGAAACCCTCGCCTACAGCGCCCGGTCATAATCTGGCGTAATCCTGGTCCACCCACGTGGACCAGGTCCCATCAACCGCCTCGCGATGATTACCTGTCGGGTAATGGGAAATATTCACGCGCCGGGTAAGATATGACCATCTTCACTACCTTGTGCGACATCATGACCCGACAAACCCTGGCCATCGCCCTGCTGATCCCCTTTCTGATCCTCACCGCGTACGCGGTCTATGACGTGGGATTCATCGGTATCTTCGAATATCAGATGCTCAGTTCTGGCGGCTGGCAGGTCTTTGCGGATCTCGCGATCGCGCTGATTCTACTGTGGTCCTTTCTTGTCCCTCACGCGCGAGACCATGGCCGCAACCCGTGGCCGTGGATTGTCGCCACCGCCTTTGTCGGCGTGATCAGTCCACTGGTGTACCTCGCCACCACTGCGACCTCGACAGCCACCGCACCGGCCGAACAGACCTAGCTCACGTCGAAATCGACCAGTAGACCGTCGCTCAGCGGGTGCGCCTGACAGGTCAGCACGTACCCGCGGCGCACCTCGTCGTCGTCCAGTGCATGATTGACATCCATCTGCACCTCGCCTTCGAGCAGGCGCGCCTTGCAGGTGGCACAAACACCACCCTTGCAGGAAAAGGGCAGGTCCAGCCCCGCCTCTATTGCGCCGTCCAGGACGCTATGCCCGGTGGCGGCCAGATCGAAGGCAACCTCACGGCCCTGCGCGCGCACCCGCACGCGGCTGTCGAGATCCGCGTAGTCAACCGCGCGTGCAGCACGCTTGTGCAAAGCTTCTTGCGCATCCTCGGCAGAATTGAAGAACCGTTCTGTGCGCAAGACGTCCGGCGGCATTCCCAGCGCCCGCACCTGCGTGGCTACCTCGTCGCTCATCCCCTGGGGTCCGCAGACAAAAATTGCATCTTTGCCACGCAGGTCCAGAAGAGGGTCCAGAAGACGCAGCCGGGCGGCATCGATACGCCCCGCAAACGCCGCGTTGTCGCAATGCTGGCGACTGAACACGTTGAACCATTGCAGGCGACTGACATAGCGATTCTTCAACCACTGTAACGCATCCACAAAGGCAATCTCCGTGGAGACGCGGTTACCGTACAACAGGGTGATCTGACTGCGTGGCTCATCGCGCAGGATGGCGCGGATGTGCGCGATGATCGGTGTGATACCGCTGCCAGCGGCCAGCATCAGGTAACGGCGTGCGCGTCCCGCTTGCAGCGGCAGATAGAAGTTACCCGCGGGTGCAAAACTCTCCACTCGCACGCCGACCTGGAAATGGCGATGCGCATACTCGGAAACCGTACCGCCGGGGACCCGTTTGATGCCGATCTGCAGCCCTGTCTGCGGAGCCGAGCAGAGGGAATAACTGCGGCGTTGCTCCTCGCCGTCGATCATGAGATTCAGGGTCAGGTACTGGCCCTGGATAAAATGCCACGCGTCACCCTCTACCGTTTCGAGATCGACCACGAGCAGGTCGTTCGGTTCATGCCGCAGACCGACAATCTCCAGTTCGCGAACGAGGCTCATCACAAGGCTTTGAACTGTTCGAACGGTTCCAGACAATCATCACAACGCAGCAGCGACTTGCAGGCTGTGGCAGCAAACTCGCTGATCAGCGAAACCCGCAGAGAACCGCAGATCGGGCACGCGCGCTCTTCAGGGGGAGCCACGCCATACGCGCGCAGCTTCTGCTGTGCTGCGCCGCTCAGCCAGTCGGTCGTCCAGGCTGGGTCGAGTCGCGTCTCCACGACAACCTGGCCAACACCCGCGCTTTCGAGCGTGGCCTTAATTTCCCTCGCGATGTGTTCGACGGCGGGACATCCGGAGTAGGTGGGCGTGATGGTGACGGTCACCACCTCCAGCGACACCTGCGCGTCGTCCTGCACCGTCCACGCATCTTCACGGTGCACTCGCACGTCCTGCAGGATTCCCAGATCCCAGATCGACAGAATCGGCAGTTCGGGATCGCACACACCATCCAGCAGCGCATAGATGGATCCATGATCGGAGTTGGCCCGCCGTTGCTCCATCTGCGCGCGTGCGAGGGGCACAACTTCGATCAGCTCGCCTCTGTCCGTCGGATGCACACTCATCGCAAGTTACCAGGCCAGGCCGGGATAAGCGCGTTGCAGACTCTGCATCTGTGACAGCAGCCGTTCGAGATGTTCGGTGTGCACGCCGCGGCGCCCACCACTGATGGCGGGCATCTGGGCGGGCGGTTCGACGGTCGCGGCCTCGAACCGAGGAAGCACGGCTGCCAGCCACTCGTCCCGCAGCGCGCTTCGATCCGGAACTATCGAAGCCCCGGCTAAACGCGTCTCCACCTCATCCATCGCGAACAACTCAGCAACATGGTCCCACACGTCAATGAGCGCCACCTGCAGCCGGTCACGGCTTTCGGTCGTACCGAGCCCGAGGCGCTCGATCCAATCGCGGCTGCGCCGCAGATGATAGGCGATCTCCTTGTTGGACTTGGCGGCGATCGCGGCCAGGTCCGGGTCCTGGGATGCGGCGAGTTGCCCGAAGTACAGGGCCTCGAACTCATCCATAACAAATTGGCGCACCATTGCATAAGCAAAATCGCCGCGCGGCTGCTCCATCAGCAGCAAGTTGGTGTACTCGCGCGCATCTCGATGGTAGGCCAGTCGATCCTCATCGCTGTCCAGGCGCCGCCCAACAAGCTGGAGGCAGAACCGGGCGCGTCCAAGGAAATCCAAAGCCACGTTTGCCAGCGCCAATTCTTCTTCCAGCGTGGGTGCACAACCACACCACTCCGCCAGGCGGTGACTGTGGATCAGTGCATCGTCGCCCAGACGCAACGCGAGACAGGAGAGATCGTCCATCTCTCCCATCAGAGGTTTTCTACCCCATCGGGTAGATCGTAGTGGGTCGCGTGGCGATATGGTTTATCTTCCATCGGGTCGCTGAACATATCCGCATCCGTTTCCTGCGACGCGACTATATGCCGGGCCTCGACTACCCAGATGCTCGCGCCCTCACCGCGGCGGGTATAGGTATCGCGCGCATAGGTCAGCGCATGCTCCGCATCAGCGGCATGCAGACTGCCTACGTGCACATGATCCAATCCGCGCTTACTCCGCACGAAGACCTCAAACAGAGGCGTCAACTCAGACATCGGTCCGACCTTCGCGGGCGGCATAAGCCTGGGATGCCTCGCGCACCCATGCACCATCATCGTGGGCTTGCTTGTGATTGCGCAATCGCTCCCGGTTGCAGAGACCGTCACCCGCGATCACAGCGGCAAACTCGTCCCAGTCAATGGGCCCGAAGTCATAACGTTCGGTCTGCGGGTTCCAGCGCAATTCAGGGTCCGGGATGGTCAGGCCGAGAATGTCCGCCTGGGGAACGGTCTGATCGATAAACTTCTGGCGCAGCTCATCGTTGCCGCGTCGTTTGATCTTCCACGCCATGGACTGACCTGAGTTGGCCGACTCTGCGTCGTGCGGGCCAAACATCATCAGGGTCGGCCACCACCAGCGGTCCAATGCATCCTGGGCCATAGCGTGCTGCTCCTCGCTGCCATGCGCCAGCGTGTGCATGATCAGATAACCCTGACGCTGATGAAAACTCTCCTCTTTACAGATTTTGACCATCGCACGGGCGTACGGTCCGTAGGACGTGCGTTGCAAGGAAATCTGATTCACGATCGCGGCCCCGTCGACCAACCAGCCGATCGCCCCGATATCCGCCCAGGTCAACGTGGGGTAGTTGAAGATTGACGCATACTTGGCACGCCCCTCGTGCAGCGCTTCAACCATCGCGTCCCGCGACGTGCCCAACGTTTCGGTGGCGCTATAGAGGTAGAGCCCATGCCCGGCTTCGTCCTGAATCTTGGCCAGTAATATCGCCTTGCGCTCCAGCGTGGGCGCGCGCGTCAGCCAGTTGCCTTCGGGTTGCATACCGATCACTTCCGAATGCGCGTGCTGGGACATCTGGCGAATGAGGTTTTTGCGATAACCCTCCGGCATCCAGTCTTGCGGCTCGATCTTGTCTTCCGCTTCGATTTTGCGCATGAACGCGCTGTTATGGTCAGCCGCTTCGCTCATCGTGTCCTCCGCAATGTCGTCACACCGATAACACCCGGTCACTCACCCTGCTCGGCGCCCTGCCCCGCATCTTCAAACCCATAGTAGCGCACAAACGTAGCGTTCTGTTCGCGCTCGGAAACTACAGAATTGGCCGCAAAATCGTCGTTAGGATAGCCCATGGCGATCGCCGTCATGATGACTTCATCCTCCGGAATATTGAGCACTTCGCGGACGATGTTAGAACGGGAAATTCCCTGCCCGTTGACCACAGTGCCCAGGCCCGCGTTCCACGCGGCGAGCACAATCCCATAGCTGAGCGCCCCCAGATCAAAGTGACAAGTTGCCCCAGGGTCCAACAACCGATCGTAGGTCAGGATGATCGAGACCGGCGCATCAAACTGGCGAAAGCCCCGCTTCACCCAGTCCTGGCGCATCGCCTGATCTTCGCGCGCAATCCCCATGGCGGCAAAGAGCTGCTTCGCAATGTCCACCTGACGCCGGCGGTGCTCACCTTCATAGGGACCGTGGGTGAAGATTTCACGCTGGGGCGGCAAGCCTGCCAGCAATTCCTCCATGTTGCGCCGCCGGATTTCATCGAGCACCGCACCGGTCATCACGTGCACATGCCAGGGCTGGCTGTTCATCGATGAGGGCGCACGCTTGGCAGTGGCGATCACTTCATCGATCACTTCGCGGGGGACCGGTCGATCCTGATAACCGCGCACGCTGCGGCGGGAATTCACCAAAACTTCAAAGTCCATAACCACACCTTAACCATCCAGCGCTTAGTGTCCTGCCTTACCCGGAGAGCGGTCAATAGCGGACGATTCGAACCGCGGGATCTCGTGAACCGGTCATCTGCGCCACTTCTCCATGTTTTCTGGCCTGAAACTGCACATTTGCCCCGTTGGTAGTCGAAATCCAGCGGAGAAGTGAAATGCACCAAATACACCTGGTCCACTTACTCGCCCTCAGTCTGTTTATGACCGCGTGCGGTGGCGGCGGCGAGACACCCCCCAATGCCAACCCCGTAGCCGACAACCCTGACAATAACGGAGGTGGCGGCGGGAATGGCGACGGCGACGCAAACGGCGATGGCGACGATGACGGGAATGGCAATAACGGTGGTGGCAACAATCTGGACAACCGATTAGCGACCCTCATTGCTGCCAACAACCTGCGCGGCGATGCCCGCTTTAACCGCACTCTGCCTGATATCCAAGACCCCTTACCCCAGCTTGGTCGAGCCTTATTTTTCAGCAAGAGTCTGGGCGGCGACTTTGACGCCGCCTGCGTAGCCTGCCACCACCCTACCCTCGGCGGCGCAGATGGTTTGAGTCTTCCCGTGGGCGTGGGTGCTCTCGCGCCCGACCATTTGGGGCCAGGTAGAACCGACGCGGACGGCCTGCACAATGTGCCGCGCCACTCACCCAGCGTGTTTAACGTTGGCCTGATGGATCGCTCCCTGTTTTGGGATAGTCGCGTGGAGAGTTTCGGCAGCGAAGAATTTGCCAACGGCAGCGTCTCGGCCATCCGCACACCGGACGTGGCCATCGACAATGCAGATTCAGGGGCGGGCGCAAATCTGGTTGCGGCGCAGGGGCGCTTTCCGGTGACATCGAGCGATGAGATGAGAGGCATCGAGTTTGCAGCGGGCGAGAGCAACGGCGCGGTGCGTACCCATATCGCAGCGCGCCTGGGCAACTACGGTAGCGGCACCGGCGTGCCCACCACCAACGGTTGGTTGGCAGAGCACCTTAGCACTCCCCCTCGCAACCGAGCTCAATCGATGACCCAAGAGATTATCATCGTCGAACATGAGGAGAAGATTACCCAGGTGTTGGACGATTATCCGCGGCAGGCTGTCTTCTCTACCCACTGGCTCGCCGATGGCACAGAGGCGGAACAGATCATACGTGCGCGCAGTCCAACCCTGGTCATACTCGATCTGATGCTACTGGGGCGAGACGGGATGAGCATCTGCCAAGCGCTGCGCTCGGACAGCGACCTACCGATCATCATGCTGACCGCGCGTATCGATGAGATCGATCGCCTGCTGGGGCTTCAGGCGGGCGCAGATGACCACGTCTGCAAACCGTTCAGCCCGCGGAAGGTGGTGGCACGCGTGCACACGATCCTGCGTCGAACCAACGCGGCAGGTGCCGTTAAGCCAAACAACAAACAGATGACGTATCGACAGCTCCGGCTCGATGCGGCGGCGCGCACGGCCCAGATTGGCGACCGGGCCTTAAAGCTGACCCCCGTAGAATTTGCCTTGCTTCAAACGCTGCTGCAGCAACCGGGACGTGTTTATGCACGCGACGACCTAATGGCTCGGGCCTACAGCGACAACCGGGTCGCGGCACCACGAACCATCGACAGCCACATGAAGAACCTGCGAGCAAAAGTCCTCGCCGTGGATCCAGACGCAGATCTAATTCATTCGATCTACGCGGTCGGGTACAAGCTGGAGTGAACCCAGGATCGAACGTGTGACTAGCGGCCGGACTTCAATACGCGTCGAGCGATCCAAATAATCCCCACCAAAGCGGCACCTATCAGCGCGACATCCAGGGATGCATGCCAGAGCGCATGCTGAGCGCTTTCGCCGTGATGGGCCGCGGCGCTAGTGGCACTTATGGCGATGGCAATCATCATCAGTCTTTTCATATCTCACTCCGGAAAGTACATAGATCAGGCTTGAGCCTGGGTATTGTCGGTCTGATCGCCATCGGCGACCAGACCCTCGCGTAAAATGAAATCCGCGATCTCGACGACACCGATGCCGCGTTTGAGATCGCTGAACACATACGGTGCACCATTGCGCACGCGCTGGGTATCGGCTTCCATCACCTCAAGCGATGCGCCCACGTGGGGTGCAAGATCGGTCTTATTGATGATCAACAGGTCCGACCGGGTGATCGCGGGTCCACCCTTGCGCGGCACTTTCTCTCCGCCGGCCACATCGATCACATACAGTGTCAGATCGACCAGTTCCGGGGAGAACGTCGCGCTCAGATTGTCGCCACCGCTCTCGAGAATGACAATATCAAGATCGACAAATGTGTCCACGAGTTGATCAATGGCAGCCAAGTTCATCGACGCGTCTTCGCGGATGGCGGTATGCGGGCAGCCGCCCGTTTCCACCGGCATGATGCGTTCTTCCGGCAACGCCTGGGCGCGCCAGAGAATCTCAGCATCTTCCCGGGTGTAGATGTCGTTGGTCACCACGGCGACCTGGTATTGCGGGTACAGGTGCTTGCATAGCGCTTCAACCAAAGTCGTTTTACCTGCGCCAACCGGACCGCCAATGCCAATCCTTACCGGATCTTGTGCTTTTCCCATCGTGCCTCCTAAGATCTGAAAACTCTGGAATACTGACTCTCGTGCGCAACCGACGCGTGTATCCAACCGGGTAGGCTCATCCCAATCTCATCATCTTTCAAGCCACGGCCCACGTTGACTGCAACTTCAATCATCTTTGACAATCGCGCCAACACCTGCTGGCCTTCCAGATGGCCAAGCGGAATCAGCTTAGTCGCAACCAGGGTCTGGTTCTCAAGCCAGGCCCAGAGATAGCCGCCAAGCATATCTTCTTCGCCCACGCCGATGCTGTGGGCAGCCCAACCGAACGCGCAGGTGTAGCCGTAACTTCCTGCGGGGAGGTCTATCGCAAGACTGCGACACAGTTGCGTGAATGTCAGCCCCATGGTGACCTCTTCGTTGCGCAGTTCCCGGGTCTCGCGACAGGCGTGGGTGAGCTCATCCCAGCGACGCAAAGCGTCAACATTCTGGGTTTCGGCGGCACGATGTGTCCGCACCAGGAGCGGTACGTCAACTCGAGCGACTCCATGCCTTAACAGGCCAGCCAACCAATCGCTGGCAGTCTGCGCGCTGCTGATTGTCCCGTTATCGATCGCCTGCTCCAGGCCTTGGGAAAAATGAAACGCTCCCGTGGGTGATGCTGGGGAAATCAGCTGCCACAGGCGAGGATCAAAGCGCAGCGTCGCGGTATCAGTCATGACTGTGCCCGTAGGCGCCGCTTTCGGGCTCGAATGGTGCCTGCTCACATGTGACCACAGCGCCCAGGCCGCGTACCATTTCGTCCAACACGTGGTCAGCCAGGTAGCGCACCCAACCGTCCCCTATTTGCAACCAGACGTGTCGATTGCCCAGGTGGTAGGCAACGCGGGCGAGCTGGGCCGGGTCGGTACTCGTTACCGTGCTCACCGCCTCCGCGGCCGCTTTGACACGAATCACTCGGCCTTTTTCGCTGTACAGAAGATCGCCACCACGCATGACGCTGCCCCGTTGAATCTGGATACCCACCTCTTCACCGGTATTGAGGCAAACGCGTTGGCGGGCCTTTTCGCGACGTTCGAAGGGTAGCTCCACAAAGTCATCCTGGCCCGTGACCGAACCATGATGGTGTTCAAGCTGATTGAATGTGTCCATCAGCTCGTTAAAACAAGAAGTACTTTTGCGCGAGCGGTAGCTCCGTGGCGGGCTCACAGGTCAGGAGGTCGCCGTCAGCGCGCACCTCGTAAGTCTGTGGGTCCACTTCGATATTCGGGCAATAGCTGTTGTGGACCATATCCGCCTTCGTGATGGCACGCGTCGCCCCCACCGCCACAAGCGGCTTTCGCAATCCATATTGGTCGAGTCGTCCGCTCTTTAACGAGGCAGCCGACACAAACGTCACGCTGGACTGGGTCAACGCGCCACCAAACGCGGCAAACATGGGACGATAGTGCACCGGCTGGGGCGTGGGGATGGAAGCATTGGGGTCGCCCATCGGTGCAGCCGCGATCATCCCAGACTTGAGGATGAGCGCTGGCTTCACCCCGAAAAAGGCTGGCTTCCACAGAACCAGATCGGCCATCTTCCCCACTTCCACCGAACCCACACGGTCGGCAATACCGTGCGCAATGGCGGGGTTGATGGTGTATTTGGCGATGTAGCGTTTAACTCGCTCGTTGTCATTGCGGGCGCTGTCCTGCACCAGGGCCCCCCGTTGGACTTTCATTTTGTGCGCCGTCTGCCAGGTGCGGGTGATCACCTCCCCAACCCGGCCCATGGCCTGGGAATCAGAGGCGATACAGGAAAAGGCGCCTAGATCGTGCAGGATATCTTCCGCGGCGATGGTCTCTCGGCGGATCCGCGATTCGGCGAATGCCACGTCTTCCGGAATGTTGGGGTCGAGGTGGTGGCACACCATCAACATATCGAGGTGTTCATCCACGGTATTGATCGTATAGGGACGCGTCGGATTCGTTGACGACGGCAACACATTGGCATAGCCCGCCGCACGAATGATATCCGGGGCGTGTCCGCCGCCGGCCCCCTCGGTGTGGAAGGTGTGGACGGTACGACCTTTGAACGCAGCGATCGTATCTTCAACAAACCCGGATTCGTTGAGCGTATCGGTATGGATCGCCACCTGCACATCGTAAGCGTCTGCGACCGTCAGGCAGTTGTCGATCGCCGCCGGAGTGGTACCCCAGTCCTCGTGCAGCTTGAGACCCATGGCCCCCGCTTCCAGCTGCTCTTCCAGGCCGGCCGGCAGGCTGGCATTGCCTTTGCCCATAAAGCCGAGGTTCATCGGAAATGCCTCAGCAGCCTGGAGCATGCGCTCTAGGTGCCAGCTGCCAGGCGTACAGGTAGTCGCGTTAGTGCCGGTGGCCGGTCCGGTGCCGCCTCCGAGCATGGTGGTGACACCGGACATGAGCGCCTCCTCGATCTGCTGCGGACAGATGAAGTGGATATGGGCATCGATCCCACCCGCGGTGAGAATCTGCCCCTCACCCGCTATCGCCTCGGTCCCCGGCCCAACAACAAAGTCCACGCCCTGCTGGGTGTCGGGGTTGCCCCCTTTGCCAATGGCGGCAATATCACCGTCTTTAATACCGACGTCTGCTTTGATGATGCCCCAGTGATCGACGATCAGCGCGTTGGTGATGATGGTATCGACGACCGCAGCCCGCGCCCGCTGCGACTGCCCCATGCCATCGCGGATGACCTTACCGCCACCGAATTTGACCTCATCACCATAGACCGCATGATCCCGTTCAACTTCGATGATCAACTCGGTGTCACCCAAGCGCACCCGATCGCCCTTGGTGGGCCCAAACATATCCGCGTACGCGCGGCGGGATATTTTGCTCATATGCGTTCCTCCAAGGCACCCATCACACGAGCGCTAAAACCGAAGATCTGGCGTTCGCCTGCGAACGGCACGAGCGTGACGGTGCGAGTCTGCCCAGGCTCAAAACGCACCGCCGTACCGGCGGGTATATCCAGGCGCATGCCCCGCGCCCGCGTGCGGTCAAAACCGAGCGCCGCGTTGGTTTCCGCAAAGTGATAGTGTGAACCGACCTGCACCGGTCGATCTGCCGTGTTGGACACCTCCAGCGTCAACGTTTCGCGGCCGGCGTTGAGTTCGATATCGCCGTCCTCGAGAAAATACTCACCAGGTTTCATGCGACCCTCCACCTAAACAATGGGATTGTGGACGGTCACAAGCTTGGTACCGTCAGGAAAAGTGGCCTCAACCTGCACCTCTTCAATGAGATCGGCTACGCCCTCCATCACCTCTTCGCGGCGCACAACCTCAGCGCCAGCAGACATCAGCTCCGCTACGGTGCGACCGTCCCGAGCGCCTTCCATTACTGCCGCCGAGATCAGCGCAATACACTCGGGATAATTCAGCTTCACGCCACGCGCTCGTCTTGCTTCTGCCAACTGCGCCGCAACAAATATCAGCAGCTTATCTTTCTCTCGTGGCGTTAAGTCCATCGCATCTCCTCAAGCAGTGTCCTAATCTCGTTCAGGTTGCCCAAACTCTGGGTAACACAGGTTGCATGTGCGCTACCCGCGGCCGCAGTAAGCACCAGAGCTCGGTCAGGCAGGCCTGGACATAGTTAGCGGACGGGCCGAGTGCGCGCACAACCAGAAGTTCATCCAACAAAGTCACTCCCACACCCTTCCAAGCCCGGTCGATATGATCCCGCAGTTTCTCAACTTCAATCTGAGTCGCAGGATGAGCCAACAAAATCCCCAACGCTCGGTACCCTTGCAGCCCCCATGCGGCGTTGAGCATTTCGTCTTCGGCGCTGAAGGCCAAACGCTCGCGTAGTTGCAGGCGCCTATCTATCGACACCTCCAAAAGCTGTCCAAACTGGCCTTGCGCATAGTGGTCGTCGCTGCTGGGCCGGCCCAAACTGAAAATATCCCAGCCTAGAAAACGACTATCAACGGCAAGATGGATCTGAGTTGTCTGGTGATAGCGGCTACCGCCGAACAAAATAGTGTCCTGCGGCAGCCAGTCGAGGCTTCCGCCCGATGCCACCCGCAGGTGTTGGGTGATCTGCGTCTGCTGGCCAGCACTGCGATAGACCTTGCTGCTCGCGGGTGTGGTCAGCAAGACTTTGGCACCCGCAGCCACATCTATATCCATATCGAGCTGATCCTGGCCCGCCAACCCTCCCGGCGGGTGAAGCAGGTAAACATGGCACGCGCCGTCTTCGGGGAAAAACGGCTTCTGAACGCGCAGAGGACCTTTGTGGCTGCGACCAACCAGCGCCGTGGATCCGAAACGGAGCGCAAAGTTGAGGTGCAGATGGGCTGACCAACGGCTGTGGGCATCGATGTCCGCGCTGTTGACTTCCGGGGAATCGTCCACCACCCGTGCTACCCGTTCTTTCATCGCTGCTTTGCAAAAAACTGTGAGGTCATAAACCAACGTCGAACAAGTGACAATAGACGATCGCCAGGCATGTTATTGGGTGTACGCCTCACGCATCACACCTGACTTGCAAGTTATCGGCCAGATTCAACCACTGTAACCGAAGCTGGAGCGTTCGCACTAATTTGATGTGCACACTACAAATTTCGGCGGCACAGCACCGATTAGCGATAAAATAGTGCGGCTAACGCTCCCCGTATCTCAACACCTATACACAAGACCGCGCACTTAAATGGTGCAGTCTCCGCACCAGCAGGCTGCGTGCTGAGGCCCTAAGCCAGAAGCGAATCCAGAAATGCCTCAGCTGCGGCGTTCAACTGCCGCCCTACGGACCAACCAACGGCCAGTTCCAGACCGTCCAGCTCGAGTACCCCTTCGATAATGTGGAATTCGGCGCCTAGGGCGGCGGCGGGTTCGCTGAGGCTGACCACTGGGCTGATCGCATCGGTGGCGCGCACAAGATTGCAGACGCTGGCGAAGTGATTGCAGACGTACTGTGGTGTCGCACCGACCAGCCCACCCGCCCGGAACAGCTCATCGATCAACACCTGCATGGCAAAACCGGTACTGGGCAAGACCAACGGATAGGCGGCGATATCCGATAGCTCAGGCCGCTCGATCTGCCGCAGAGGGTGATCCGGGCGAGCGATCAGGAAGTTTTTGAGCGGCGCCACAGAGACCACTATCAATTGCGTCCACTGATCCAAAAACAGGCGCGATCCCAACAAGAGATCGAGCTCGCCGCTGATCACGCCACGGGCCATATCCTCCTCCACACCCTCACGCACATGCACCTGTATGCCACGGTGTTGATGGGCGAAGCGTGCCAGCGGGACTTCGAGAAAAGCCGCAAATCCGGCTGGCGCCACCCCTACGTCCACATGCCCCGTTTCCAGGCGACTCAGGGCGTCGAGGCCTGCAAACAACTCCTGGGTGTCGGCGACAATGCGTTCCGCGCGAGGAATAAAAACCCGTCCGGCGTCCGTAAGCGTGACCCCGCGCGGTAAGCGGTCGAAAATCGCCGTGCCCAGCAGGCGCTCGACGTCCGCCACACTTTTCGTCAACGCGGATTGGGAAATGGCCAAATGGTTGGCCGCGCTGGTGAAGCTGCCCGCACGGGCCACGCCGATCACGTGCCGCAGCTTGCGCAGATCTGTCAGCGATTTTATAAATCACCTCCTCGCATTCGTTCGTTAAAACCATTCTATAATGGAATACCAAATATTATATATTGAATTAGTTAGAATACCTTGCGTTGAGTACAGTGCCCAGCAATTCAAACCCAACCGGCACAGGACACTATGAATACCCTGCTCGGCAACACGCGCGAACTGATGATGGAACAAGCCTGGTCTCTGCCGCTGGATGAGCTGGACGTCAGCAACTGGCACCTTATGCAGCAAGACGCGATCTGGCCCTACTTCGAGCGCCTGCGGGCCGAAGATCCGGTGCACCTGCAACGCGATAGCCGCTATGGACCGTTCTGGTCGATCACCCGTTACGACGACATCAAATTTGTCGACCAGAACCACAAGCTGTTCTCATCCGAAGGCAGCATCGGCCTGGATGACATGCCGGCAGACTTCAACACCGAGATGTTCATCGCCATGGACCAACCCCGCCACGATGAGCAGCGCAAGACGGTCAGCCCGGTGGTCGGCCCGCGCAACCTGGCCGGGTTTGAGAGCATCATCCGCAGCCGGGCGGGACAAATCCTCGACGCGCTTCCGGTGGGAGAGACCTTCGATTGGGTCGATGCGGTATCCATCGAGCTGACGACCCAGATGTTGGCCACCCTATTCAACTTTCCCTTCGAGGAACGCCGTCTACTGACCCATTGGTCGGACATGGCCACCCTGCCGACCATTCCGTTCGCAGAACGCCGCCAGGAATTGTTCAAGTGTCTCGCCCGCTTCACCGAACTCTGGCATGAGCGCAAAGCGGCGGAACCCGGCTTCGATCTGATCTCCATGCTCGCGCACGGCAATGCCACCCAGGACCTGATCAACAAGCCCCTTGAGTACCTGGGCAACATCATGCTGTTGATCGTCGGTGGCAACGACACCACCCGGAATTCGATTTCCGGCGGCGTGCTGGCGCTGAACCAGTACTCCGACGAATACGACAAACTGCGTGCCAACCACGACCTCATCCCCAACATGGTGGCGGAGATCATCCGTTGGCAGACCCCCCTCGCGTATATGCGCCGTACCGCGCTCGAAGACGTCGAGCTGAACGGCAAAGTGATCGGCAAGGGTGACAAAGTCGCGATGTGGTACGTCTCCGGCAATCGCGACGAAGCGAAGTTCGAGAACGCTGACGCGCTCATCATCGACCGCGCCAACGCGCGCAACCATATTTCTTTCGGCTTCGGCATCCACCGCTGCATGGGCAGTCGCCTGGCGGAGATGCAACTGCGCGTGTTGTGGGAAGAGATCATGCAACGCTTCAGCCACGTCGAAGTGGTGGGAGAGCCCCAACGGGTACGCTCTAACTTTGTGCGCGGCTACGCGGAGTTGCCGGTACGCCTGCACCGCTAACGCCTATATCCAGGCCGCCAGCGCTCTGGCGGCGCTCGCTAGACACGAACGTTACACGGCCGCGAGGATGTCTGGACCACGATGGACGGTGACGTTCCCGTTCTGGCATCCCCCGCGCCACTGTGCGATTATCCAAGGTTGCATAGTGTTGGGAGAGCGCAATGAATCAAGTCACGCAGAGCCAGAAGCCCTATGTACCCTCGTTGGAGGTGACGGCGGGACAGGCGGCGCCGATCGCTGCCAACGGCGGCATTTCCTATATGGCCTACGACGAGGACGGGGACGCGGGCACGCGTAAGGCGACCGAAGATGCCCTGGCGATCATCAACACCGGCGAAGGTCAGGCGTTGATCGATATGTTGGACAACGCCCCTCCCGGCCCGATCGAAACCAAGTGGGGCCTCGGGTTTCGTCGTTACGCAGAGTGCCTGGCGTACATCAAGGACAACAATATCGAAGCGCCGGAAGGCGGATTGGCCTTGCCGCTGCGCTACAGCGTCTTCGAACAGCCCTCCTATTCGGTGGTTTCCTCCAATGCGATCTGGCATGACCCGCTGCGCGAAGCCGACGCGATGAAGTTCCGCCAGGATGAACAGGACAACGCGCGTCGCTGCCTGTACTTCCCACAGATCATGCGCGATGCCCGGCGTATCGAAGAGTACTACCCCGGCCTATCGCCCAACACGCCGGAAAGCATGGACAAGCTTGGTGTCTCGATTGCACACTGTGAATCGGCCTGTACCAACTATTATGACGCGGCCGAGGTCGAGCGCGTTTTCTATCCGGAGATCGAAGCGCTGCTCCTGGATTTCTTTCCCAGTGCTACGGATGCGCTCGTGTACAACCACGACGTGTTCGACAAAGACTACGCCGGCGATCGAACCGAGGATCAGGACAACAAGAACCCCGGCGTCAACGCCCGCTACGCCAACCTCGTGCACAACGACCTGAACGACAACAGCGGTCGGGTGCGCTGTCGCGAGCTCTTGACCCGCAATCTGCGCAACTTCGGTCGCACCCAGCACTACACCGAGGCCGAGGCGGACGCCAAAATGTCCAAGCGCTTCATGAGCATCAACCTCGCCAAACCGATGGAGACAGTCGAACAGAATCCGTTTGTATTGTGCGCCTGGCCATCATTTGCAGACCAGCCCTATATCAACAACTACCGTATCTACGACGATCGCGTGGGCGAGACCACCCGCTTCACCTACCGTCCCGATCACGAGTGGTACTGGCTGCCGCAACAGAAGCCCACCGAAGTTTCGATGCTGAAGTGTTACGACTCGGTGACCGATGGCTCGGTCTCCCGCTGGTCTTTCCACAGCGCCTGCATCGACCATACGGCACCGGAGGACGCGCGCTGTCGCAAAAACGTGGTTGTCCGTTCGTACGTGTTCTTCTAGCGGCGATACCTCCCAGCAACTGCGAGGTCGGCAACGATTGAGAGAGGGCTGCTTTTTCGGCCCTCCCAGTGCAAGTTGTACCCATCCCCTACGGCCGCGATTGGCTTTGGGTCGCTCAGTTCGGGCCCTTTGCCTTGAGCATCTCTTCATTCAACCGGTCCTGCCCCCGGCCTGCTCGTGTCGGCTCACTCCAGCTTCGATTCCCTTTCCCAGGCTCCGCGCCGCTTTGTCGTCTCTCTGATTTTGTGGTCACACGCGCACACTGGTAATAGCACCGCGCACAAACGTCTCAACCGCTGGGTACCGATGCCCGTATTCAAAATGGCTCACATGCCGCAAATCGCTGGTTCGAGTTGCCGACGAATGCTGTCAACCGCCGCCGCGGGTCAGCCGTTGTAGTGGGTACATTCAATTCGAGGACAGTCCCATGAAGGCTCTCGTGATCGCCGCGTTCTGCTTCGCCAGCCTTGGCTGTGCCAACGCACATCAACATCCGCAGCACACCCATACCCCGAAGGCCCCCAACGCCGTCAAGGTGCGCTGTGCGGCCACCGCTGAACACCCGCGCGTGTGTGTGCAGCGCTGGCGCGACAAGCACAGCTATACCCATCGACACGCAAATCACGATCATCACGGCCATGGCAAGCAGGCGAAGATCGCGGTAGTGGTGCCGATCAAGTAAGGCCGCAGGGCTGCGCCGGACCGACCTCTCTCCCTCCCCGCCTGGACAGACTATTTTGCCGGGTGGGGCTTTTTCTAGGGGGTGAGATTGACGTCCTGCAAGGGCAGCAGGCGCGAATCTTCCAGTGCTGCGGTGCGATGCCCGATCCCGGCCAGATACGCCGGATTTTCCGCAAAGCCCAGAAAATCAGCTGCACTGCTCTGCCGGATCAGCATGACCATGTCCCAGCCTGAGTCTTCGGGGCCGATGAGATAGTGCCCACCCTCCCCCAGATACATCATCTCGCCACCGCTGGCGTGCAAGAATGGCAGGGTATGGGCCACATAACGTTCGAAAGCCGCCCGCCCACTGATCGGCTGGGGTGGCGCCAGTTCGGGGAAGCCGCTGTAGTCCGCGCGCGGCTTGAACGCCAACAGGTTCAGCATCACGATCGGACCTTCCAAGCGACGCTGCGCGAATGCCATCCCATTGTCTGGCGTGACCTCGAGATATCCCGTCATCGCCGTAGCCCAGCACCACGGACGGCGCCAAGCCTCGCACCCCAGTCCGCCAGCTCCTGCGCATCAAACTCTGCAAGTCGGGTCTGTTCGAGCGCAGTCCGCACCGCCACCTCCCCTTCGCGCAAGTAATCCGCACCCGCGCTGGTCAGAGAGGTAAGGCTCTGCCGGGCGTCCCGGGCATTCCGTTGCGATTCGATCAGCCCTAACTTCTCGAGCGGTTTCAAGGCTCGGGTCACCGCCGACGCGGTCAGGCCGACTTGCTGCGCCAGTTCGATGCGTGGCGCGCCATGTCGGTAAGCGGACAGCGCCCGCAGCAAACGAAACTCCGAGAAGCTGATGCCTTGGTAGGACAGTGCCCGGTCGCAGCGACGCTCCAGGATGCCGGCGGCACCGATACATAAGAGCGCTGCTTCCAGCAGGTCGGATGTATTTTCGGACATTTTTATTTAACCACTAATTGATTAATCAACTATTATGCAATTAAACCCCTGGGCTTGCCAGGGTAATGATTGGCGGTCAGGGGCGGGATGTGCAGCGCGACCCACCCCCAGGCGCCGTCGCCGAGAAGCTGGATTCTGGGGTTAAGGTGAAGGAGACGGTAGGCGGCACCGCCTTTCGGGGCCGAGCGCTGGGTTGGCAAAGCACCGCTCAGGCAATCATGCTGCAATCGCCGTTGGCAACCAGCGTGCTTTCAAACCGAGCCAGTCAGCCCCCAGCGATGCGCGGCATCAGGAAAACCTCAGCATCCGGCGGGATCGCAACGGTCCAATCGTCGCGATAGACCACGCCATTGATGGCGACCGCAATGCCTTGCTCCATGTGTTCCCCCATGCCGGGGTAGCGCTCGACCAGTTTGGTCAGCAGTTCACGAATGGTCGC
Organism: Pseudomonadota bacterium; assembly: GCA_039028775.1. GTDB lineage: Bacteria > Pseudomonadota > Gammaproteobacteria > Pseudomonadales > Azotimanducaceae > UBA4421. The sequence goes on along the minus strand of JBCCHL010000050.1, from coordinate 5,484 downwards.
CGCCTCGATCTCCACCGAGGCGGCGCCGTCCGCGCCGGAGCGCAGGACCCCATTCAGGCTGATCTGCATGCAACTCAGCCGGCGCTGACCTGCGCTTGGGCAGCAGCCGCATCCAGGGCGTCCAACACCCGCACGGGCGACATCGGCGCGTGATGCATGCGCACACCGGTGGCGTCCGCAATCGCGTTACCGATCGCACCCAGGGGCGGCACGATGGAGGTTTCGCCGACGCCGCGAATACCGTAAGGGTGATTCGGATTGGGGATCTCCAGGATTGTCGTGTCGATAAACGGCAGATCGGAACAGACCGGTATGCGGTAGTCTAGGAAGCCGGGATTCTGCAGCGTGCCATCGGCTCCGTAGATGTATTCCTCGTTCAAGGCCCAGCCGATACCCTGAGCCGCCGCACCCTGGAACTGCCCTTCCACATAGTCTGGATGGATCGCCTTGCCCGCATCCTGCACCACGGTGTAGCGCAGGATCTTGCTATGGCCGGTCTCCGGATCGACCTCCACATCAGCGATGTGACAGGCAAAACCCATCCCGGCGCCGTCGGCCACAACTTCGTTATGGCCTGCGATCGGTCCACCGGTCGAACCCGACTTGGCCGCGATCTCTTTGAGGGTCAGCGAGGGGAGATTGCCGTGACCCTTGCCCGTGGCCCGGGCCTGACCCTGCTCCCATACGATGTCCTCCACCGGCACGTCGAGCATCTTCGCCGCGCGCGTCTTCAAGACATCGATCGCGTCGCGGGCAGCAAAAATGGTGGCCATCCCCGACGAAAACGTGCCTCGCGAGCCTTCGGTGGTGTCGTTGTGGCCGAGTGATGCCGTATCCGCGACGCTAACCTTTACGTCATGGTAGGAAATGCCGAGCTCTTCCGCGGCGATCATACCCATGGACGAGCGCGCACCGCCGACATCGACGGTACCCACCGCAAGGTTGACGGTGCCATCGGTGCCGATGTTCAAATCCACACAGGTCTGACCACCGATGTTGAACCAGAAACCACAGGCGATACCACGCCCCTGATTTTTCTTCAGCTTGCCCTTACGGTGCGGATGGTCCTTGACCGCCCTGAGCGACGCTTCGATCCCGATCGGTCCGTAGATGGGTCCATAGGGTGCCTTGGTGCCCTCTTTGGCGACGTTGAGCAGGCGTAGGTCCACCGCGTCCATGCCCAGGCGTTGTGCCAGGATGTCCATCGCACTTTCGACCGCATACGCGGCCATAGGCGCAGACGGCGCACGGTAGGCGGCCACCTTCGGCCGGTTGACGATGACGTCATAACCCACGGAACGCTGGTTTTCGATGTTGTAGCAGGCAAAACCCGTCATACATCCCAGCATGCCCCAGGGGCCAGGGAACGCACCGCCCTGATAACGCAGTTCCAGCGTGGCTGCGGTGATCACCCCAAACTTGCTGGCGCCGAGCTTAACGTCGATGGAGGTCGACGCGGTCGGCCCGGTGGCGCGAAACACCTCATCCCGGGTCATCACCAGCTTGACCGGTCGGTTGGCTTTGCGTGACAGCGCCAGGGCCAAGGGCTCCGTCCAGACGTGGGTCTTGCCACCAAAACCACCGCCGATCTCCGACGAGGTCACTTTGAGTTTGGCGATATCCATGCCTAACAAGTTGGCACACACCGTGCGGTAGCTGAACGGTCCCTGGGTGGTCACCCATAGCTCGCCGGAGCCATCCGGATTGACGGACGCCAGACACGCGTGCGGCTCGATATAGCCCTGATGGGTCTGCTCCGTCTTGTAGGAGTGCTCCACGATGACGTCGGCATCAGCAAAGCCCGCGTCCACGTCGCCGTGCCCCATCTGGGTACGATTGGCGATGTTGGACGGCTTGCTCGGTTTCGGATCTACCCCGCCGGTAAACACCCAATCGTGAATTACGGGTGCGGTGTCTTTCATCGCCTCGTCCACGTCCGTCACGTGGGGGCGCTTCTTGTAGGACACTTTGATGAGCTTCAAAGCCTTTCTGGCGGTCTGCGCATCCACCGCGGCCACTGCCGCGACCGCGTGCCCATCATAGAGCGCACGCCCGCGCGCCATGCAGTTTTCGAGGATATCCATCATCCCGCGATTACCGCCGGTGTGATCCGGCAGGTCGGCGCTGGTGATGACGGCCTTTACGCCCGCCAGTTTCTCCGCTTTGGAGGTGTCTATCTTTTTGATTTCGGCGTGCGCGTGGGGCGAGCGTAACACCAGGCCGACCAACTGCCCGGGTGCGTTGGCGTCCGCGCCGTAGCGGGCGCGACCGGTAACCTTGTCAACCCCATCGGGGCGCTCGAAGCGGTTACCAACAACTTGGAACTTCTGTCCTGTATAGCGATTGTCATGAGCCATGATCTGCTTCCTTTGATAGCTGTGGGTTAGCGCTTCTTGCTCTTGCGCAAGTCTTTGGCAGCCGCCTGCACGGCGCGGACGATCTTGTCATAACCGGTGCAGCGACAGAGGTTGCCCGCCAACGCATAACGAATCTCCGTCTCGCTCGGATTTGCGTTCTTGTCCAGCAACGCCTTCGCCGCCACCAGGAAGCCTGGCGTACAGATACCGCACTGCAGCGCGGCCATCTCGATAAAGCGCTTCTGCAGGGGATGCAACTGATCGCCGTCGCTCAGGCCCTCGACCGTGCCGAGTTCGCGGCCGTCCGCCTCCACGCCGAGCACCAGGCAGGAACAGACGAGTTGTTCGTCGAGCGTGATGCTGCACGCACCACAGTCACCCGTACCACAACCTTCCTTGACGCCGGTCAGACCTGCGCGATCGCGTAGGGAGTCCAGCAATACCTCGTCCGTCGGACATGCAAATTCGACCACGTCACCGTTGATTTTCGTCGATACCATTACCGCTCCGCTCATGCGGCACCTCCCGCTCTCTTGTATGCAATTTTGGCGGCTCTGCGAGCCAGTACCCCGGCGACCCGAATGCGATAGTCCGCAGTCCCGCGTTTGTCGTCGATTGGATTGCAGGCTTTCGAACAGGCGGCCGCCAGCTTGTCCAAGGCCGCGTTGTCGAGCTTGGTACCGACCAAGGCACGGGCTGCGGCGGGTACGACGATTGCGGTCGGTGCAACAGCGCCCAACGCGACACGTGCTTTCTTCACCACCCCGCGTTCCAAGGTGAGACTGATCCCAACCCCTACCACGGCGATGTCCATCTCGGTGCGCGGCGTGAAGCGCAGGTACGCATCACCGGTGCGCTTGTTGCGCTTCGGCAGATTGATCGATTCGATCACTTCACCGCGCTTCAGCGAGGTCTGCCCCGGACCGGTGACCACCTTCTCCACCGGGATCGTACGGCGCTTGCCTTTGCCGACAATGGTCGCCTTGGCGCCGGCCGCTATCATGGCCGGGACGCTGTCGGCCGCGGGAGAGGCGTTGCATAGATTGCCCGCCATCGTCGCCCGACCCTGGACTTGATCGGAGCCGATCAGGTTGGTCGCCTCGACGACCCCCGGCCAGGCTTTACAGAGGTCTTTGCTCGCGCCGAGCTGCGCACCCGAAACCGCGGCGCCGATCTTGAAACCTCCGGCGGTCTTCTTGATTCGTGTCATATCCGGTATGCGCTTGATGTCGACAACCAGATCCGGTTCGATGAACCCGGTCTTCATGCGCACTAACAAGTCGGTGCCACCGGCAAGAACATAGGCATCGCCTTTTTCTTTCGCCAGCAGGGCAACGGCTTCCTTGGTAGAGGCCGGTGATTCGTATCTCATGCTTCTTTCCCGTCTTCGTTGAACGTCGTACACCCGAAACTGAGGTTAGGTCGCACCGCCCTTTCAAACCCATAGGCAAGCGCCTCGCAAACGCGAGGGCGTGAGATCGGGCACGGGCAACCTTGTCCACTTGCCGTTCGTTTTCGAAGCTATCTGCCGGGACTGACTCGCGATGGGCGACAGAACACGACAAACAAGGAAACGAACGGAATCGCTACAGCCTGGCAACCTTTGATTATGCACACCGCCAGAACACACGATCGGTATTACTCCCCAGCTCACAAGTGTACCTATACCAGGCCGGCTGACAACATCACGCGCGCAAGTTTTTTACGGTTCGCGACGCAGCGAAACGTGGCGTCTCGGGTCCTTAGGACCGAGTGCTAAGCGGACACCACGCTGTCCGGGACCCAGTTGCCGTGAAAACCGTAGGGTACACGTACCGGCAAATGCACGGTGGCCAGCGCGGGCTGCGCGAGGTCCTGCGCATCCAAAATGAGCAGATCGCTCGTGTCTTTACCGGCGTCGTAGACATAGGTGATGAGATAGCCATCGTCCTCGGCGGTGGCCCCCTCACGCGGTACAAACACCGGCTCAGCAGCATGGCGCCCCGGGCCGACATCGAACTGGGTGGCCTGCCCGGTCTGCATGTCGTGTTTGTAGATCGATGGGAATGCGTAGTCTTGACCCACGCTCACGGTATAGCCATATCGATACGGCTTGCCGTTCAGATCCGGATGCGCGCGCGGAAACTCCTGGGGGCGAGCATCGACAATCTCTTCGCGTACCGTACCCGCGCCCACCTCGTCGCGCGGATTGATGGTCCAGCGATCCAGGCGGGGAAGCCCATCACCAAACGGCCCCAACACATCTGTGTCGAACATCTTGTCATAACGCGCGATATCGATGACGACGTTGCCGTCCGCATCCTCGTGGGCGTTCATCGGGTGGTAGGCATAGTTCTGGGTAATCCCACGCCAGATGATGTCCTCGGGCGAACCACCGCGCGGCAAGAGGCCAACCCGGGGCTCGTAGTCGTCGTCCCAACGGAACGGGAACGAGGCCCCGGTCCCCAGCGCCATGAAGCTCAAGGTCACTGGCAGATCGAAAATCACCGCATAGTTCTGGGTAAGGCTCATATCGTGGATCATCGGCATGCCGGGCAGCGGGATTTCCGTTTCCTCGGCCAGATCCCCATCCGCATCGACCACCACGTAGCGGATGTGATCGCGCAGATTGGCCCAGTCGTAGCACATCGCGTGCAACTCGCCGGTGTCCGGATCGAGTTTGGGATGGGCGGAGAAGCCGGTGCCGATCGAGCTGTTGTCGCCGATCGACTCCAGTTCGAAGTTCATGTCATGCGGGATGCCGCCAGACTCTACAATCGCGAGCGTACGCCCGCCGTGGCCGATCACGTTCGTGTTCGGGGAGACCCCGCCAACATAACGATTACGATACCACTCCGCTCGTCCATCGCGCAGACGCAAGCCATGTACCATCCCGCGCCCGATGAACCAGTGATGGTCACTCGGATCAACGCCCACCGGATTGGGACCGTTGCGCAGGAAACGACCTGCCAGATCCGCGGGCACCGCGCCCGTCACCTGCAGATCGGTCAAGGTCGACTCGACCGCCACGGGTCCGAAGTTATTCTGCAGGTACGGATTCGCGCCATCACCGGAAGAGCACCCGCTGCCGATCAGGGGCAGCATGGGCACCCCGAGACCGCCGACGAGGAGATTGCGTCGTTTGATC
>JBCCHL010000049.1:0-25828 GCA_039028775.1 Pseudomonadota bacterium | reverse complement strand
GTTATGATAGACACAGCTTTCGGCCGTACTCAGGCTGCGGGGTTGCGCGCATATCTGGCGGCTGGGGTGATGGACATGCAGTCCAGCGCCACCCAGCGCGTCCACACCATCGTGCTGCCGGAGCAGTTTAAGCGCATGCCGCGTTGAGCCTGAGGCCGCGGGGCGGTAAGCAACCGATCGATCACCCAAAAGATGCTGTGCGCTACGAGGAAGCCGTGACCACCATACCCCTACCAAGCCGGCACGTTATAAGCGTGCTGTTGTTCGCCATGCTGGCCGCGCATAGCCCGCTCACCCTGGGGCTGCGCTCCGATGCGCAGCAGCCGATTCATATCGAAGGCGACGACGTGCAAATCGATCAGAATCAGGAGTTGATTATCTACACCGGGTCGGTGGTTGCCATTCAGGGCAGCCTGCAGGTGCGCGGCGAGCGGATGGTGGTTAACGTGAAAGACAATCAGGTCGAGCGCATCACCACCAAGGGTAGTCCAGGCGCGCCTGCAAGCTATCGGCAGCAGCTCGACGACAATCAGGGTAGGGTCGACGCGCAGGCTGATAGCATCGTGTACCACACCGGGCGCGAACGGGTGTACCTGAACGGCTCGGCAACCCTGCAGCAGCAAGGCAATCGCCTGACCGGAGAATCCATCCGCTACGACATGGTCAACGGCAAGGTGGACGCCAGCGCCGGCAGCGGCAAAGGGCGGGTCGGCCTGACCTTCGACCCGCAGACCCGCCAGCAAGCTGCGGAATCCGACGCCGACCCAGACCCCAAAAGTACCCCCTGAATGCAGCCGACCGCTCCCCGCACCGGCTCGCGTCTGCGCGCACAGAACCTGCGTAAAGCCTATCGCACCAAGCTCGCTGTGGAAGACGTCTCGCTGGAGGTCGGCAGTGGCGAGATTGTGGGGTTGTTGGGCCCCAACGGCGCCGGGAAGACCACCTGTTTCTATATGGTGGTGGGGCTATTGAAGACCGATGCTGGTGGCTTATTCCTCGACGATCAGGACATCACCCAGGCGCCGGTCCACGAACGAGCCGCGAGTGGCATCGGCTATCTGCCCCAGGAAGCGTCCGTGTTCCGCACCCTGTCCACGGAGGACAATCTGCGCGCCATCGTCGAACTGCGCAGAGATCTGAACCGCAAAGCGCGCCAGGCCCTGATCGACGAGCTGATCGAAGAATTCAATCTCGGTGGCGTCCGCGACGCGCTGGGGCAGCGCTTGTCGGGGGGCGAACGGCGACGCCTCGAAATCGCCCGGGCACTGGCCAGCAACCCCCGCTTTATACTGCTCGATGAGCCGTTCGCCGGCGTCGACCCGATCTCCGTGAACGACATCAAGAACGAAATCCGGGATCTGGCCGCGCGGGAGATCGGCGTGCTGATCACCGATCACAACGTTGCGGAGACGCTCGATATCTGCCACCGCGCCTACATCGTGCACGACGGCAATCTGATCGCCGAAGGTGACGCCGAGGCGATCCTGTCCAACCCAACGGTGCGCCAGGTCTATCTGGGCGAAGGATTCCGTCTGTAGGGATGCAATTCGTGGGCCACCTCTCAAATCTGAGCCCCGCGAGGCGCCCGGGCATGGTAAATTAGCCCAATACAACGGGGATTTCGTGGGCGTACGATACGCCACAGGCATCTCGGGCAACAAACGCGACGCCGGGCGGCCAGAACCGCGCTTGGAAACATATGAGGTGCTACGCCAGTACGCGGTGCACCCCCACAAGCGATTTACGCAAGTTAGCGAATTACGCAAGTTAGCCAAAAGAACTTAAGAAAGATGGACGTTTCGGCGCAACAGCTAGTCTTACCAACATGAAGCAGAGTCTCTCCCTCAAGCTGGGTCAACAACTGACCATGACGCCGCAATTGCAGCAGGCCATCCGGCTATTGCAGTTGTCTGCGTTGGATCTGCAGCAGGAGATTCAAACCACCCTCGAGAGCAACCCTATGCTCGAGATCGCCGACGAATACAACGATGAGCCGATCCGCCTCGATGAAGGTACGGCCGAAGCGGACCTCGAGGCCGAAATGCCCGGTCCGGCTGATGACCACGGCGTGGCGGAACAACTGGAAACCCCGATGGGCGAAGAACTGCCGGTCGACTCGAAGTGGGAAGACGTTTACTCCAACATGCCGTCGCACCTGTCTGCACCCCCGGACAACGACTTCGACATTCTGGCCAACAAGACCGAGGCGACCACCCTCGCCGATCATCTGCTGTGGCAGTTGAACCTGACCCCCATGGCGCCGACGGATACGGTGATCGCCCGCACGATTATCGATGCCATCGATCCCGCCGGCCTGTTGGTCATGAGCACCGAAGACCTGTGTCAGGCGCTGTACGATCCGAGCAGCGAAGATCCTGTCCGACACGAGGACGTACTGGCTATTCTGGAGGTGATCCAGGACTTCGACCCGATCGGTGTCGGGGCGCGGGATCTGCGCGAATGCCTGCTGCTGCAACTCGATCAGCTGTACGTGGGCACACCGTGGGTAGCGCAGGCGCGCATGCTGATCGAAGATCATCTGGATCTGTTGGGCGCCAAGGACTTCTCCACCCTGCGGCGCAAAACTAAACTGCCCGAGAGCGAGCTGGCCGAAGCGATGGCGTTGATCCGTACCCTCAATCCCCGACCGGGGTCGGCGATCGCCAGCGAAGCGGCCGACTACATCGTACCAGACGTGATCGTGCGCAAAGATCGCGGGCGTTGGGTGGTGGAGTTGAACAACGACACCACACCCCAGGTGCGGATCACCCCGGCCTATGAGCGCCTGCTGGAACGCAGCAACAGCGACAAAGACAAGACCTATATCCGTGACAACCTGGCCGAGGCGCGCTGGTTTCTGAAGAGCCTGCAGACCCGCCACGACACGCTGCTGCGGGTGGCAAGCAAGATTGTGGAGGTGCAGCGCGGATTTCTCGACTACGGGCCGGAAGCCATGAAGCCACTGATTCTGGCGGACATCGCCGAAGCCGTCGACCTCCACGAATCCACGATTTCCCGGGTCACGAGCCGCAAATACATGGCCACCCCGCGGGGGGTATTCGAGTTGAAGTATTTCTTCTCCTCCCATGTCGGCACCAACACCGGAGGCGAAGTTTCCAGTACCGCAATCCGCGCCTTGATCGAGAAACTGACCGCCGAGGAAAATCCGAGAAAACCATTGAGCGATAGCAAGATCGCGGCAATACTAAAAGAACAGAACATCAACGTGGCACGCCGCACCGTGGCAAAATATCGCGAATCCATGTCCATCCCGCCATCCAACGAGCGCAAACAACTTGTCTAGCAACGACGCGTTACCGACGTCGATCTACACTACTTCTGTGCCCTGTTTTTCTCTGCGCCATCCCATGTGCCGCAGTCGAGCGCTGTCGGCGCGAGCGCCATCGGCGCTACCAAACCATCGCATAAGCGTAAGGAGCTTCCATGCAACTGAGCGTCTCTGGCCATCATGTTGATCTGACCGACTCCATCAACGGTTTTGTCTCGCAGAAATTCGAACGCCTCGAGCGACACTATGACAATATCACCCAGGTTCACGTTGTCCTGACCGTGGAAAAAACCCAACACATCGCTGAAGCCACCGCTCACCTTTCCGGCAATGAGATTTTTGCCAATGCCGACTCGGAGGACATGTACACCGCCATCGATCGCCTGGTCGATAAGCTGGATCGGCAGATCATCAAACACAAAGAGAAAGTGATTGCCCATCACAAAGGCAGCCACAGTCGCAGCCCGCACCATCCAACCGTCGAATAAATCTGGACTACGCCGCCCACATGTCCCGCGAGATTGAAATGCGCGCCGATCTGGCCGCCTGTCAGGCCCCGCTGCCCAGCCGCAAACGCGCCCTGCAGCACGCCGCCTCCTTACTGGCGGATCAAACCCAGAGCGAAGACACTATTTTCGACGCGTTCATGGCACGCGAACGACTCGGCAGCACCGGGCTCGGCAACGGGGTCGCTATTCCCCACTGCCGCCTGGCGGTGCCGGAGATCCGGGTGGCAATCTTGACCCTGGCAGCACCGGTCGATTACGAATCCATCGACGCGGATCCGGTGGATCTGTTGTTCTGCATCGTGGTCCCCCTGGAGGAACAGGAAGCCCATCTGAAACTGCTGGCCCAGTTATCGGGCGTGTTTTCCGAGGAAGTGCACCGTTCACGTTTGCGGGCTTGTCAAAACGTAGACGATCTCGCCGCCACGATGGACGAGTTGCTTAAATTGCAGCAGATCGACGCCGCATGAAGCTCACGGTCATCAGCGGCCGTTCCGGATCGGGGAAATCCACCGCGCTGAACGCCTTGGAAGACGCGGGCTACTACTGTATCGATAACTTCCCAGTCAACCTGCTGCAGTCGCTGGTGCACAACACGTTGCGCGACCCGATGCAGAAGTACGAGCATCTGGGCGTGTGTATCGATGCACGCAGCCAGAACCTCGTGCGCTTTCCGGAAATCCTTCTCGCCATCGACCGCATGGACGTCGACTGCCAGGTGATTTACCTGGATGCCCAAAGCCCGACGCTGGTGAAACGTTTCAGCGAGACCCGGCGTCGGCACCCGCTGACGGACGACATCACCGATCTACGCGAGGCTATCGATGCCGAAGCGCAGATGTTGGAGGCCATCGCCGATCTGGCGGATCTGACCATCGACACCACGCACCTGTCTTCGCAAACGTTGCGCGAAGTCATGGAAAATCGTGTCATCGCCCGGGTGGGTACGCGCATCAGCCTGTTGTTCCGCTCTTTCGGATTCAAGCACGGCGTACCGGTCGATGCAGATTTGGTTTTCGATCTGCGCTGCCTGCCCAATCCGTACTGGGATGAGAATCTGCGCGACCTGACCGGCCGCGATACCGCGGTCCAAGACTATCTAGACGGCGAGCAGATGGTGCAGGACATGTTGCAGGACATCGAGTCTTACCTGATCACTTGGATACCACGCTTCGAAGCCAACATGCGTTCCTACATGACCATCGCACTGGGCTGCACCGGTGGCCAGCACCGCAGCGTCTACGCTGCCGAAAGTCTCGCGCGGACTTTCAATGCACACTACGAAAACGTGCTCGTTCGGCATCGCCAACTCGATTGAGTCTCCCACGTGCCGTGCGCGCGAGTTGGTGCTGACGGCCTGGACCGGTACACTGCCAAGTCAGCAAACGGTGTTCGTGCCTTGCGCTTCGAGCCTCCGCCGGACCCGACCCTTGAGCCAGATGAGAATGCGCAAACAACGCCTGGAATTGATCAATCCCCTTGGACTGCACGCCCGCGCGGCCGCCAAGTTGGTCGATGTGTGCCAGGGTTTTGCGAGTTCGATCAGCCTGCGCGACCCCGTGTCAGACAAGGTGGTGGACGGCAAGAGCATTATGAACCTGCTTCTGCTCGGCGCTCCGTGTGGCACCGAACTGACCGTGGTGTGTGAGGGCGAAGACGAGGAGGCGGCGTTGCAAGCTGTGAGCGAGTTGATCAATGCAGGATTCTACGAACTGGACGATCCGGCTTAGCCAATACAGCCGAGGCGCTGCTACACTTCCAGCATAGCGCTTAACAAGATTGTGAACCCCAAGATCCGTTGCGGCCGTGTCACGAGAGGCGCCCAGTAGCCCGCGCCGCAGACGAGCCGCGCGCAGGCAACGAGGCAGTAGTCATGTCACAAGTCGATCCCCCGCTCGAGAATCCACGTCTCTTGCACCGCACATACAGCGCAGCTCAGGCGGACGAAGCCAAGGTTCTGCTAGCTTCGCTGCGCCCGGCCGAACTGGCAACCCTGCTGGAATCCAACCCGCCGGGCGAACGCCTGGTGATGTGGGATCTGGTCGAAGACGACATCCAGCATCAGACCCTGCAGCACCTGTCAGAAGACGTGCGAGCCGAGTTTCTGCAGCGCATGGACACCGCCGAGCTGGTCGCGGTCGCCGACGACCTGGACACCGACGACTTTGCCGACATCCTGCAGCAGTTACCCAGCACCATCACCGAACAGGTGTTGCAATCCCTGAGCGCGCGGGATCGTGCGCGGGTCGAAGCCGTGCTGTCGTACCCCGAGGACAGCGCCGGCGGACTGATGAACACCGACATGATCACCGTCCGCCCGCGTCACGCCCTGGAACTCGTGTTTCGCTACTTGCGCTTGCGCAAAGACCTGCCGAACAGCACCGACGCGCTGATCGTGGTCAACTCGCGGGACGAATACGTCGGCATGCTGCCGTTCAGCAAACTCCTCACCTCGGACCCGACCGTCACCGTGCGCGAGATCATGGACGGCGAAGCGCCGATGATCGAAGACAACACACCGGATACCGAGGTCGCGCGCATCTTCTCGGAGCTGGACCTGATCTCTGCAGCGGTGGTGGACGAGCGCGGCCGCCTGGTCGGCCGCATCACCATCGATGACGTGGTCGACGTCATCATCGAGGATGCGGACGAGGCGGTCCTGGCGCGCGCCGGTCTGGATGCCGACGAGGACACCTTTGCACCAATCGCCAAATCCCTGCGCGGGCGGGCGACTTGGCTCGGTATCAACCTGATCACCGCCTTTATCGCAGCGGCGGTCATCAATCTGTTCGAAGACACCATCGTCAAAGTGGTGGCTCTGGCGGTGTTGATGCCGATTGTCGCGAGCATGGGCGGGATTGCGGGTACCCAGACCCTGACCCTGGTCATTCGCGGCCAGGCGCTGGGACATGTCGGTCGCTCGAATCTCCTGTGGCTGCTGAACCGGGAGTTCATCGTCGCGACGCTGAACGGCCTATTATGGGCAAGCCTGGTGGCAGTAACCGCGGCGCTCGCCTTTCAGGATCGCATCCTCGGCCTGGTGATTGCGGTGGCGATGATCATCACCATCGTCATCGCGGCGGTGACCGGCAGCCTGCTCCCGTCGATTCTGCGGCGGATGCGCATCGACCCGGCGATAGCGGGCGGCGTGATCCTGACCACCATCACCGATGTCACCGGCTTTTTTGTGTTTCTCGGCCTGGCGACCTGGGCGTACGGATAACGCAGATCGCGTTCCAGCTTGCAGGCCACCGCGGATGAGACCCGCGGCAACCGCCAAGGCGTCACTCAACCGTGATGCCAAACTCCGCCAGCACTTCCGCGTTGTGTTCGCCCAGGGTCGGCGGCGCCTGATACAGGGTGGTCGGCGTCGCGCTGAACTTGATCGGGCTTGCGGCCAGCGTGATCTCGGGGTTGTCGCCTCCGGGTTGGCAAGTATCGAGCATCTGGCGAGCCACCACGTGGGGGTCTGCGTAGATATCCGCCATGTTCTGCACCGGTCCTACCGGAATACTGCCGTCGAGTTTGGCCATGATTTCAGCCCGGGTCAGCTGGGTGGTCCAGGCACAGATCTGTTCTTCCACCCAATCGACGTTGGCCAGACGCGCGTCGTTGCTCTCGCTGCGTGGGTCGGTCATGAGATCCGCGCGCTCCATCGCCGCACACAGGAGGTCCCAATGCCGGGGTTGTCCAACCGCGAGCGCAATACGGCCGTCTTTGGTCGGAAACAGATCGAACGGATACAGGGTCATCGCCCGCTGCAAGCCTGCCGGGTTGGGTTTGCCGGTGAAGCCGAACTGCGCGACCGCGCTCTTCTGGAACGCGAGCATCGCATCGTACATGCCCACATCGATAAACTGTCCCCGTCCGCTGGATGCCGCGCTGTGGATCGCCGAGACCACGCCCAGCGCCATCAAGGTACCGGGGAAGACATCCGCGATCGCCGGCGTGACCAGACCGTCGTTGGCATGCACCAGCCCGCCGAAGCTCTGCGCCGCAGCATCGAGGCTCGGCCAATGCGCATAGGGGCTCTCACCGCTGCGCGGATCGCCAAAACCGCGCACACAGGCGTAGACAATTTTCGGATTGCGGGCGGCGATCACCTCATACGACAGGCCTAGACGTTCCATCACCCCTGCCCGCATGTTTTCCACCAGCGCATCCGCCTGGTCACATAGCTTGAGAAACACCTCTTTGTCGGCGGAATCTTTGAGGTCGAGACGGACGCTGCGCTTGTTGCGGTTGACGGCCGCAAACGGCGCTCCGAAGTCCGTGCCCGCTTCGCGGTCTTGATAAGGCGACGCATGATCGGGCAAATAGGGCGGGATGTTGCGGTAACCATCGCCGAGAGGGGGCTCAATTTTGACCACCCGTGCGCCCAGGTCGGCCAGCAGGCCAGCGCCAAACGGACCCGCGAGCGCGCGGGTGCAATCGATCACGGTCAGATCCTGGAGCGGGCCGGTACGGGCCGGCAATTCGGAAGTGGGCGTCATGGGGATATCCGGTTACGATCTTGACGCCCAAGTAGAGGGGGAATAGGCGTTCGGGTCAAGCACCCGGCTGCAGGAAGCCTGCGCAGAGGATCCCAGCACGACTGCACGCCCGCGCCACGGATGTCAGCCGGAACCCGCCACCATCATCTCCTCCATCAGCACGCTCGGCGCCCGTATGTTGCCGCGATAGTCAACATCGTCGCCTAACGCGACAATAGTCGTGTACATGTCCTTGAGATTGCCGGCGATGGTAAGCTCGGCGACCGGGAATGCGATCTCGCCATCTTCTATCCAGAACCCTGCCGCACCCCGCGAATAGTCGCCGGTGACCGCGTTGACCCCCTGCCCCATCAGTTCACATACCAGCAGACCGGTTCCCATCTCTTTGCGCAATTGCGCCTCCGACAAACCTGGCCGAGCGCTCTCGACGTCCAGATTGTGGATCCCACCCGCATTCCCCGTGGTCTTGAGACCGAGCTTGCGGGCGGAGTAGGTGGACAGCAGGTAACGTTCCAACACGCCATCGCGTACGAACGCTTGTTCACGGGTCGCCACCCCATCGCCGTCGAAGGACGCCGATCCGATCGCTTTCTTCAGGTGGGGGCGTTCGACCAGTGACAACCAGGTCGGCACGACCTGCTCACCTACGGCGTCGAGCAGGAAGGTGGATTTGCGATATTGTGCGCCACCGGAGGCTGCGCTTAACAAGCTGCCGAACAGACCACTCGCGAGTTGGGGTACGAACAGCACGGGGTAGCTGCCGGTCGGGGCGCTGCGCGGGGACAAACGTGCCAGGGTGCGTCGTGCCGCCTCCACACCCACATCCCCCGCGCTTTGCAACTCGGCCGCGTCGCGGCCGCTGGTATACCAGTAGTCGCGCTGCATGCCCTGTTCGTCCTGAGCGATGTAGACGGTGCTGATCCCGTGGCGGGTGCCGCTGTAGACGCCGACAAAGTCATGGCTGTTACCGTACGCACGGATCGAGCGCTGGGTACTGACCTGTGCGCCGTCGGAACGGGTCAAACGGGGATCGCCGAGATCCAGGCCCGCCGCCTCGCAGGCGATCGCCAAATCGGTGGCCGCCTCCGGGGACACATCCCAGGGGTGATACAGATCGAGTTCGGGCAGGACATCCGGCATCAAATCCGGATCGGCCAGGCCGTTACACGGATCGTCTTCAGTATAGGCGGCGATGTCGCGGGCGGCTCGCACCGTATCCGCGATTGCGGTCGCGCTGCTGTCGGTGGTACTGGCCGATCCTTTGCTCTGGCCGACGTAGACCGTCACGCCAAAGCCCCGGTCCTGATTGAACTCAAGGTTCTCGATTTCGCCCTTGCGCACGTTCACCGCCAGACCCGCATCGGCACTCACCGAGACCTCCGCCGCGTCCGTCCCCTGTTTGCGCGCCTCGTGCAGAATCTCGCGTACTAGCTCCGCCAGTTCTGCTTGTTGCTTCCCTACTTGTTGATTTCCTACTTGTTGATTCCCCATTTGTTGATTTCCTACATCCACTGCCACATCCTCAAGAATCTCTAATGCCATGCCTACCGCAAGATGCCCACCAGAAGAAAGCCCGACCTCGGGGCCGATGACGCTGCCCTCGAACCCAGCTCCAAAACCCAGCTCAAACGCGAGGCGGACGCGCTGCAGAAGCTGGGAACCCGCCTGGCAGGGCTGAAACCCGCACAGCTGGACAACCTCGTACTGCCCGAGCGTCTGTCGGCGGCCATTCTAGAGTACCAGCGCCTGCCCACGCGAGAAGCCCAACGGCGGCAATTGCAGTTCATCGGGCGCCTGATGCGCGCCGCCGACACCGCCGGCATCGAAGCATTTTTCGCCGCGCTGGACGGTCAGTCGGCACAACAGAAGTACACGTTTCACCAGGTCGAAAAATGGCGCGAAGACCTGCTCCGCGAGCGTGATGCCTTAACCCGATTCGTCGCGGCATATCCCACCGTCGACCGCCAGCAACTACGCCATCTGCTGCGCAACGTGCACAAGGCGCGGGACGCGCAGGCGCGCAAAACCGGGGAACGGGCACTGTTCCGATTCATACGCGCGCTGGTAGATAGGTCGCCCGCAGAGGAACCCCCAATCGACTAGCCGGCCTGGGTGCCGCCGACGATGATCTCGTCCACTTTCAACGTCGGCTGACCGACGCCGACGGGCACCGACTGTCCGTCTTTACCGCACACACCCACCCCGGCATCGAGGGCGAGATCGTTCCCGACCATGGACACCTTGTTCATCACGTCCGGTCCATTGCCGATCAAGGTCGCGCCGCGCACCGGCTGGGTCACCTTGCCGTTCTCGATCAGATAGGCCTCGGTGGCGGAGAATACAAATCGTCCGGAGGTGATGTCGACCGAACCACCGCCAAAGTTTACCGCGTACACCCCACGCTCCACCGAAGCGATGATCTCTTCCGGATTGTGCGCTCCCGCACGCATGAAAGTATTGGTCATGCGCGGCATAGGCAGATGCGCATACGATTGTCGCCGACCACTCCCGGTGGATTGCACGTTCATGAGACGAGCGTTGAGCTTATCCTGCAGATAGCCGCGCAGAATGCCGTTTTCGATCAGCACGGTTTCCTGACTCGGCGTTCCTTCATCGTCGATGGACAGCGAGCCACGCCGCTCCATGAGGGTGCCATCGTCCACCACCGTACACAACGGTGAGGCCACCTGCTCGCCGACCATGCCACTATAGTTGGAGCTGCCTTTGCGATTAAAGTCGCCTTCGAGACCGTGGCCGACCGCCTCATGCAAGAGGACGCCGGGCCAGCCCGGACCTAATACAACCGGCATCGGACCGGCGGGGGCGTCCGCCGCATCCAGGTTGACCAGCGCCATGCGCACCGCCTCGGCCGCCAGCGCTTCGGGCCAGTCGGCTCGGCTCAAATGCATTAGATCGAAACGCCCTCCACCACCGGCATTGCCCCGTTCACGGCGTCCGCCAGCAGCCACAATCACGGAGACGTCCAGGCGCACCAGCGGCCGCATATCGCCGGCCAGGGTGCCGTCGCTGGCCAATACGAGCATGACATCCTGATTGGCGCTCACGCGCACATTGACCTCTTTGACCCGCACATCGGCCGCGCGCGCGGCAGCATCCACCCGCTGCAACAGCGCAACCTTCGCGGCCTCATCGATACTGGCGATGGGGTTGACCGCAGGATACAACGTCGCACCCCCAGTCACATTGTGCGGCAGCCGCGCCCGGGTGCCTGCATCGCGCGCGATCGAGCGGGCCGCCTGCACGGCATTGCTCAGGCCGTCCGCGACGATGTCCTCGCAGTAGGCAAAGCCGGTCTTTTCTCCGGTGACGCCACGCACGCCGATCCCCGCATCCACGGCGAAGCTACCGTCCTTGACGATGCCATCTTCCAGACCCCAGGATTCGGAGCGCACGCGCTGGAGGTAGAGCTCGGCAAAATCAAGGCGACGCTCTAACAATGTGTCCAACGACTCTTCGAGAACGGGCAGGTCGATATCGGTACCAGCCAGGATATAGTCCTGGGCTTCTTGCGTCATATCACTCAAATTCT
Source organism: Pseudomonadota bacterium (assembly GCA_039028775.1). GTDB lineage: Bacteria > Pseudomonadota > Gammaproteobacteria > Pseudomonadales > Azotimanducaceae > UBA4421. Next base: position 13,990 of record JBCCHL010000049.1, on the reverse strand, counting down.
TTTCCTGACAATTTCGCCCCCTATTCAGTCGCCGCTCGACCGCGACGCGTCCACCGGGGCGGTGGTGTTGGTAGCGGGCTCGCCGGCGACCGACTTTACCGATTGATCGAACAGCGCGACAAAATTCACCTCCGGCTGTTCGAGGGTACCGCCAACCGCAAACTTGGCACTGCTGAACTGCTGGATCGGTTTGCGCAACATCCGGCCACCAACGATCACTCCTAAGCCGGCCAGGGGATTGGCAAGGGCGAGGTAAACGCCATACCACGGTAGATTAGCACTGACCGGCAGCGTCACAATCATCTCGTTATCGAGCACCCCGCTGTGCAAGTCTACTGTGCCGCCGACCTGAAAAATAGATGAGGCGCTGTCGACCAGCATCGGTTCGGTAAAGCTCATGCGCCCGGCCTGCAGACGCAGCTTGGCATCCACCTCGTTAAACGCGAGGCCGTCACCGACAACATCGGAAAAGTCGAAACTCATGCGCTTGGTGATTTTGGAGAAGTTGATCAGACTGAGAATTTTCAGCCCCCCGTTGCTGCCCGTTTCCATATCGAGCAGACGTCCTTGCTCAGCCTGAAACTGTACATCACCGGTCAGACCCAGGATCTCGACATTCAGGGGTGACCCCGGCCAGCCGGCATCCATTTGCAGAGCCGCCGTGGTGGTCTGCACGCTCGGCGCATAGTCCCACAGCGGCAGGGTCTCGATGAGATCATCCATTTGCATCCCACCCTTGAAGTGGGTGCGGTTAACCAACAGATCCCAGCTCACCTCGCTGTCGACCACGTGGACGCCATTCACATCGGCACGAAAATCTCTGAACACCACCGCGTCGTCCTGCGGGCGCATGGCGAACGACCAAGAGCCGAACGGCTCATCTCCGATGACAAGCCGTTCAACGTTAACATCTGCGGCGGGAAGCTGATAACCGACGCTGACCTCGAGCGGATCAGGCGCTATCTCACCCAGGCGCACCTCGGGCGTCGCCGGCAGGACCACATAGGCCAGATCGATCAGCATCGGGCCCGACGCCGGGATGTCGACGCGCCCGTTGAGGGCAGAGGAGGCAATCTCAAAATGCACAGCCTCATCCACCTGACCGCCATTCAGCACCACGTCGGCAAAACCCACCTCATCGATGAGCAGCTCGGCAACACCGAGATTTTCGATGCGCCAATCCAAGGGCAGGCTCACTGCCCCCTCACCGTCGGCCACCCAATCCGTCAATCGCAGACGCGGCACCGTACCGCTGATCAGGATGTCCTCGGCATCAGCCTGCACCACCGGCGGGCGCGCGGACAAACCGATCGCGCCGCGCTTGACCTCATCCTCCACATGTAACCAGCCTTCGGTATCCAGATAGCGCCAGAACACGGTCTGATAGTCGCGCAGAAACTGCACCTTGAACTCGCTGCGCACCGGTGTGGCCGCGGCTTTGGCGAGATGTCCGGGCAATCCCACATCCAGACCCAGCAGATCGGTTTCGATCTCCATAAAGCTGACCAGCTCCGGCGCCATGCCCAGGTGCAGATAGGCGTCGAATTCGAATGCACCCGCCGCGGGGAACTCGCCAGCAAAGTCGATCACCCGGTAAACATCTGTGGGTCGCCCACGACCGTTCAGATCAAAACGCAGCCAGTCATCGTCAGCGCCCGCGGCGATCTGCACCGGCGCGTCGAACAGGCGTCCGCTGAATTCCCCTTGCAGTTGATGCGGCAGGCCGAAGGTGCCGGCGCCGCTGAGATCGTCGATGCGGATGCGAAAATCCGGCATATCGAGATCCAAGTCATCGAGTTGTAGCGCCAGGCTCGCAGCGAGTTCCGGCGCGTCATCGCGCTTCAGCGGCACGGTGAGCGAGCCGCTGAGTTGTAACCCACCCTGCACTTCCCAACCCGGCCTGATAAACGTCATGGTGTCCTGCAGGGGGCTGTTGCGCACGAAGTCCAACATACCTTCGGCGGGGCTGCGCGCCCGCAACTGCAGATCGACCCATGCCCCGTTGTTGCGCAGGACGCCATAGGCGTTCTCCACCTGCCAGCCCAAGCTGCGCGCTGAGGCGATATCCATATGGGTATTGGGACCCGCCGCGTGGATAAACCCCCGCAGCGCCTCGACCATCGGCCAGTCGGGGTGATATTGCACCACGCCATCGACAATGCGGCCGCGCAGTTCGGAGCGGCGTCCCAGTTCACCCGGCCGGATGTGCACCTGGCCATGATAGGCAAATTCCAGCTCGCTGAGGGTACCGCCGCGCGGTCCGGTCTCGAGCCAGCGTGCCAGTTCCGGTGGAATCCTGAAGGGTATGAAGGTGAGAGCTTTGCTCACCGCTGCCCGATCCGCCGCTAGGAGCAGCGACACCCGCTGCTCATAACGTTCGTTGGGGCGCGTGATGGCAAAGCTGCCCGCAAGCTTGGTGCCATCGGTGGCGCCTTTGATCGCCGTGCCGCGCAGCCCGAGATGGCCGGGTGTAAACGACAGCGTGACCTGGCCCTGCAAGTCCTGCATGTCCCAGCCCGCATGGTAAAGATCGGGAAACGCGAGATAGGAAGCGGCGGTGTTCAGCGCCATGGTGACCGCGCGATTGTGTCCCCAGATCTGGCCCTGTCCGCTGCTCAGGGTGGGTGCACCTTTGTAACCCCGCATCTGCAGATCGGCCACCGAGGCCGCAAATCCCGGACCGTCCTCGTCTACATAGACGTGCAGATTGTGCAGTTCTCCGCGCAGGGCCAGCGCGTTGATCCAGCGTCCGGCCGGCTCCCATCCAGGCAGTTGGCTACTGATAAACCCGGAGACCGCCTCGAGCTGCAGATGCGCCAACCAGGCGCGCAGCAATGGCCCGGAAGGGGTGTTCCCTTCCACATCCAGCGCATCATCGCCATGCGCCAAAGACAGATACAGCGGCGCCAGCGTCAGGGTCGTGCCGTCCTCGCCTGTCAGGCTGGCGCTGGCCTGCCCAACGGTCCGCACAGCGGTGCCACCAAACTCGCCTTGTAACGCAACGTGCAGGGGCTTGTTTTGATCGCCGACCTGCAATCCCGTGACACGCACGTCGAGACGGCCGGAAGCATGATCACCGTGCGCCAGCCAGTGGGTTTGTTCAGCATCCAAACGCACCTGCGGCATGTCGAGCAACGTCTGCGGGAGGATCAGCGCCCCATTCACAACGGCGGTCGCCGAGGACTGCCCCAGAAGGGTCTCCTGACGCAGCTGCACCTCCAAGACGTGCTCCGCCGCGTCCGCATGGTGGACGGTCAGCGCTATCCAGCGCTGTTGCTCGGTGTTGCGCAACGTCGCCTGCACCTGCATGCGGTCACTGCGTTGACCCTGGGTCAAGTCGTGCAGCAGCAATGCGCCGCCCACCTCCACCACCTCGGAATAACGCCACAGTGCGTCCAGATCGAAGTCCGGGGTTGTGCCCTCCTCGCCTCGCAAGCGCCAGCCATCAGCATGTTTGTCCAGATGGATCGACGCCTCCGCGCTGCCAGAGCGCAACACCACTGCCCCGTGCCAGAGCGTGCGCAGGAGATCGACCTCCAACGCGGCGTCGCGCACCTCTCCGGCGCCGAACCGCACGCTGGTCGCCGCGATGGTGGGGTTGAAATGCCGCCAGCCACCCTGCAGCCCGGACACCTCCACGTCGTAGGTGCCGAGTACCACATTGAGTTCGTCCTCGAAGATGCTGAGCATCCCCAGGCTGATCCGCCCTGCCACCTGCACCACGGCCAGCAGCACGGTGGTAAACACCAGCAGCAGCCACAGCGGGCGCAGCAACTTGTGACGGCGCAATGCCGACGGTTGTGGGGCGGTTGCAGACGCGTCAGTCATGGGTGCTATCGTAGACTGCGCGGATGAACTGAGGATTAACGGGCCAGATTCTGGACGAGAACAATGTCGAACTGTCCTTCCAGATAACTCGGCTCGACCTGGATGCGGATCTCGCGGTCGATCGCCTCGGCCAGATGGGCCAGATGCGCCGCGTCCTCATCGAGAAACCGATCCACCACGCTCTGGGTGGCGCGCAGCAGATACTCCCCCTCCACCGGGCGCTGGCGACAACGCATGCGATGATCTTCGGCCAGCGCACGCAGCACTTCGATGCAGGTCGATTCTGCGCTGTGCACATGACCCAGCCCGTCGCAGCTGGCACAGGGAATACATACCGTTTGCGCAAGGCTTTCGCGGGTGCGCTTGCGGCTCATCTGCACCAGGCCCAGGGACGAAAAACCTTCGATACGAGTGCGGGCCGGATCGGCCTCCGCCGCCTTCTCTAGGGCCCGCAGCACCTGCCGCTGGTGTTCTTCGTCGTACATGTCTATGAAGTCGATCACCACTATGCCGCCCAGATTGCGCAGACGCAGTTGCCGGGGAATGGCACTCGCCGCTTCCATATTGGTGCGAAACACCGTCTCTTCCAAACTGTGGCCACCGAGGTAGGCACCGGTATTGACGTCGATGCTGATCATCGCTTCCGTCTGCTCGATCACCAGATGGCCACCGGACTTGAGCATCGCCTTGGTCTGCAGAGCCCGGGAGACCTCGCCTTCGACACCATGGCGCTCGAACAGGGGTCGTTGGTCGGCGTAGAGTTTCAACCGCTCGGTGTGGCCGGGCAGAAATTCTTCCACATAGCCCTTGGCCCGATGGTAGGTGTCAGGGTCATCGATAAATACCGACTCGGTCTCAGTCCCCACCAGATCGCGTATGGTGCGGATGTGCAGCGGTAACTCTTCATACACAATGCTCGGCGCCTGCTGATGTTGGCTGCGCTCGAACAGGCGCGCCCACTTCCGCTGCAGCAGCGACAGGTCCCGCTCCAGTCGGCCGGCATCTGCCCCTTCCGACGCGGTGCGGGCGATGATTCCACCCTGCAGCGCAAGGCGCTCCTGATAGGCCTGCAGGGTTTCGCGCAGGCGTTCGCGCTCGACTTCGTTGTCGATACGCTGGGATATCCCCACATGGGTTTCGTTGGGCATCAGCACCACCGTCTTGGCGGCGAGCGCCAGCTGGGTCGACAGGCGCGCTCCTTTGCTGGCGATCGGGTCCTTCTCGACCTGCACCAGCAGCGACGCACCCTCGCTCACCAACTCGCGGATATCCGTTTTATTGCCGTCCTGACGCGCTTTGTCGTCGCCGCGTTGGGCACCCACCATGATGCGCGGACGATCGATGTCCCGGGCGTGGAGAAAGCCGGGACGCTCCAGACCTACATCGACAAAGGCGGCCTGCATCCCCGGCACGACCCGCTCCACGCGACCGAGATAGATGTTGCCGGTAACGCTGTAACCCGACGCCCGCGCGATGTGCAATTCCTGCAACAGGCCATGGCTGACGAGGGCCACCCGCGTCTCGAACGGGTTGACGTTGATCAGCAGTTCTTCAGCCACGACGCCGCATCTTCCAGGTGTCCAGATCGAGCATATTGAGCAGCCTCTCTGTCTCTTGCGTGGGCAAGCCTACAACAGCGGAATAGCTGCCGCGTAGACCCTTGACAAATATACCCCCAATTCCCTGAATACCATAACTTCCTGCTTTGTCGGCACCCTCGCCGGTGGCCCAATAACGCCTGGCTTCGGCCGCGCTGATGTGCCGGAAGCGCACTCGGGTCACCACCACCTGGGTCACGGTGCGACGGCCGTCGAAGCCCGCCACCGCGGTGGTCACCGCGTGCCAACGGTCAGACAAGCGCGCCAGCATCGCACAGGCGTCGTGCTCATCCAGGGGCTTACCGAGAATGTCGCCGTCCACCACCACGCTGGTGTCCGCACCTAGACTGACCGTGTTCGCGCGCCAGCTCGCCCGCGCTTTGCTGCCGGCCAGACGCTGCACGTAAGCCCAGGGAGATTCGTGATCATGTGGGGTTTCATCCACATCCGCCGGGCGGACGGTAAATTCCAGGTCCATGGCCTTCAGCAGCTCCGCGCGGCGTGGCGACGCCGAAGAGAGGATCAGCTCGGTCACGCCACCCTCGCGGCGATCCGCAGCCGGGTCAGCAGGACATACAGGAATGGCCACACGAACATCGACACCGCAGGGGTCGTCAGCAATTCCCAACTGAGGCCGACCCGGCCCATCAGACTCAAGGCGAACAACTCGCAGGCCTCGGCGAGCAATACGATCACAAACAGCACCGCACACTGTTGAAAAACCGAATACATGCGCAACCGTTCGTAGAACACCCAGCCCACCCAGGTGGTACCGGCGAGGATGAACGCGTTCAAACCCAGCGGGTGGGCCAGCAGCACATCGGTCAGCAGGCCGAGCAGCCAGGCGACGACCAGGCCCAGGCGATGGGGCGTCTCCACCACCCAGAAGAACACCACCATCAACAGCCACTGGGGGCGCAGCAGGCCGAGATCGGGCATAAACTCCGGTAAGCGCAACACCATCAGGATCATCGCCACGATGAGGCTCAGCATGATGACCCAGCCGCCCTGGGCAGGATTCACGGTCCCGCCCCCGATGTGGATTCAATTTGAAAGATCACCAGGACATGGCGCGAGCGGTCGAGTTGCGCGATCGGACGGATGGTGACTTCCGCGAACGTTGAGGTCGGTGAGACCAGCATCGATTGCACCACTCCGACCGGATAGCCGGGCGGGAAGCGGCCGCCCAACCCCGAGGTTTCGAGTACATCGCCGTCGACGATATCCGCCGAGATGGGCACGTCTTCGAGCAACAGCTGCGCGCGCTCACCCGTGCCGCCGGCTATGCTGCGCACGCCGTTGCGATTGACCCGCACCGGCACCGCATGATTGGCATCCGTGATCAGCAACACCCGGCTGGTGAAGGCGCCTACCTCAACGATCTGGCCGAACAGACCGTGCGCATCGACCACCGCCAAGCCAGGCTCCAAGCCGGCATCGCGCCCCTTGTCGAGCATGACCTGATGGGTGTCCGCATCCGGCACGATACCCACCAGTTCCGCGACCAGCACGTCGTACGGCAGGCGGCTCTGGGAGCCCAGAAGCTCGCGCATGCGGTCGTTCTCCGCCCGCAGCGCAACGTATTGTTGGGAGATCTGCGCCAACTCCAGGACACGCCGTTGCAGGCGCGCATTCTGCGCACGCAGATCTTCATGCGAACTGGTGAAGGTATCGACCACGCCGGCGATCGAGTAGGGTGCCTCGGCCAGCATGTAGATCGGACTGACCAGCGTCGCCAGATTTTCGCGCATCGGGGTCAGCAGTCGCGTGGACAACTCCAGCACCAGCAGCACCACCGAGAGGAGCGCCAGGCCACTGAACAGATAGCCCGCCCCGGTTTCGCGCACGAACAGCGCTTTGATCGTTACACTCCCAAGCCGTTGATTTGGCCCAACATCCCCGCGCTGTCGAACCGCCTATATGCAATTTTATTTACATAATATTACGTATATCCGCAGGCGACCGCTAGCTCGAGAGCAGATCGGCATTCCCCGCCGCGTCCATCAATTCCAGCGCCTTGCCACCCCCGCGTGCCACGCAGGTCAACGGGTCTTCGGCAATGATCACCGGCAAACCCGTCTCCTCGGACAACAGCACGTCTAGATCCCGTAGCAGCGCACCGCCCCCGGTCAGTACCATGCCGGTCTCTGCTATGTCGGACGCCAGTTCGGGCGGACACTGTTCCAGGGCACTCTTGACCGCCTGCACGATCATGGACAAGGGTTCCTGCAGGGCCTCGAGGATCTCATTGCTGTTCAGCGTAAAGCTGCGCGGCACCCCTTCGGCCAGATTGCGGCCGCGCACATCGATCTCGCGAATGTCTTTCTGTGGGTAGGCCGCGCCGATCTCCTGCTTGATGCGCTCGGCCGTCGCCTCGCCGATCAGACTGCCCTGGGTGCGCCGTACATAGGCCACAATCGCTTCGTCGAAGCGATCACCGCCCACGCGTACCGTGTCGGAGAGCACCACGCCGTTGAGCGATATGATGGCGATTTCCGTGGTCCCACCGCCGATATCCACCACCATGGTCCCCACCGCTTCCTGCACCGGCAGACCGGCGCCGATCGCCGCGGCCATCGGTTCTTCGACCAAGCGCACGTCTCGGGATCCGGCAGAAAGCGCACTTTCCCGGATAGCGCGACGCTCCACTTCGGTGGATTTGCACGGCACGCAGACCAGCACTCTCGGGCTGGGGCGGATAAACGAGTTTTCATGCACTTTGGCGATGAAATACTTGAGCATTTTTTCCGTGACCAGGAAGTCGGCGATCACGCCGTCTTTGAGGGGACGGATCGCGGTGATGTTGCCCGGGGTGCGACCGAGCATGCGCTTGGCGTCCAGGCCCACGGCGGCCACGCTCTTCTGGTTGCCCTGGTTACGGATCGCGACGACGGACGGTTCGTTGAGCACAATACCCTGATCACGCACGTAGATGAGCGTGTTTGCTGTACCAAGGTCGATGGAGAGGTCACGGGAGAACAATCCGCGGATCTTTTTGAACATCTAAGAGGGACCTAGTCAAGAACCCTAATAATAAGTCATTCGCGGGTATAAAAGCACCCAGCGCCGGCTAAAATCCCGCCACTTGTGACATAATGCGCCGCCGTTTACCCCCGTGTGCCAACCCGTTTCACCGGCACTGAGCGGGCTTGGGGCACATTCGTAATTACCGGGTAAAACCGGTTGATCGCGGCCATAATTTCCAACCGAGCAGCGCCACATGACCGATTCTGAAGACAGCATTGATATCACCCACCTGGCCCGTCTGGCGCGCTTGGATGTGCAGGATGCTGCGCTGCAGGATGTACAGGGCGAGCTGCGCAATATCATCCGCATGGTCGATCTGATGGCCGCGATCGACACGACAGGGGTCGAACCGATGTCCCATCCGCTGGCGCAAGCCGCCCGACTGCGCTCTGATGAGGTCACCGAAAGCGTCGAACGCGAGCAGTTTCAGGCGGTGGCGCCGGAGACCGCAGAGGGCTATTACCTGGTGCCACGGGTGGTGGAATAAGCGATGCACCCCCTTGCCGAATTGCACGAACTCAGAGAAGGCCTGAGGAGCGGCGCTTTCTCCAGTGTGGAGTTGACCCACTACTATCTCAGGCGGATTGCCGAAGTTAACGACAAATTGAATGCCTTTATCCATGTGGATGCGGAGGGCGCACTGTCTCAAGCGGCGGCTGCGGACGCCGACCGCAACACCGAAAGTGGACCCCTGCACGGCATCCCCATCGCCCACAAGGACATTTTCTGCACCGCAGGTCTGCCCACCACCTGCGCGTCGCGCATGCTGGAGAATTTTATCGCACCCTACGATGCGACGGTGGTCACCCATCTGAAACACAGTCGGGTCGTGCTGCTGGGCAAGACCAACATGGATGAGTTCGCGATGGGCTCTTCCAACGAAAACAGCCACTTTGGGCCGGTCGCCAACCCATGGGATCACAGTCGTGTGCCGGGCGGCTCCTCTGGTGGTTCCGCCGCTGCGGTGGCCGCCGCTCTGACCCCCGCCGCCACCGGCACGGACACCGGCGGCTCAGTGCGCCAGCCCGCTGCGTTTTGTGGCATCACCGGTTTTAAGCCCACCTACGGGCGCGTCTCGCGCTACGGCATGATCGCCTTTGCATCCAGTCTCGATCAGGCGGGTACCCTGACCCGCAGCGTCGCTGATGCCGCGTTGTTATTCGCGCACATGGCCGGTTTTGATCCGCGTGATTCGACCAGCGCCAGCCAGGCGGAACCCTGGTTAGACGCCTTGCGCAGCGCTCCGCCCGGTGCCTGCCCCAAGCTGCGCATCGGACTGCCGCGGGAGTATTTCGCCCAGCTTGAGGACCACACCCGTATCGACGCGCTGAGCGCCGGGTTGCGCGCGGCCGGTCACGAGCTGCGCGAAGTATCGTTGCCGCACACCGACGCGGCGGTGGCCGCCTATTACGTCATCGCCGGGGCAGAGGCGTCGACTAACTTGTCACGATACGACGGCGTACGTTACGGCCATCGGTGTGACGACCCGGTCGACCTCGAAGACCTGTTCCGGCGCAGCCGCAGCGAGGGTTTTGGCGCAGAGGTCAAGCGCCGCATCCTTACCGGCACCTACGCACTATCGGTCGGTTACTACGATGCATACTATCTGAAGGCGCAGAAGATCCGGCGGCTGATCAGCGCGGACTTCAGCGCCGCCTTCGAGGGTGTCGACGTGCTGCTCACGCCCACCGCGCCCGGGGTGGCGTTTGCCCAGAACACGCTGGCCGATCCGGTGGCGATGTACAACCAGGACATCTTTACCGTGCCGACCAGCCTCGCCGGCTTGCCGGCGCTTTCGGTGCCCATCGGCCTGCAGGACGGATTGCCGGTGGGCGCGCAATTGATCGCGCCCGCATTTGCGGAAGATCGCCTGCTCGCGCTGGGCCTGCAGTTGCAGCAACAAACCGACTGGCATCAGCAGATCGCGGAGGACGTCGCATGACCTGGGAGAGCGTGATCGGCCTGGAGCTGCACGTCCAGCTCGCCACCCAGAGCAAAATATTTTCCGGTGCCAGCACCGCCTTCGGGGCGCAGCCCAACGCCCAAGCCTGCGCCGTGGATCTGGGGCTGCCCGGGGTGCTGCCGGTGTTGAACGAAGAAGCCGTGCGCATGGCGATCACCTTCGGGCTGGCGATCGGCGCACACATCAACCTGCACTCGGTGTTCGACCGCAAGAATTACTTTTATCCCGATCTACCCAAGGGCTACCAGATCTCCCAGTTCGAAACCCCGATCGTCGGCCGGGGCGAGATTGATCTGATGCTGGCGGACGGTGCCAGCCGCAGTATCGGCATCACCCGCGCCCACCTGGAGGAAGATGCCGGAAAGTCCGTGCACGATCTTTTTGCCGGTCAGACGGCCGTAGATCTGAATCGTACGGGCACGCCGCTGCTGGAGATCGTCTCCGAGCCGGAGTTGCGCACCGCAGCTGAGGCGTCTGCTTACTTCCGTCAGATGCACGCGCTGGTGCGCTACCTGAACATCTGCGACGGCGACCTCTCCCAGGGCAGTATGCGCTGCGACGCCAACGTCTCGGTGCGCCCCCTCGGCCAGGCTGAATTCGGAGAGCGGACCGAGATCAAAAACATCAATTCATTCCGCTTCGTGGAGCGCGCCATCGAGGTGGAGATCGAACGGCAGATCGATGTGCTCGAGGCTGGCGGGGTGATCGAGCGCGAAACCCGCCTGTACGACAGCGAGCGAGACGAGACCCGTTCGATGCGCAGCAAAGAGTTCAGCGAAGACTACCGTTACTTCCCAGACCCGGACCTATTGCCGCTGCAGATCAGCCAGGCTTATGTAGATCATATCGCGGCTACCCTGCCTGAGCTGCCCGACGCGCGGCGCGCCCGCTACATCGACGACCTGGGTCTGACCGCCTATGACGCCGACTGGCTGACCGGTGACCCCGATGTGGCCGCCTTCTTTGACGCGGTAGCCGCCGCTTGCCAGGATGCAAAACTCGCCGCCAACTGGACCATGGGCGAGGTCTCCGCTTACTTGAACCGCCATGACATCAACATCCTGGCAAGCCCGGTGAGCGCTACCCAGGTCGCGCAGATCATCACCCGCATCGGTGACGACACGCTGTCTTCGAAGACCGCCAAACAGCTGTTCGAGACGCTTTGGGACGCCGCGGATCATGCGCTGGACGTTGACGCCCAAATCGAAGCGGCTGGCCTCAAACAAATGAGCGACAGCACGGCACTGGAGGCGATCGTCGACCAGGTGTTGGCGGACAATCCAGACCAGCTGGCGCAGCTGCGCGAAGGCAAAAACAAGTTGCTGGGGTTTTTTGTCGGCCAGGTCATGCAGCAGACCCAGGGCAAAGCCAACCCAAAACAAGTCAACGAACTGATCCGCAGCAAGCTGTAAGCCTGGCGGAGTACCGAGCAGGGCGCGAGAAAACGAGGCCTTGGGCGGTCCCGTCAGTCGGGCAGGGAAGACCCATCCCAGCTATGGCTCGGGTCGGGATAAAACGTCGCCGGCACCGTCTTCCAATTTCAGCGCGATCAGCCAGCCGCCGGGCATGTTGCAGCGATAAATCCGGTTGATCCCGGTGCTCTCCAATCTCTCCCACTTCATAAGATTCCCCGACGGTCCTGGATGATCTGCGGCCCGCATTTGTCTACCTCCCTGGCTGCACGCGGTACGCCGCCGCTGACCAACCCGGTCAGCGGTGCTTGCCGGCACGCATCAGGACTTGTGCTGCAGAAAGTCCTCCGCTGCCCGCAACACGTCACGGCGGCTGATCTGTCCGACCAGCTTGCCATCCTGATTGATGACCGGGAAGCGGCGCCGGTGCTCTTTGATAAACTTCTCCGCCAGGGTGTAGATGTCCATATTCGGGTCCACACAGTCGACTTTGGCCTGCATGTAGTCGCCCACAATACCCATCGACTGATCGTAGTAGCTGTCCTGCACCACCACCTGCATGAGATCCACCTCCGAGAGCACACCGACCAACTCGCCCTGAGCATCGAGCACCGGGGCCCCGGAGATCTTGTTCTTGAGCAATATTTCCATCGCCGCAACAACGTGGGTATCCGGTTGCAGGGTGACCAGATTGGTGCTCATAAAATCTTTGACCTGGATCGCCTTCATATCGCTACTCCTCCGTGCTCCAATTTCGATTCGAATCTTGCCACGATCAAGCGGCGAGCAAGAAATCGCAATCTTCGACCAACCTAATTCAGGTTGGCATCGCACTTTGAGAAGTACATCAGAAACGTTAGATGCTTTTGGCCTATCAGCTTACCCTGAAATAACCAAAATCATCATATACAACGATAATCGCCCACAATGGCATAGCGCACACAGTCGCCCCCATTCCAGGACAGGCATTCGCGCCGGGTTGTACCCACCGGTTCAGCATCCGTGAAACCGTGCTCTTTGGCGCACTGCGCAGCGGCGTCCTCGCGCGCCTGTCCCCAGTCGACGTCAGGTTTCTCCAAATACAAATATGGGGACCCCATGCGCACGATATTCGTATCGCGATCGACTTCGAGCACCTCGGCGGTCTTGGTGGTCGGGATTCGCACCGGAATATTGCTGTAACTACAGCCGGCGAGCAGCAAGACTGGGAGCAACCCGCCGGAGCTTAGCAGGCGGGTGACCAATCTCGATTCCCGACCATGGGCGATGGGATGCTGTTGATGCTGGCGCACGGTGGGCTGGTCTTGATCGGTCACAACGTTCTCCCTGAAGTCTGTCAGCATGGGTCACAAGGCGCACCCAAGCCTATTCACACCTGTTTTTTTAGCAGCCTCAGCCCGCGCAAACAAACTGGCACGCCAGCAACGGGAAGAGTAAGCTTGAAGAGATTTAAGTCATTTCAATATTCGCTTGCAAAAAAAGGGGGAGATTTTGAGCGACAAGCCATTACCCGCCGTCCCATATCTGAAGATTCCCGAGGACGGCGAACCATACCTGGAGGGATACAAGTGTGCTGCCTGTGGAGCCACATTCCTCGGCGAGCGCACCACCTGTTCCAAATGCGGCGCACGCGATCAGATGAGCACCGTCACCCTGCCTAAAAGTGGAAAGTTGTACTCCTATTCGATTGTGCACCGCTCGTTTCCAGGCATTGACGTGCCTTACATCAGCGCCATTGTCGACCTGGAAGACGGCACCGCCATCAAGGGCAACCTCATCAATTGTGAACCCGACCCCGCCAGCATCGAATTCGACATGCCTGTGGACGTCGTGTTCGATGATGCCCTGGGGCGCAAAGATCGGGATGGTAATTCCTACCTGTCCTACTTCTTCCAACCCAAAGCGGGTTAGCTGTCAAGAACACCGCACATAGCAAGAGCCACAGACTAAGCAGTACGTACACAGCACAGAGCACTTACACAGAGCACATAAAAGGAGCAACCCATGACTGACGCATACATTGTTGGCGTAGACATGATCAAATTTGGTCGCTTTCCGGACAAGACCGTGCCACAAATCGGCTCAGAAGCCGCACTCTTAGCACTGGACGACTGCGGCCTGGCGATTCAGGACATGCAGGCACTCTATTGCGGCAACCTGGG
>JBCCHL010000048.1:0-25887 GCA_039028775.1 Pseudomonadota bacterium | reverse complement strand
TGCCCGATGCGTTTGAATACTTCTCGCCTGCCCGCGGCGACCAGCGCCGCAGACACCACGCCACCGAGGCGTAAGTACCCGTCACGCTCAAACCGCAAAGCCTGCTGACGATCCACCCCATGCTCCCTCCATCAGACCCTCAGATTCTAGCCGATCCGAGCCCGCGGATCGAAAGCAGGTCGCACGGCTATGTCGAATCTGCGGACATTGTAAAATATGTGCAAGCGGTGGCGCTAACGGGTCGGCGCAACATTGCATGAGGATACGAATAGGCGCAGTGTAAAGCTCGAACACGCGTGGGCTCAGGGGTACGCTGGCAAAGCAACCAAGCGCCATTACACGCGGAACATCTACACACACGGCGCGGCATCTGCACGCGCGAAATCTACAAAGGAGACACAGTCGACATGGACTTACTCAACGCTATCATGGATGCCCAGGGGGGCGACGCCGTCAGCCAGATCGCCAAAAAACTGAATATCAGCGACAGCGACGCCGGCAATGTCATCGGGCAACTGGCACCCGCGCTGGGGCGCGGACTGGCTAAAAACGCAGAAGCTTCCGGCGGGCTTGACGCCCTGCTTGGAGCGCTGCAGAAAGGCAATCACCAGCGTTATGTGGATAACCCCGCGCTGGCCACCGACGACGATGGTGTCAACGAAGGTAACAAAATCCTGGGGCACATCCTCGGCAACAAGGACGTGTCTCGGCAGCTCGCCAGTCGCGCCGCAGAGCAAACCGGCGTGAGCGACGGTCTGATCAAGCAGATGCTGCCGATGATCGCCTCCATGGCGATGGGTGCCCTGAGCAACAAGACCAACGAAGCGCCGGAAAGCGGCTCCGCGCTGGGCGGTCTGGTCGGTGCTTTTCTCGGCGGCGGCGGCGGCAAGAATGATATGGTGGACGACCTGCTCGGGGTTGCGGGCTCTTTCCTGCGACGCTGACACCTTGCAACAACCACAACAATAAACGAGGAAGATATGTTTGATTCTCTATTCGATTTTGCCAAAGACATGGGCAAGAAGCTGTTCACCTCTGATGAAGAGGCTGCGTCTAACATTCTGGCCCACATCAACAACAACAATCCCGGGGTCGACCCGCTGAACGTCGGCTACGATGACGGCACGGTCACCTTGAGCGGTGCCGCCAAGGATATGCCCGCCAAAGAAAAAGTGGTCCTCATGGCCGGCAACGTTGAAGGCGTTGAGAAGGTGGTCGCGGACGATGTGTCAGTGCCGCCGCCTCCGCCTGCAGAGCCACCGCCGCCGCCGGTGCAATACTACGTGATTCAATCCGGCGACACGCTATATGGTATTGCCAAGGAGTTTTACGGCAATGGCATGAAGTATCCGGACATCTTCGACGCCAATCGCGAAGTGATCGAAGACCCGGACAAAATCTATCCCGGACAGAAGATCCGTATCCCCGAACAGAGCTGAAGCGCTCCCACCTTCGGCTCGGGGCATCTCGCCTCGAGCCGCTGTCCTGCCGCACAGCCTGGACCGGCCAGGCGAAACCTCACCCGGCACCCACCGCCGGAGTATTACCTTCTCTCGACAAACGTCTAATGCCGCTCACGCGCGCTTGAGGCAGACACGTGAGAGCGGTTTTTCCCTGCATTTTCGGTTATAACTCCCCGTGGGAGTTTAAGTCATCAAGGGTAGAAGCATGGAACAGAAGACCGCTTACGAAGGTGCCGTCGCGCTCGCTCAGAAGATCGCCGCTAAAGAAATATCATCCGTCGAGCTGACCCAGCTGTACATCGATCGCATCCAGCGCTACGACAACAGTCTGAACCTGGTGCCGGTCAGGACCTTCGAAAAGGCGCTGGAGGACGCGGCGGCAGCGGATGAGGCGGTTGCAGCCGGCGCAAGCCTGGGGCCGCTGCACGGCGTGCCGATGACCATCAAAGAATCCTACGTCATGGCCGATACCCCGGCGACCTGGGGTCTCGAGCCCTACAAAGACAACGTGGCGCGCGAAGACGGCCTGGCGGTGGCCCGCTTTCGCTCCGCCGGTGCTCACTTCCTCGGTAAAACCAACGTGCCGGTAGATCTGGCCGACATTCAGAGCTACAACCCGATCTACGGGCAGAGCAACAATCCCTGGAACGAGGACCACACGCCCGGCGGTTCTTCCGGCGGCAGCGCCGGCGCCCTGGCTGCGGGGTTTAGCGCCCTGGAGGCGGGCTCCGACATCGGCGGGTCGATCCGCACACCCGCCCACTTCAGCGGCGTCTTCGGACACAAACCGACGTGGGGCATTGTACCGATGGCCGGTCACGAGCTGATGTCCGGGGTGCCGGACGCGGACCTTTCCGTGTGCGGACCGCTCGCCAGAGACCCTGCGGATCTAGAAGTCGCCCTGGACGTCATGGCCGGACCGACGTCACGTGAAGCCAAGGGCTGGCAGCTGAACCTGGCGCCCGCAGCGTTCAAGAGCTTGAAAGATCTGCGGGTAGCGATCTGGCCCACCGACGACATGGCTCCGGTCACCACAGAAACCGCAGACCGGGTGGCGATGATCGGCGATACCCTGGCACAACTCGGCGCGACGGTCTCCGACACCGCCCGCCCGGACTTCGATCTGCGCAAAGCCCATCTCGTGTATCAGAATCTGCTCACCGCGGTCATGTCGAGCGCCCAACCCGAAAGCATGGTCGCCAAGGTACAAGAGAAGGTCTCCACCCTGGAACCTGAAGATCAATCCGCGGCGGCGGTGAACCTGCGCGCGAGCATCATGCGCCACCGCGACTGGATACGGCATAACTTTCGCCGCGAGAAGCTGCGCGAAGCCTGGGACAGCTTCTTCGGCGAATGGGATATCTTGATCTGTCCACAAACGCCCACCGGCGCGATCAAACATGACCACCGTCCGTTCGAAGAACGCACCATCGAAGTCGATGGTGTGGACCGGCCTTACAACGAGGGCTTCTTCTGGGCCGGGTTGGTGGTCTGCTCCTACCTGCCGAGCACGGTGTTCCCGACCGGTCCCGGCGCGAACGGGCTACCCATCGGCATCCAGGCCGTATCCGGGCCATACGATGACTACAAGAGCATCGCGTTTGCCCGCCTGATCGCCGAGGAGATCGGCGGCTTTACGCCACCGCCTAACATGCTGGGCTAAGCCGGACGTGCACACAGCGGTGCATCATCCGGCTTGTTGCGGATGACCGAACCCTCGCGCACCTGCGAGGTGCGCAGGCACCGCATTGCACTCCGACCACATTAAAGCCGAAAGCCGTTGACGCAGCATCGAGGCGCTCGGCACACTCGACCCTGAAACCAGAGGTTTGGGGAGGGTGTGATGCAGCGCAGGACCATGATGCTAGCGGGCGTCGGCGGCATAGCCGGTCTGATAGGCCTCGGCTGGTGGCACCGCAACGCGCTGGCCGGCGGGGCCTTGCAGCAGATCGACAGCAACCAGGCCCAACCCACGATCCTGCCAACCAACCAATGCACACTCACACCGGAACAGATCGAAGGCCCTTTCTTTATCCCCGGTCCCCTGCGTGCAGACATCCGCGAAGACCGTCAGGGCATTGAGCTTGCGCTGCAGATCAACGTCGCCCGGGCCGGCGACTGTGCAGCGATTGAAGGCGCACGGGTGGAGATTTGGCACTGCGATGCGGCCGGGCGCTACAGTGCGTATCCCGAAGGGCTTGGTCGTAATCCATTCGACACGATCGCCTACCTGCGCCGGGCAACGGGGTCGGGTGGCCACGCGCCACCGGAAAACGACAAGCGCTATCTGCGCGGCGCGGCCCACACGAACGTGGCGGGACAGGTAACGTTCACGACCATCTTTCCCGGCTGGTACGAGCCGCGCGTCGCCCACATCCACGCCAAGGTGATGATCGACGAGCGCGCCTATCTAACGACCCAATTGTATTTTCCCGATGCCGTCGCGCAGCAGATCTATGCCAATCACCCGCTCTATGCGCCGTTCGGCGAGTGTCCGTACTCGCTGGGTCGTGACAGCGTGTTGGCGACGAGCAGGCCCGGACGCGGCCTGCTCTTGCAACCCGAGGGCACGGCCGAGGATCGGATGCGCGCCGCGTGCACGTTCTGGGTGGCTTAACTCAACTGAAGAGCGTGTAGAGCACGATCTGGATCGCGATCAACACCGTCGCCCAGATACGTATGTCCCGCCAACGCGCCTGATCCGGGGCGCCCGAGAAGATCAGATGGCGCGGGATGCGCCAGACGAGCAACAACAGCAGGACAAAGCCGAGGATACTCAGATAGTTCGCCCAGATTTCGGGCATACTCGACCAGAACGCCATCATGTCCGTCTCCATGGCGCGTAGGTGAGGTTGGTCAGATCGCGCGCTTGCGCAGGCTGAGTAAAGCCGCTCACCACCCACAAGGAGATCAGCGAGTAAACAAAGCCAAAGAATGCGATGTAGAGCATGTTGAGACCGAGCTGGAGCAACACACCAGCCAACGCAACACCGCTGATCAGAGTCCACAGGCCCGCCTTGGCGGTGGCCCGGCGCGTGAACGCCCCAAGGAGCAGCAACGCCAGCATCGGCCCCTGGAACAGCGACAGGATGGTCTGGATAAACTGATAGATTCCTCCCATCTGCGCGATCATCGGCGCGGTCAGCATCGCGGCGAGCAGGAATGTCAGGGTCAGATAGCGACCGATCTTAAGATCGTTCTGCGGATCGGCGTTGGGCAAGAGCACCCCCCGCACGTCGCGCGTGATCATCAGCGAGGTTGAGTTAAGGCCGGAGTCGATCGAGGACTGCAGGGCTGCAATGATGGCGATGAACAATAGCCCCGAGAGTCCGGGCGGGAGTACGTTCTTGATCACCCAGGGCATGGACTGATCCGGAAACTCGATATCCGCATGCATGACCAGCGCGAGCATGCCCGGAAACACCACCAACAAAGGTATGAACGTTTTGGCGAGACCGGCAAACATCATACCAGCACTCGCGTCCCACTGACTGCGCGCCCCCAGACTGCGCTGCAGGATCGCCTGACCCGCACACCAATAGGCGGGCGACAGGACAATCCCAAGGCCGAGCAGCACGCCCTGCCAGGGGAAAGACTCGTGGTCGGCTGGGAGATATGCCTGCAGGTGCGTCGGGTGGCTCTCGCTCAGGGTGGCGGTGAAACCTGAGAGACCGCCGGTTTCGGAGATCCCCAGCCAGACCACCACCAGGCCACCGACAAACATGATGATGACCTGCAGCGCGTCGGTGAACGCCACCGCCGCAAGCCCTCCACTGATACTGTAGGTACCGACGATGATCCCGGTCACCATGATGCCCACCCAGGTGGGCCAGCCGAGATACGTCTCCAACGTCAACGCGAGGGCCCACAACGCGGTGGCGATCGCGAACACGGCCACCACGCTCGTGATAAGCGCCGCCATCACCCGCACTGCTGGACTGTATCGTTTGCCGAGATATTCGGGGATCGAATAGACCCCTGCTTTCCAGTAGAGGGGGATGAAGATCAGGGAGGCAAGGATCATCGCGGGTATGGCGCCGATCCACTCGAAATTCGCTTGCGCGACACCGATCTGAAAGGCATTGCCGCTGGCGCCGATGTAGCTGTCGGCGCCGATGTTGGTGCCGATGATCGACAACCCGATGATCCAAAATGTCAGGGAACGACCGGCGAGGAAAAAATCGTGGGCGTTATTGACCTTCTTGCTGAGGCGCAGCCCGACAAAAATGATGACAACAAGATAGCCAACGATCACCGCGGCGTCTAAACCATGCACTGCTCAACTCCTACCACGACATGGTGCGTCGCCGCGTGAAACGTCTAACTGTCCTGGGCTGCGTTCAGCTGCTCCGGGGTATCGTTATCCGCCAAACCCTTGGATTTCAGGAACATCGCCAACTGCCGGTCGTGGCGACTGGTCGCCGACAACGGGCCGGGGCGCACGTAGGGCTCAAACGGGGGCTGCCGCGCCGCGTCGACCTTATCCCCCATCACGGTGACCCGCTGGATGACCCGCTCGCCCACAAAGTCGTTGAGCACAAAATGTTGGGTACAGCGGTTGTCCCAGATCGCGATGGTGCCTGGCGTCCACTGATAGCGCACGGTGAAGCGCGCATTCTTTACCCACTCGGTCAGATAATTGAGCAAGGCTCTCGATTCGCTCCAGTTCATCTCGACGATCCGCCGCGTGAAGTGTTCGTTCACAAACAGCGACTTCTTCCCGGTTTCCGGATGTATACGCACCACCGGATGGATGGCCATCTTATCGGGTCGATTGTGGGGGAGCGCGTCGTGCAGCGCGGTTAGAGACAGACACAGCTCCTGCATCGGCGCTGACAATTCATCAAACGCTTGCTCGAGACTGCACCACATGGTGTCGCCACCTACATCCGGGCATTTGACCATGTGCAGCACCGAGAGAATCGACGGGCTGTCTTCGAACGTAATGTCCGAATGCCACTCGTCGGCGATCCCACCTTGGGTGGCTGCCAACTCGAACACACCGGGGTGATCGGTGTAAGGATTCTTGAGGTTTGGATGGCTTTCTATCTTGCCGAACTGCTCACCCAGGCTGACATGCTCATCGAGGCTGATGCGCTGCCCAGGAAAGAACAGGACTTTGTGCTCGAGCAACAGCGCCTTGATCCCCTCTACATCTGCGTCGGTGGGTGCGCCCAGGTCGACGCCGGTGACCTCCGCCCCCAGGCTGCCGGCCAGACGATTGATCTGCCAATCGGAATTGATATCGCTCATGATGCTAGCCCCTTTCTCTCTCTTTCTCGTCTGTCCGCAAGTGTCCGCATGTGTTCCCGATGCCATCCGCTCCATTGTCGCCGATCTGCGGCGATCTGATCTAGCGGAAATTGCACTCTGCAAGTGCTCAGCGCGGGTCTCAGTCAGTCTCCGGAGCGCCCGATTCGAGTTCGTGTTGCGCGCGCATTTGTTGGGATACCACCAGGTCACCCACCTCGCCGGAGTCGGCCAGACCGGCGATGGCACCCGCACGATCTGCCTCGTTCGCGTTCTGGCTCAGCTTGAATTTACCGAGCATTTCATCGACTTCGATTTCGAAGCCCACCACATACTCGATGAGTTTGGCGGAAAAATCGGCCGGCGCATCCGCCACCCTCCACGGCCGTTCCTGCCGTGCCTCGTGCTCCGCGGTCATCCCATCGAACAATTGCGGAACCCAATCCGCTTCGTGCTTGAGGAACATTCGGCCACGCACATGGACAACCGAATAATTCCACGTCGGTACCACCTTGCCGCCCGCCTGTTTGGACGGATAGTAGTTTGGACTGACGTAGGCGTTCGGCCCATGAAAGATCGCCAGCACCGGCGTGCCGTCCGTACAGCGTTGCCACACCGGATTGGCCTTGGCGAGATGCCCCTGCAAGCTAGGGCCATCCGCGCGGAGCACCAGGTGCAGCGGGACGTGATCCGCTTCGGGCAGCCCGTCACCGCCGGTGATCACGGTGGCGAGCGGATACGCGCGCATCAGCGCGTAAAGAGCCTCGCGATCGTTGACTTCAAACTTCTTCGGGACGTACAACGTCGACTATCCTCTTGTTGGCGATGCGGCTCAGGTCTGCAGCGCGTAGGCTTTATACCAGCTCTGATCCGCACCGGGTCCCACGTTGGTGATGTGCACATCCAGCAGATACGGCTCACCCGCCGCCTGCACTTCGCGCGCCCGTTTGAGCGCCGCGTCCAACTCGTGGGGTTCGTGGACGTGCGCACCCTCTATGCCCTGCGCCTTGGCGAGCATCACAAAGTCGATGGCAGGATCGCCGAGATAAGTCTCAGGGTACTTGTTCTGATCCTTCATGTTACCGCCCCAGCGGGCAAAATTGGTGCGCACCGTCTGGTACTGCATATTGTTCCACACCACGGTGATAATCGGCAGACTGTAGCGCGCCATGGTCCAGAAACCAGAGGATGAGTACATCACCGAGCCATCACCGATGGAGAGCACCAGCGGCCGCTCCGGGGTGGCGAGCTGTGCTCCCACCGCGCTGCCGACCCCATAGCCGAGACTGCCGCCATAGGTGCGCACGTAGCGCCAGTCGTTGTCGGCGTAGCCGAACGGCATGAAGTGATCCGCGGCGTTAAAGTTCTCCGATACCACCAGGGTGTTCGGCGCCAAGCATTCGCCCATGCGCTGGCCGAGAAAGTTCGGGTGTATGGGCTTGTCAGCCGACTTCGACTGCGCATCGTCGTATTGTTTCTTAAGGCGCGCCTGACTCTGCTCGGCGAGTTTCGCCCGCCGCAGGGACAGATGATGCTGGTTGGCGTCCGCAGGATTCCATAGGCTGTTGAGCGCGGTCAGCGTATGTTTGACGTTGCCGAGGATGTGATGATCCAGCGCGTAGCTGCCGTTCATCATCGCCGCATCCTGACCGATCGCGATCTTCAGCGCGTTGGGAAAGCGCTCGTCGGTCGGATTGGCACGAGTATTCGGCCGATAGCCGATGGTGCACACCACGTCGTAGGCGTCATCCTTGAGCATATCGACCATGCCCACAAACTGGGGATGTGCTCGAGGGAACGTGCCATAGTCGAAAAAGCCGATCGCCACCGGCAGCGCGTAGTTGTCGACCATGTCCAGCAACTCCTGCTGGGCGTTGGCGTTGGGGACATCCGGCCCAACCACCAACAACGGGTTATCGCTGTTGAGCAGCGCATCGTGGATCGCCTCCAGGCTCTCCATGCCGGGAAGCTGCGCAACCTCCAGCGCCACCCCGGGGTGGATGACACCCTCAACCTCTTTGGCGTCCAGCGCCTCGCTGGAAAATCCCATGTAGACCGGCCCGGTGGGCATGGTCAGTGCCTCGCTGAAGGCGCGGCGGGTCGCCATCGGAATACCCCGCGCATCGCGGATCTCCCAACGTTTCTTGGTCACATCCTGCACCGTGCTCATCTGCGCAAAGCCGCTGCTGACACCGAGGGTGTTGTGATCTCCGAAGGAGCCGTTGTCGCGCATCGCCGCGGTGACCACCATGGGGATGCCGTCGAAGTGAGCATTGAACATCTGCCCGGAGCCCTGACGGGTCCCGGCCGCCAGATGCACATTGACAAAGGAAGGCTTGCGCGCGGCCCTGGCATAACCGTCCGCCGCGGAGATCACCAGCGATTCGTTGAGCAAGAGGATCGGCTGTACCCCTTCCACGGTCAGGAAGGCGTCAAAAAATCCC
Source organism: Pseudomonadota bacterium (assembly GCA_039028775.1). GTDB lineage: Bacteria > Pseudomonadota > Gammaproteobacteria > Pseudomonadales > Azotimanducaceae > UBA4421. Next base: position 16,730 of record JBCCHL010000048.1, on the reverse strand, counting down.
GCCTCCGCGCTGCCCGTATTGGTAAAAGCATATTCCACCCCTTGCGCGACCAGTTGGTGCATCAAGAGTTCGCCACCGGTGCCCACCACGGTCTTGCCACGTGTTTTGGCCATCATCTGCTCCCCTGCCTCCGTCTCCCAAGTCTACCCCAAGCCCGGTCGGAATGCCCCGCGGTTAGGGGTATAGTCGAGCGCCTTAAGAACCGACCAAGGCAAGTTCATTGCACCGCCAGATCCACTTGTTACCCGCTCTGCTCATCACCCTGCTCGGCTGTGGCGACCCAGACACCACCAACTCTGACGCGCCGCCGCCCGCTACCTTGATCCTGACCAACGGCCATATCGTCACTGTCGATCAAGCGCTTGGGGAACAGGAGGCGATCGCGATTACCGGGCATACGATCAGCGCGGTCGGCAGCAGCGCGTCGATCCAAGCCTATGCGGGCGCCGAAACTCAGGTGATCGACCTCGCCGGGCAGACGGTGATTCCAGGCCTGATCGAAGGCCACGGCCACTTCTTGAACGTCGGCCGCGCTAAACAGATTCTCGACCTCACCCAAGCCAACAGTTTTGCCCGTATCGTGACTCAGGTCGCGCAGGCTGCGGACGCAGCCGAACCCGGCGAGTGGATTTTCGGACGGGGATGGCACCAGGACAAATGGACCGTGCGCGAGCCGCAATTGATCGACGGCGTACCGATAAACAAGACGCTCAACCAGGTCTCGGGGGACAACCCGGTCATCCTGGTGCACGCCAGCGGCCACGCTGCGTTCGCCAACGACCGCGCCTTGCAGGCGGCGGGCATCGGCGCCGACACGGCGGCACCCGCCGGGGGAATCATCGTGCGGGATGACTCCGGGCGGGCCACCGGCCTGTTGCGCGAAACCGCTCAGGACCTGGTGGACAGTGCGGCCCAGCAATACCTGTCCCGCCAGGACGGCGCACAGCGTCGGGCCACCTTTCTGGCCCAGGTGCAGCTCGCCGGCGACGAAGCGCTGCGCTATGGCGTGACATCTTTCCATGACGCGGGCACGCCGCTGACCGATATCGACCGCCTGCGCAAATTGGAGCTGCAGCAGGGTCTACCGATTCGCCTGTACGTTATGATCAACGACGACAACCAGACCCTCGCCGAGAAACTACCAGATTACTTCTGGCCTTATGAAGACAACGACTTTCTCACGGTGCGCAGCATCAAGCGTCAGATCGACGGCGCGCTCGGCGCCCATGGGGCATGGCTGCTGCAGCCTTACACCGACCTGCCCGATACCTCCGGCCTGGTCCTAACTTCCCTGAAGGACATGGCCGAGATCGCGGCGCTGGCCTTGCAGCACAACTTTCAGCTGGCCACCCACGCGATCGGCACCCGGGGCAACCGCGAAACCCTGGACCTCTACGAGCGTGCCTGGGGTGACCAGGAACGCGACGGCACAGCACTGCGCTGGCGGGTCGAACATGCCCAGCACGTCTACCCCGAAGACATCACGCGGTTCGCCCGACTGGGCGTGATCGCCGCGGTACAGGGGGTGCATTGCACTTCGGACGGACCCTGGATACCCACCCGCCTGGGCATGCCGCGCACGCGCATCACCTCATACCGCTGGCGCGACATGCTCGACGGCGGGGTTCGCATCAACAACGGCACCGACGCGCCGGTCGAGTCGCTCAACCCGTTTGCGTCCCTGCAGGCATCGGTCACCCGGCGCATGAACGGCGGCGCACGGTTCTTTCCCGAGCAGGCGATGACGCGTATGGAAGCACTCAAGAGCTACACCCTCGACAACGCCTACTCGGCATTCGAGGAGACCCACAAAGGCTCTATTTCCCCGGGCAAGCTGGCAGACCTGGTGGTGCTGTCGGCCGATTATCTAAGCGTCCCCGCCGATGAGATCGGCGCGCTACAGGCGGTGATGACCATCGTTGGCGGAGATATTCGCTATCGCAGGGACGCGTCGCAGCCCTAGCGATCTCTCGATCGCGTGCCCAGCCTAGTACCATAGCGCCTTGTCGACGACGTTCAGCAGCGGCTCATTCGCAACAAAACGTCGCACGTTCTCGAGCAGGATCTCGAACCGCCGCTCGGTGATATTGTCCGCATCGGCGATGGCGACGTGCGGCGTGATGATCACGTTGGGCATCCGCCACAGCGCATGCTCCGCCGGCAGAGGTTCGATCTCGAACACATCCAGCGCAGCCCCCGCTAGATGTCCACTCTCGAGCGCGGCGACCAGGTCGGCGAGCCTGGTGGTCATGCCTCGACCGATATTGATAAACCGAGCCCCTGGGCGCATCGCCGCAAACGTATGCGTATTCCACATCATCTCGGTCGCCGGGGTATGCGGTAGCGTGCTGATGACAAAGTCGGCGCGGCCGAGCAGATCGAGCAGTTCGTCCGGCGCATGAACCGGAACATCGACCGCCTGCTCGAGACGCGACTCCACCGCCAGCACCTCGCAGCCAAACACCTGGCAGATCCGAGCGGTTTCTGCGCCGATGCCCCCAAGCCCGACGATCAGCACCGTCGCTTGCGACAGGTCCAGGTAAGGGCTCTGGCGGGCAGCGGTGTCCCAGCGCCCCTCTCTCTGGGCCGCCAGATAGGAAGGCAGATCTCGGGCCAGGGCGAGCATGTACATCGCGATATGTTGGGCGATATGGTCGGAGTAGATGCCCCGCACATTACATACGGTCAACGGATGTTCGATGAGTTGCGGGTAGTAGAACCCCGCAAACGGTCCGGCATAGGGGCTCTGCAGCAGGCGCAGGTGGGATGCGGCGGACAGCAGGTGCGGAGGCACCCACCCATAGCCCGCGTCCGCACTGCTAAGCGCAACAGCGGCGGCCGTTTCGTCCGCAGCAACGCTGATCTCAAGCTCGGGAAGGTGCTGCGCGAGGCGTGTCGCCCAATCCTGCACCTGCGCCTCCAGCGGTGGGAGAAAAACAAAATGTGTAATCGGTCCATCCTCCTCGATCCGCAGCCTAACCGGTGCTGGTACGCGCGCCGGTCTAGCGTCCGGCGAGCCTTACGGTAAACATCACATACCCCACTTGTTAGCGGTCGCCAATACCGGCTCTTCCTTGGTGATGAACTCCAGCAGCGCAGGCTTCCCGGCGCGGGTCTGCTCGATACCGCGGGTCAAAGCCGCCGCCACATCGCTGGCCTGCTCCACGCGTTCGGCATAGCCACCCATCGCTTGTGTCATGGCGGTGTAGTCACCGCCCAGCGAACTCGATTGGTACTTTTCGACCGCGTCGGGCATGTAGGCACCATAGCCGCCCATCACCCCGTTGTTGACCAGCACGGTGAGGATCGGCAGGTTGGAACGCACCGCGGTCTCGAAGTCATTGGCCGTCTGGCCAAAGCCGGCATCGCCGATGAAGTTCACGGACAGCCAATCGGGACGGGCGAGCTTCGCGCCCATCGCGACCCCCAACGAGGAGCCGAGGTGAGTGGACTTACCCCAGCCTAAATAGCCGCGCGGTGTGGTGACCTCATAGAACGGCACGATCTGGTCGCGCGGATTACCCGCATCGTGGGTGACCACGGTGGCGCTCTTGTCGAAGACGTTGTTCATCTCGTGGATGACCCGGTATGGAGAGATCGCCCCGGCGTCATCGCATAACAAGCGATCCGACCATTCCTCGAAGAACTCCTTGCGCAACGTTGCGATCTCCGCGACCGTCTCTGTGGCCGCAGGCCGCCCGGCCGCACCGAGTTTCTCCTGGGCCAGCGCCAACAGTTGTTCCAACACGAGCTGTGCATCACCCACCGCGGCGCAGGTCACCGGGCGGCACTTGGCGATATCCGAGGGCGCGTTGGTGATCTGGCCTAGGATCGCGTCTTTGGGCATGCGCGCCGTAAAGTCATTGATCGTGAAGCTGGTGCCCACCCCGAGAATGAAATCGGACTCGTTGGCAAAATACCCGGCCGCCTTGGTGATGGTCCGCCCTGCTGTGCCCAGCGCCAGATCATGATTCTCGGGAAAGGCGCTCTTGCCGAGCAGCGTGGTGGTCACCGGCAATTGCATAAACTCCGCAAAGGCGAGCAGCTGGGTCCAGGCCTCGGCGTACAACACGCCATGACCCGCGACGATCATCGGCCGTTTAGCGCTCATCAGCGCATCCAGGATCTGTTCTACATCCCGCGGGTCCGCCATCGAGCGGTGACGGCGCGGCGAGGTATAGGTCGGTTTCTCCTCACCCTTGTATTGCCCCCACAGAAGGTTCGCCGCGGTCTCCAGCAGCACCGGACCGGTCTTACCATTCTTCAGGGCCGAGAACGCCATCTCGAAGCGACGCGGAATGGTGTCGGCATCGTTGATCAGGCCCGCGAGCTTGGTAATGTCCCGGAATGAACGCGATGCGATGAACTGTGGATCGTAGTTTTGCATCGCCGGCGCATGTGCTCCCGGCAACATCAGGATCGGCGTGTTGTCCCCGTAAGCCTGGGCCACGGCCGGAAAACTGGCCTCCACGCCGGGTCCATCCTGTACCGCAACACAGCCGATCTTGCGGCCGTTGTGCATCCGTGTATAGGCGTCCGCCATGTTGATGGCTACCCGCTCGGTGCGCGCGATGATCGGCACAATGCCGGCCGCGGCGGCGGAATTGAACAAGCGGTTATTGGGAAACCCCAGCAGATACTCCGTCCCTTCGGCCTGCAGGATCTCGATGATCATATCGGCATTACTCATGCCACCCCCCTTTAGTCTCTCTATGGCACTGACGCATTAAGCCACAGCGGCTGGGAAGAAGTCATCGTTCGATCCACGTGGATACCGATTGCACACCGGTTGCGCCCAACTCGATTCGGCCAGCGCGGCTTGCGCGCGATCAGGGCCGAGCACTGTATCCTGGTTGGCTACAGCACGCGCGTTAGGCTATTTCTTGCGTTAGCGCCTTAGACACATCAACGGCCCGTACACACCATGACGCGATGCATTACCCGCTGCGCGGGCTGATCCCGTACGATGTAATGCTGGGTTTTTTCGTTATCCCACATCGTCAGGGTGCCCGGCTCCCAGCTCACGCGCAGTTGCAGTTCGGGGACGTTGGTCTGGGCGAACAGATGCTCCAGCAGGAGACGACTCTCCTCCGCCTTCAAACCGACAATGCTCTCGGTGTAAAGGCGGTTGACGTACAGTGACTTGGTCCCATCGTCCGGGTCCTCGAGAATCACCGGATGTTCGACCGGCTCGGCGTCCGGCTTGCTTTTGCCCCAACTATTGCGCGCTACCAGGCCGGCCAGAAAGTCCTGCATGGGTGGCGACAGGCGCGTATAGGCGGCGGTCATGTCCGCAAACAGCGTATCGCGGCCATACGCGGGCACATCGATGGCGTGCAAAAAGGAAAACCACTGGGTGTGTTCTCGCGGCGGACCGTCGGTATGCCAGCTGTCGCCCACATCGGGTCCGGTGGGATAATCACCAGTCGCGAGCAACTTCACCCCTACGTGGCCGGGTACGTCAGGCCAATTTGGATGGGGCACACGCTCCGCGTCCCCAAATTCTTCGGCGAAGCGCAGCAGCCCATCCGCCTGCAAGTGCGCCTGATCCGGTACCACCAGGACTTTGTATCTCTGCAAGAGCGCGCGCATCTCCTCCACCAGCAACGCATCGTACTGCGCCAGATCGATCTGGGTGACGGCGGCACCAAGAGTTCCGGTCAGCGGGGTAACTCGCATATTCATCTCCTCCTCACCAGCCCCCTATACTACGCCTCGATCAGAAGCTCGGCACCTCTACGCAAAGCGAGCGCTGCGCGCACAGCCGGAGCCGCTTGGCAGCGATAGGTCAGACCCCGTATTCTTCGAGCAGAGCCTAAAGGAGAGGAACATGGCACAGTTGTGGATAGTCACCGGGGCGGCATCGGGTATCGGTGCCGCCGTTACCCAACGCGTGCGTGGCCAGGGACATGACGTTCTGGCCCTGGATGTTAATGACGAGGCCGGCACGGCGCTGGTCACCGAGCATGGCGCGGAGTATCTACACTGCGATGTGAGCCGCCAGGATCACTGGGCGGAGGTAGTCAGTCGGGTGCAACAAATCGGTACACCCACCCACATCCACCTGAACGCCGGCATTCAGATCGCTCCCCCCGAGGCGCCCATGGAGGCGTATCGCTTCGAAGCCCTCGAGCTCGAGCGCTATCGTCTCATGATGGGGGTGAACGTCGACGGCGTGGTTTTCGGCTTGCAAGCCCTGCTGCCACTGTTGCAGCCCGGCGCGTCGATTGTGGTAACGGCATCGCTGGCAGGCATCACCCCGTATGCCGTCGACCCGCTGTACGCCATGAGCAAGCATGCCGTGGTCGGTCTGGTACGCAGTCTCGCCGAACCCCTCGCCCGCCGCGAGATCACCATCAACGCGCTGTGCCCCGGCGGCATCGACACCAACATCATCCCCCACGCGCAGCGCACCGACAAAGCGATATTCATGACGGCGGATCACGTCGCCGAAGAAGTGCAGACCCTGATGGACGCGCAGAAGACCGGCAAGACCTGGGCCAAGGTCGCGCAGGAAAAGCCGCTGTTTATCGTGCGCGCGCCCGGCGACAAAGGATGACACTCTTCGCCGGTTGAGGAGATCGCTCAGCCGTCGTAGATGATCAGCTCGACCAGGTTGCCATCCGGGTCGCGCACGTAGGTACTCATGCCGAGGTCACCGCCGCGGCCGCCATCGCGTTGCACCGGGCCTTCGATGATCGCGGCACCCAATTGCGCCAGCCGCTCTTCCAGCGCAGCCGCATCCCCCGACCAGACGAAACAGAAATCCCCACACCCCGGCAGCGCGCTAGGGCCACGCAGCTCAAAGCGCCCAGACTCCCACAGGTGCGGTGCGTGGAGATTGATTTTCTGCGCGCCGAAGTAGGCGGCATACAGATGCGGCGCATGCGTCTCGTCGATGCGCGCACCCAGCCCTCGATAGAACGCCAACATCGCAGAGAGGTTGCGGGTCGGCACCGCCACGTGATCCAGACCGCTGACAGGCATCTATCGCTCCTTCGATTTGAAAGCCGCATTTTCTCATGCATATTGCCCCTAAAACAGGCAGACTTGGATTCGATTCGAGTTCTGGAGGAGGAGCATGCAGGACGTCAACGGCAAAGTCGCCTTTATCACCGGCGGAGCCAGCGGGATGGGCCTGGCGATGGCGAGGTCCTTCGCAGCCGCAGGTATGAAGGTTGTGATCGCGGACATCGAACAGGCCGCGCTCGACAGCGCGGCGGAAGAATTCACCCAATCCAATCGCGAGGTCATGACCGTGCGTCTGGATGTGACGGATCGCGACGCCATGGCCGCGGCAGCGGACGCGGTGGAGGAACGCTTTGGCGCGGTCCACGTGGTGGTCAACAATGCGGGTGTCGCCATCGGCGGCGGCCTCGATGCCATGGAATACAAGGATTGGGACTGGGTTCTCGGGGTGAACATCGACGGCGTGGTCAACGGTCTGCAGACCTTCGTGGAGCGCATCAAGCGCCACGGCGAAGGGGGTCATATCGTCAACACGGCATCCATGGCCGGGCACCTGGGCATCCCCGGGCTCGGTGTCTACAACGCCTCCAAGTGGGCGGTGGTCGGCATTTCCGAGACGCTGCAAGCCGACCTCGCCCCGCATAACATCGGCGTTTCGGTGCTCTGCCCGGGCGTGGTGCGCACGAACATATTCAACTCTGGGCGCAACCGCCCGGACGAGCTGCAGAACGACGGCCATACGGATACCGGCAATCTGTTCCAGAATGCCAGTGGCGATTCCAATGCGCCAGATGCGAGCGCGGCGCAGGAACGTCTTGCCGAGATCATGCAGAACGCCCTCGATCCGCAGGTGGTCGGCGACATGGTCCTGCACGCGATCCAGAGTGACGACCTGTACATTTTTACCCACCCGGAACTGCGCGAGGCGGTGAGCACCCGCGTCGATGGCATGAACGCCGCGTTCGACAAATGGCAGAGCTATCGCGACGAGCACGGCGTCTGACCCATGCACTACCACGCGACCCGAGACGTCAGGAGACCCGGATGACCGATGACTTCATCAAGCGTGGCGCCGCCCAGGTGGATTGCCCGAGCTTCGATAATCCGGCGTTCAACACGCCCAAGCCGCTGCGGGAGGCGACCGTGGCGATCGTGACCTCCGCGTCGCTCCACCACAGCGATGATGCCGACTTCGATCCGGTCGACACCGGTTTTCGGGTGTTGGAACGCGAGCGCCGCGACATCTTGGTCGGTCACTGGAGTCCCAATTTCGACGCGAGCGGCGTGAGCGCCGACCTGAACGTCGTCTACCCCATCGATCGCCTCGAGGAACTGGCCGCTGACGGCACCATCGGGGCGGTCGCGGACATCCATCTGGCCGTGGCGGGTAATCAGTTCGACCTGTCCGGCATCCGCATGGATGGCGGTCCCGCCGGCGCCGCGCTGCTCCTGCAGCATGAAGTCGATGTGGTGCTACTCACCCCTGTGTGACCGCTGTGCACGCGTACGGTCAGTACGCTCGCCCATGTCTTCGAAGCCGCTGGCCTGGCGACGGTGGCGATCGGTTCGATCCGCGAGCAGATCTACAACACCGCACCCCCACGTGGCCTGTTTTGTGATTTTCCGCTCGGGCGTCCATTGGGCAAACCAAACGACGCGGAGTTTCAACACGCGGTCCTAAAGCATGCGTTCGGCCTCCTGACATCGCCACACTCGGTAATCGAGGACTTTGATCAGCGCATCATCGACGCCACCGACCAACCCCTGGTCTGCGCGCTACCACCGCGCTTCGATGCCGACCTGCACCCAGCGGTCGACGAGGCCAAGGGGCTGCGCGGCGCGTACGACCGGGCCGTCGAACGCTATGGCAACCGAGCGGGTGCCGCGCGGCTGCTGGACGCGGATGCGATCCCTGATGCCATCGAGGCGTTTGTGCGGGTCGCCGAAGGCACGCCCTGGAAGGAAGCAGGTATTCCCGGCATCCCGGCGCGCATCGGCCAGGACATCCGCGGCTACTACGAGATGGCGGCCATGGAGATCGCCGAGCATACCCCCGCGGCCTGGGCCGGATATCGATGGTATCGCGATCAAACCGAAGCCGGCGCGGTCATCAAGGCCGCCCAGGCGGCCATGCGCGAGGCTGGGGTTAAAGAAGGGCTGTGGCGCTTCCTGCTCCCCCTCGACGCTGCAGCCCCATCGGACGCCTAGCACCACGCCCATAAGCGATTCCATGCGCTCATGTGCCCTAAGCGCTCCCACAGCTGCGAGCGATGCGCATTGAGCGCGTAAGGAACTTACCGCACGGCTGTCGATCCAACTAGACTAAGAGCGATCAGGCTATTCCAAACCGGACCACACATGTCTACATTCGTTAAACGATCTTTGCTTTTAGTACTCTGCGCCGTCGTCGCGAGCGCCTGCCAAGAAGTGGCTGAGGCGCCCCCCCAAGCAATTGCCAACAAAACGTTGGAAACAAACGCTCACTTGGTACTGGCCGGCGGATGCTTCTGGTGTGTGGAGTCCGACTTCGAAAAGCTGGCAAGCGTCGGCGACGTCATCTCAGGCTATGCTGGCGGCAGCAGCCAGTCGCCTACCTACCGCAATCACGCCGACCACCTCGAAGTGGTGAAGGTGCCGTACGACGCCAACGAGGTCAGCTACCGCGAGCTTGTGGACTACTTTCTGCGCCATATCGATCCACTCGACGCGGGTGGGCAGTTTTGTGATCGTGGCTACAGCTACACCACCGCTATTTTCTACGCCAGCGACGCGGAAAAGGCCGAGGCCGAAGCCGCGATCGACGCTGCAGAACAAGCGCTCGGCACCGAAATTGTGACGCCACTTGTCCCACTCACCGACTTCTGGCGCGCTGAGGAATACCACCAGGACTATTACAAGAAAAACCCGGTGCGTTACCGATACTATCGCAACGGCTGTGGCCGCGATGCACGAGTAGCCGCGGTATGGCATGAGTAAACCGGGATGACGAAAGGCATAGAACAGACAAAAGGCATAGAACAGATAAACAGCACATCAACTGCACAATAGAATGCGCAGCATCGCACCAATATCGAAGGTGCCCTAACAACGCCATCAAAAGCTCTGAACGACAGGCCTCGGTATCTGGCCTTTTAATCGCAAGAAACCCAGCATGCTCTTTGCGCTTCCTTCTCCCTCTGGGGCTGGGCGTAGCCCCATCGGACGCCCAGCACCGCACTTATGTCATTCCATGCCTGTGTCGTTACCGCGACAGAAATTCGCTTATGGATCAAAAACGCACCCGCAGCCGCGAGCGATGCGCTTGCGTTACAACGGTCATTTTCCACCCCTATGCGTGTAGCATCGTGCTTGGATGGCAAGCCTCATGAATCACAAACCCATTTGGCTGGGGGGCATCAATGCTGCGGTCTGGCTCAGCACAATGCTCATATCATTGAGCATGATGTGACACCCGCAGCTTCGTTTTTGTCGATACGACGCACATCGATCCGCAGGAAGCGATCCAAGCTGATCTCTTGCCGCGCCTCGAGTGGGACACCAAGTCCACCGCCACCGGTTTGGCCAATCGTAACCTGGTCGGTCAGCGATTGGCCTTCGACTGCCCGCGTGCGCCGAGTGATATACGCCTGCGCCGCATCACCGGTACGGATCGCTACGCGTTCTCCCAGCATCGTCTGTCAGGCCGCGATCCATGCGGGGCGGATCACCACCGCCGGTGGTCCCGTCCTGGTGCAGATGCGCGAAGGCACGCCGAAACTGTATGGCAGCGAACGGCGCGGCATTAAGACCCACGACGGTTCTGGTGGTTCGCGCACGCTCAGCTTTCCGCTCACCTATCCCGTGTTGAGCAGCCTCGACTGAGACATAGCCCTATCGCCGGCGCGGCGGTGTAACCCAGCGCCGACTCCCCCCAACCCGCTAGCCGCTTAGAACTGTTCCATCCAGGCCTCGCCGAAGACGTCTTTGCCGATGGTCCATGACTCCCCGAGCTCCGGGTGTATCGGTGCGCTGAAGTCATCCAGCACGTCTGCCCCGGCGGCGATATTCTCGGCGCTGTGACGGTCGTCGGGCAGATGCAGACCCACGCTGAGTTCATTGCGCACACGGTGGATGTAACCCCCACCCAGCTCGAATACGCCACCCGTCTCCTGCGTACCCGGATGCGCCAGCCAGACCGCCAGCTGCGCCAGATAGCGGGGACCAAAGGGACTCGCAGCCTGTTCTTCGTTGGTGCGCCCCGTCATCCGACTCGCGCTGAACGGCGCGACTGCGTTGGCATGTATGTTAAGTTCGCGCCCTTCCAGCGCCAGCGCCTTCGATAGCCCCAGCATCGCGGCCTTTGCGGCGCTGTAATGGGCAAAACCGGCAGCGGCATAGAGGCCGAAGGGTGACGAGGTGAACAACAAGCGTCCAAACTTCTGCGCCTGCATGTGAGGCCACGCAGCGTAGCTGCAGGCATAACTGCCTTCGACGTGCACATCCAGCATCTTCTTCCACCGCTCGGCGGTCATCTCCGCGAAGGGGGTCGCATACGCGATCCCAGCATTGTTGAGCAGCACATCGATCCGCCCCCAGGTATCGAGCGCACATTGCACCACCTTCCTGCCCTCCACCACAGAGTCATGATTGGCGATCGCTGTGCCGTTCGCGCTGACAATCTCGTCCACGACGGCGTCCGCCGCGCCGCGATCAGCACCGTCGCCTGCAACTGAACCGCCCAGATCGTTGACCACCACCCGCGCACCGCGGCGCGCAAACTCATGCGCGTAGGCGCGGCCGATGCCATTGCCCGCGCCGGTGACCACAACCACGCGGTCTTCAAATGTCAGCTCTTCCATAACTAGTCCTCAAACTCAGGTGCCACGCGGGCGGAAAATCGTGGTGTGTCGCAACAAGGCGAGCGGGCCAAGGTCATCGGTGATCACTCCGTCGAGCACCTGGTACCAGTGCTCGTTGCGCTCATAGGCTTCGACGATCTGCGCCCCGATGGTTACCATGGATTCCGCTGTGCCCAGACGTTGATGCTGGATCTGGCTGCGCACATGGATCGTGGGACCATAGCTGAAATTGTGCCGCGTGAGCGGCGCCATGCGCCCGGCGAGGAAATATGGCGGCAAGCTTTTATTGACCTCGTCCACCCGGGCGAACGCAGAATCGGCTACCTGCAGGTCGTCGTCCACCATCTCAAAGGCCGCCTGATTGGAGACATAGGCGGCGAGTGGGTTCAGGGGCGTTCGCAGCGGGACGGTGGCCAAATCATAGCCGGGTAGCACTTCTGACGCAGGCTGCGGTGCGTGCACCAAGGGGGGATCGAGTTCGGCAGCAAACGGCGCCGCGCCATGTCCGGCGCTGCCATCCATCACCACCCGGCGCTCGTCGCCCGCACCGACGGTACACTCGAGCCGCCAGTGATCCTGGTCGGACCTGGCCTCTATGTCCAGCCGCTCGCCCGCATACAGCGGGCGGCGTAACGTGTAGTCGACCCAACCTGTTTGAGCCCACTCGCGGCCCAAAGCCCGCACCAGCACTTCGCAGGCCCAGCCATAGGTCCGCACGCCGGCGACCAAGGCACCGGCATAGCCGGCGGCATCCGCGCCATCCGCATCATGGATGGGATTCGGAACCCCGCGCGGCGGTGGGTCCGGGGTCGCCACCACGCTGTCGGTAAACGCTACCTCACTCATTTCTCCCCCTTTAAAGCTCGACGGGCGTGCTGGCGGCCGTCCTCAGCCGATCTCCGGATTCGCTAGCGCCGCCACCCTGACGTCACCCTCCAACGCCGCGATGAGATTGTCGGCCGTCTCACGTGACATGCGTTGCGCAGCCTCGACCGACACCCCGGCGCTGTGCGGGCTTAAAAACACGTTCTCTAACTGGAGCAACGGATGATCCAACGGCGGCGGTTCGACGTTGTACACATCCACCCCAGCGCCGGCGATCTGCCGCTGGTCCAGAGCCTCGATGAGCGCCGTCTCATCGACGATACCGCCCCGCGCACAGTTGATCACAAAGCTGTTCGCACGCATCTGGGCGAGCTCGGCAGCACCCACAATCCCGCGCGTCTCGGCGTTGAGCGGACAGTGCACGGTCAGAAAATCCGTTTCGCCCAGCACGGTGCGGAAGTCGCTTACCGGCGTCGCGCCTGCCGCGCTTATCACCGCATCGTCCACATAGGGGTCATAGACGTTGACCCGCATGTCAAAAGCGAGGGCACGCGGCGCGAGTCGCGTCCCGATCCTGCCGAAGCCGATGATCGTCAGCGTCTTCTCTGCGATATCGATCGCCACCGGCGCGTTGCGGAACGCAAAGTTGGACTCACGCGCCGCCTTGTCGTACAGCCGGCCGCGCTTGGCCAGGGACAACAGAAAGTACATGGTGTGTTCGGCCACCGATACCGCATTTGCATGGATCGCGAGCAACAGCGGGATCTTGCGATGACTCAATGCGTCCACCGCTATGTTGTCATAGCCGACCCCGTGACGAGAAACCGCACGCAGGTCGGGAGCAGCCGCGATGACATTGGGTGTGATCTTAGCGGAGCGCGCCGCGATGCCCTGCACGTCCCGCACCGCCTCAATTAGCGCTTCTTCCGTCAAAGCTTCGGGTGTGACCAGTTCTATGTCGGGGTGATCATGAAACAGCGCCTGGCCGGCGGGCTGCAGGGGTTCGGTCATAAGGACTTTCATGCGAGAAGCTCCGGATACTGCGAGAAGTGCGTATATTGCCGCGTGGCAATTTCGATCACCACCACCTCACCTTCCCGGTTGCGGCGCTGCGCTTCGAGCAACGCCGGACCGATCTCCTGCGGCACGTTCACATCGATCCCCACCGCACCCATGGCCCGGCCCATGCCCGCGTAATCGCCACCCTGATTACCCGCGCCGAACTTTTCCATCGCGACCGGCATCTTCTCGTCGTAGCCGCCCATGGTGCGATTGTTGATCACCACGGTGGTGATGGGCACCTGCGCACGCACGGCGGTCTCGATCTCGGTGCCCGTGTGGCCAAAGGCCAGGTCGCCCATGAAGTTCATGCAGAACTTATCTGGGTCGGCCAGTTTGGCGCCGATCATCAGGGGGATGCCATAGCCGAGATGGGTGGTCTTGCCCCAACCGATATAGCCATGGGGTACGCTCGCGCGATAGAACGGCATGATCTGATCGCGGGGACTGCCGGCATCGTGGGTGACTACAGAGTTGGCGTGATCGAGGTGTCGATCGATCTCCGCGACCACCCGATACGGATTGATCGGGGTGTCATTCGAGTTCAACAGGGGCGCCCACTCGGCCAGCCACTCGGCCTTGGTTTTGGCGATCTGCGCGTGCAGGTCGGTAGCGGCGGGGCGTCCCGCTTCCCCCACCCGGGCACGGAGTTCATCGATCAAGAGATCCAGGGTCAGCCCTGCATCGCCGATCATGCCGATGTCAGCCTCGTAATCCTTGTTGATGTCTTCAGCGGACACGGTGCTATGGATCAACGTCTTGCCCGCGGGAATGTCCTGGCCGAAGGAAGTGCGGGTCAGGCCGGAGCCAATCGCGAGTACAACATCTGCGCGGCCCAGCCACTCGTAGACCGTTTTCGGCGCGGTGCGATTCGCCGATCCGAGGGCGAGCGGGTGATCGTCCGGGAATACACTCTTGGCCTGCATAGTGGTGATCACCGGTATCTGCGCGATTTCCGCAAACGTCCGCAGCGCGGTGCTCGCTTGCGCATACAGCACGCCCTGCCCCGCCCAGATGACCGGATCCTTCGCGGCAAGGAGGGCTTCGACGGCATCTTGCACGTCGCCTCGGCTCGGAGACGTTTTGATGGTCTTGACCGGGCGATAGCGCGCGTCAGCCTCGCTCACCTCGTCGCGCATCACATCTCTGGGCATCTCCACCAATGCCGGTCCCGGGCGACCGTGGCGCATAGCGTGGAACGCACGGCGCATCTCCCGCGCGGCCTGGTCCGCCCGATCGATGGACACGGCCAGTTTGGTGACATGAGCATAATTCTGGCGGGCGGAGAAGTTCGGCGCGATGTCATAGTTTGTCTTGGCATAACCCTGAGGCAGGAACAGCAGCGGGACGGCCTCGCCGTACGCCTGGGCGATGCCACCAAAAGAGTTCTCGACCCCCGGGCCGTCCTGTGCCGCAAATACACCGATCGACCTACCCGCGGTCTGGCGCGAGAGCGCATCAGCAGCGTTGATACCCCCGCGCTCCTGACGGAACACGATGGGACGGATACCCACCTTGGCGGCGGCTTCGATCAGCGGATTGGCAGGAAAACAGGCCATCCATTCGACCCCTTCCGCCCGCAGAGCATGGGCGACCACATCAAATCCGTTCACTGTTACCTCGTCTGTTGTTGTTTCTGTTGTTGTTCTAGGAGCTGGCGCGCATGGTAAGGCGCCTCTCTTATACTATCTGTGCGGGGCTAAAGCAGATCCCGCTGCAGCAGCGCGCGTAAGGTGTCCGATTGACCGATGCCACCCCCCTTGGTGATCAGGTAACACCCGTCAAAGCGCGCGACCGGGATACCCGGCGCGACCGTGCCCAACACGTGCAGATCTTCATCGCCGACCACCGCACCCACGGTATCTCCGCCGATGATGAGCACCGTGCCGAGTTGTGACCACAAAGCCCTTACCTGTCTAGCCGCAGTGTCGGCCATGGCGAGTGCCTGAACATCGTCGATCTCCCCTTCGGGCACGGGGGTCGCTAACAAATTGACATCCTGCAGCGCAAACGTCTCCCCGACCTTATGGGCCGCGACTTCGAGTTTGCCGATCTGCTCGCGGCTGAGGGGATTCAGGCTACCGCACAGCACCAGCTTCGGGGCGGGTAGCCGCAACGGCGCCCGCCGCCCTTGGGGCAGGAATTGCTCAGCAAATGCCCCCAGCACGCCGGACGCGCCAATGAGGATGCGATTTTCTGCCGCGGCGCGGCGGATGGCCAGATGCATCTCGGCGTTATCGTTGGCATCCCACACCACCCAGTCACCCCGCACCCCATCGTGCTCTAACACGTCCGCGGGACGGCTGCTGATCGGCGCGTTCAAAGGGTCCTGGCCGAAGACCGATTCCAGCACCGGCAAGTCATGGATGTAGACCACACCGTCTTTGCAACGCCGGCCGGCATCCGGAAAGCTGCACACCACGGCCACCCGGTAGCCGGCCTCGAGCAACACGGCGATCTCATGGGTCCAGTTGCCGCGCAGGCCCGCGTCCATCTTGTGCGCGCGATGCGTGGCGTTGATCCGCAATAAGTCGACCATGCACGCCTGGGCCTGGGCGGGCGCGAGATGTCGGGTGGCGATATCGATCACACAACAGGTGGCATCGCGGGCGTTCGGTCCGACCGGCACGGAGGTGCCGCCATCCGCCACCAGGCCGCCGATCTCCAGCGCCCCGGTGCGGTCGTCCGCAGATAGCAATATCTTCGTCACCCTGCTCAAATCCCCCCTCGCGACGGCCTTAAGAATAGCAGGAATGACGTTTGAACACGCGCGACCTCGCCGCTCACGACGCCGCCAGATCGGTCATAAATGCCTTGCAGAACATTGCCAAACGGGCCAAAAATGGAGGCGTGGCAGGTGGGGAGCGTAGCCGGTGAGTAGCCGGCCAGGCGCGTAGCAAGTGGGGAAATAAAGGCGAATGGAATTCAAACGCGTCGATCGAGCGCCGGCAAAGCTCACGGCGGAACAGGTCGAGCACTACAATCGGCAAGGGTACATCCCAGACCTGCCGCTCTACAGCGCCTTGGAGATCGAGCGGG
>JBCCHL010000047.1:0-25913 GCA_039028775.1 Pseudomonadota bacterium | reverse complement strand
CAAGGCGCGTCTCGCCGCACAGGTCGGGTACCTTTGCAGCAAGGCACGAGCGGGAGACCTGCTCGCGCGCCACGTGAGCGACCGATCCCGGCCAATGTGATGCACAAAAAAGGCCGGGCAAACCCGGCCTTGATGGTTGTTGGTTTCGCAATCTGGTCTAGGCCGCCTTCTGCCCTCTGCGACGTCCCCAGAGCATCAACCCCGCCAGTCCGAACAGCGCAATAACACCCGGCTCAGGTACGGTCGACGCCATGCTGGCACGCAGGGAGGTGACGTTAAAACTCATGGCGCCGTGGTGGGTGTAGCGCCCATTGACACGATCATAAGAGCGCCAGTAGCCGTATCCGTAACCTCGGTCGGTGTGGTTATCGTCTATCCAGCTTGCGCTCTGGCCCAACGCGACCGAGTTGATGATGTTATCGATCCGATCGTATACGTAGGAGTAGAGCCGAAAGTAGTTGCCACTCCCAGCGCTGTAGCTGGACATCTGGTAGAAGTCATTGCCGGGCACATCACGCAGATACGCGTAATCCGAATCATAACTTGTGCCGCGCATGACGTCGTTTTCCGCGATGTGTTTGGTTTGCCCCGTAAGGCGATCCCGCACCTTCACCGAGGCGTTGATCCAATCCCCCGGCGCTCGGTACTGGGCGACAAGAGGGTGGCCATGGATATCTCGCGCGTTGGCATCGAGGTCCAGCTTGTAGGTCGCGACGATATCGGCGCTGCGGTGGTACTGGCGGTTGGCGTAGTCGGAGTAGCTACCATGACCGGTCATCTCTATGGTAAGGATACCCGCCTGGGCACCGACGCTGAGGACAACGGCTAAGACAAGACTGATCGCCCGGCTGACATTCATAGGAGAGTTTCTCAAGCATTGAAACACCCCTACCATAAGCCGATGAGCATGCGGGTGTGCGGCTTTCCTGTACGCATATGTGCCGGAGTTGCGGCGGATTTCTCCGAATGTAAGGCGCATGTTTAAGGCGCGCTTACATATGGCGCAGAGTGTCGCAAATATGCTGGCGATCCGGCACTCTCGAACGCAACGCCAATCGACGTACGCAGGCAAGTACCCATTAAAATGGACAGGGTGAACATAAATAACGGCAGGCGAAAACAAGGGCAAAGATGAACTCACCGAACGGGTACGTTTTCGACCTGGATGGCACGCTTGCGCGGGTTGAGCATCGTCGCACCCTCCTCGAAGGCGAACGGCCGGACTGGCACAGTTTCAACAAAGCCGCCCTATTCGATCCACCCAACGAAGCGGTCGCCAAGGTGATGCGCGCTTTGTTCGACGCCGGTTACGACATCTGGATCGTCAGCGGCAGGAGCGATGTCGCGCAACTGGAAACCCGAGGTTGGCTCGGCAAGCACGCCATTCCCTATCACCATCTGTTGATGCGATCGGCATCCGATCACCGGGCGGATCATGTTCTGAAACGGGAGTGGGCCATGGAGTACAACTTTCCCGCTTCGGTAATCGCAGTGTTCGACGACCGCAAGAGTGTCGTGGACATGTGGCGTGAGTTGAACATCCCCTGCTTTCAGGTCGCCCCGGGAGATTTTTAAAAGCACAGCCCAGCAACGGGCGTTCAAGCCGTGAGCGCCCCTTCTATCGTGGAGATTTCTCGGCATCTGTGTGCACTGAAGAGCTACACCGCCGGCCCGACATGTCCATCTGCGACGGCCCCCGACTATCCATTGGGGCTGCCTCGATACAATGCACGGATGTTAGACTGCGGTGACTTGCAACGAGAACGCTCATGAAGCACGAGCCCGACCCAGCCTATGAACGTACCTGATCTCAACTTCGGCGACCTGTTCGATGCACTGGCAGAAGTCATCCCGGACCGGCCCGCGATCATCTTCGGCGAACAAAGCTACGATTGGCGTACGTTCGATGCGCGCAGCAACCGACTGGCGCGCACGCTCCTGGATCGCGGCCTGCAGACCGGCGCCAAAGTTGCGTTCTATCTGCGCAATAGTCCCGCGTACGTTGAGTTGTTCGCCGCCTGCGCCAAAGCGCGACTCACCCACGCCAACATCAACTACCTGTATGTTGAGGAGGAGCTCCACTACGTGCTCGACAACGCGGACGCCGAAGCGGTGGTCTATGACGCTGAATTTGCCCCGCAGATCGAACGCCTGCGCCAGCGGTTGCCCAAGGTCAGGGCGTTCCTCGAGGTCGGCGACGCCCCGCCCTCCGACTGGGCGGAGAGTTATGCCCAGGCATGCGAGATCGGAGTTGGGACGCGTTTGAACATCGAGCGCTCGGGAGAGGATCTATATTTCATGTACACCGGCGGCACCACGGGTTACCCGAAGGCGGTGATGTGGGAGCACAAGCACCGGATCAAGGTGATCGGTATGTCAGAGCACGAAGATGCCGAAAGCCACGCGCAGGCAACCGCCCATCAGGCGGGTGGTATCGTATTGCCCGCCTGCCCTCTTATGCACTCGACCGGTTTTACGACCACTGTTTCGGCTCTTATGTCGGGAAGTTGTGTCGTCTTGTTACCCAGCCGCTCCTTCGACCCCGCCGTCTGCCTGAAGCAGATCGAGCGCCACCGCGTCAACCGCTTGGCCATCGTGGGAGATGCCTTCTCGGTGCCGATTCTCGAATATCTGGCAGAAGCACGGGCTTACGATCTGAGCAGCGTCGAGTTGATTTCTTCAGCCGGCGCCATGTGGAGTGCGGAACGTAAGCATGCCCTGTTGGACCACTTCACCAACGCCACCTTAAGCGACTCCCTCGGTTCCTCCGAAGGTTCGCGCCTGGGGTCGAGCACCACCACACCCGGCGAGCGCAGCGCGACCGCCCGCTTTAAGCTCGGCCCCGATGTCAAAGTGTTTACCGAGGACCTTCGCGAAGTCATTCCCGGCTCGGGTGAGAGCGGGATGATCGCGACGAGCGGATCGATCCCCCTGGGGTACTACAAAGATCCGGAACGCACGGCCCAGACCTTCCCGACCGTCCGCGGCACCCGCTATTCGATGGCCGGGGATTGGTGCACCATCGAAGCGGACGGCAGCATGACGTTGCTCGGGCGCGGCAACAACTGCATCAACTCGGGCGGCGAGAAAGTCTATCCCGAGGAGGTAGAGGAAGCGCTCAAGTTGCATCCAGAGATTGACGATGTCGCCGTGATCGGGGTAGCGGATGCGCGCTGGGGGCAGGCAGTCACCGCCGTGATTCTCGCACGGGACAACCGAGAGATCGATCAAGCGACAATGAAGGCCCATCTGGCACCGCTCATCGCCCGTTACAAACACCCGAAGACCTACGTATTGGTTGATCAGCGCATACGTCACGACAACGGCAAGGTGAACTATCGCGCGGTGCGGCGCTTAGCTGGGGTCGACTGACGCAGGCAGCACGATGCCAAGCCTTGTCCATCGCAATGCAGGGCCGTGTTGCCGGGCCAGCTTGACGTCATCTCCAACAATTCGTACAACAATCTGAGTACCAAAGGCAGGACGGGAGCCGATGCAAAATACGATCAACACCGTCGCGAGCACCCCGCTCGAGGAAATCGATGTCAGCCGACCAGACTTGTTTGCCAGCGATACCTGGGCGCCGTGGTTCGCGCGCCTGCGTCGGGAAGCGCCGGTGCACTCTATAAAGGACAGCGCCAACGGACCCTTCTGGTCGGTGACCAGCCACGCGCTGATCAAAGAGGTGGATACCAATCACGAGGTGTTCTCATCTGAGCGGGGGGGCATCGCCATCGTCGACCCGGCCGTGGCCCCCGAGGGCCAGATCCAGGGCCAGAGCTTCATCACGCTGGACGAGCCGCGCCATACGCCTCAGCGCCAGGCCGTTGCCCCGAGCGTAGCGCCTAAGAATCTGGCAGAGCTGGAACCACTGATTCGCTCCCGCGCTGCCGACATTCTAGACAATCTCCCGATTGGCGAGACGTTCAACTGGGTGCAGGAAGTATCCATCGAGCTGACCGCGCGCATGCTGGCGACTTTGTTCGGCTTTCCATACGAAGATCGCGGCAAGCTGATCTATTGGTCTGATCTGACGACCGCCATACCAGAGGTGACCGGCGACGACAGTATCGATATGAAGCATCGCTATCAGGAACTCATGGGAGCGGCGGCTACCTTCTATCAGCTCTGGGCCGAACGCGCCCAGCAGCCACCCCAGTTCGACCTCATCTCGATGCTGATCAACAATCCCGAAACCGCCAAGATGAACGAAGACCCTGAGTTGTTTCTGGGGACTATCCTACTGTTGATCGTCGGCGGCAACGACACCACGCGTAACAGCATCAGCGGCGGTGTGATCGGCCTTAACAAGTACCCAGACGAATATCAGAAGGTGCGCGACAATCCCGGCTTGATCCCCAACATGGTCGCGGAGATGGTGCGTTGGCAGACACCTGTGATCCACATGCGCCGCACCGCTTTACAGGACTACCAACTCGGTGATGCGCAGATCAAGGAAGGCGACAAGGTGATCATGTGGTATCTGTCCGGCAACCGCGACGAGGACGTATTTGAAGACGCAGAGCGCTTGATCATCGACCGCCCCAACGCGCGCTCGCACGTGGCGTTCGGCTTCGGAGTGCACCGCTGCATGGGCAATCGCCTGGCCGAGATGCAACTGCGCATCCTGTGGGAAGAGATCATGCAGCGGTTTCGCCATGTCGAAGTTGTTGGCGAAGTGGAACGCCTGCCCAATAATTTTATCCGCGGTATCAAAACCGTACCGGTCAGACTTCACCCGCACTGAAGTGTACCAAGTTGCAGATTGCCAGCTGAATTGGAACCGACCCGCAACAGCGGTCGCCACACCGAGACTCACTGTGCCGGCGAGGCCAAACTCGGAGCGCGTCGGAAAACACAGTTTTGTGAATCTCCATCATCAACAGGAGGCGGCTGAGTGACGCGTCGAGTTCTAAAAGTGGCCGGCATCGGTGTGGCGAGCCTGACCCTGTTCTGTGCCTGGGCGTTTTGGCTGCTGTTTCTGTCCGCACGTCCAGCTTTGACCATCGAGTCTGCGACGCTGGCAGGCGACGGAAGCACGATCGACTATTGCGCTCTACCCGTGCTGGATGGTTCGGGTAAGCGCGCCGTCGAGATTCCCAAGGGTAATACCCCAGGATGCGCCTATGCACACTTCCCCTTGCCGGTCCTCGCGGCATGCACCGAACCGCTCGCCCAGGGGGTCGACGACATCCGCGGATTGTGGCGCGGAATCGAAGGCAAGATCGGGCACATCGAGCGTGTAGAACAATGTGGCGCACGCACTGTCGTGACCGCGGCGGGATTGATTCATGACGCCGGCCCCAACAGCACCGCCGGCATCAATACTGACGACACCGAGGGCGGCGTGCTGTTCACCCTCGGCGACCGAGAATACTGCCCTCGTACATCGGCCAACATGGTCTGGAACAATGGCGTGCTCGAATTTCACGTGTTCGGCTGGGGCCCGGTGGTCGTGCGCCGCTATCTCGATGGCGAACATCTCATCTGGGAGTATGCCGACGGCAGCACCACCGTCATGGAGCGCCTGTGCAAGCTCCCGGCAGCGCACAAACACCCCCATCCCCGCGGCCCCCGCTTCGATCTCGGTTAAGCGATCCGAAAGGAAAAGTCGTCGCTTATGCGTCTGTTTCAACCAGACGCCCGCGCAGGACGAACAGCGCGATGGACAACACGGCGAGCACCGCGTGCCCGACCATACCACCAACCATATCTCCCGCGATCGCGATGGAGATGGCAAGCCCGGTATGAAAGCTGCACAAGAGACCCAACGCAACGGTCAAGGCGCCGGCCTGTCGACGATACGGCCCCAACCAAAGGCTTACACTCGCCGGGGCCAATGCCGCAAAACCATAGTGCATGGACCAAAGCTCACCGTCGCCGGCGAGCTTAACCCCCTTCATGATCAACCCGATCGCGGCGAGCATTTCCATAAGAAAGTGCAAACCGAGCGCAATGGCTAGAAAAATGGCCATGGCAGTACCTTTTTCTTCTCAGTATTGCTTTCAGTGTGGTTCTTAGACCGGGGTAGTCGTTTTCATAACCCGCGTTAAGACTGTCTTGCTCCAAGACTTGTTGTGGTCTTCTTATTGCGCACGCAGACTCTGTCATTCTGCAATTCACCCCGTCGCTCTGCACTGTACCGCCTTCCCCCATACGCAAATCCCGTCCGTCAGAACAGGCACATTGCCCGAACTTCGATACTGCGCCGCGGAGCTGCCGCGACCACCATCGGGTCGTGGATGGCGCTGTGCGGGGTCCAGTAAGGCTCACCCTGTGCCACCGCAGCGCTATCAAACGTGCGGATGACGATGACCTCATCCTGCGACAGAGGCGTGAACGTATACCAGCGATGCGCGTCGTGGCGCGGCGGTTTGACGACAAACGCATCGAAAGCCCGCCCATTGCCCCCATAACCGGGCATCTTGAATTGCAACAGATCCTCCCGGCAGACGCTGCGGCTGTCGCAAAGCACCAGCGGCATATCCATAACCGGTTCACCCACGTTACGCCAGAATTGCAGCAGAATAACTCGCTGCGCATCCACGAAGTCTTGCTTCGTGAGTCCATGGCGCTCGCGGGTGAGTTGAGCGTGCGGATCGTCTTCCTGATAGTAGGCGCGCAGAAACTCACCATAGTCGTCGCCGAAGTCTGAATGTACAAACTGGATGGGGCCGTAGTCCGCATGTTTGGCAGCGACGTCCGGATTGCGATTGATGTGTGAAGATATAATCGCTACACGGGCGCCGCTCAGTTCACGAGCGAGGGTTTCCATTTCCCCGTAGTAAACTTCCCGTACCGCGCGGTGATCGTCCCAGTCGCTGACTTCACTCCGGTGGGACAACAATTCAAAGCCATTGTGCTGCCACGACAGCTCCAGGTGCGCGCGCCCGTCGTATACGTCGATTTCTCCGGCGACGCGGTCCTCCAATGAAACCGAATAGTTGATCGATGTTCGACAGTATGGCTTGTTTGACATGAGACGTCCTCGCTCCTCCTGATCCGTACCCCACAACCGGTCCACGCACGGGGATGCATATTTGATACGATCTGCGCGCGCCGAACTAGCGCTATGTTAGACTCACGCGCTGTTTCAGGGAGGTTCTATGTTACGCGAATTCGCCGATCACAGTCCGGGATTACCGCTCTTGTATCCCGGTGTCAGCCGACGCTACCTGGTCGATCTGGCCGACCGCGTGCGCACGGCCGCCGAGGCAAATCGTGACGAGGTTGCAGAGACACATCCCCATGAGTACATCCGCGAAGTGATCGCCACCCAGGACACGCTTGCTCGGGCTGCCTCACCGGCCTTCCGCCGTAGCGTGCTGCGCGAACGAGTTATCGAATACATCGCAATTGTGAAGGCACCGGAGGTGGAAACCAGCATCGAACGCCTGGCAGAACTTCTGGCGGAAGGCCTGAACGACGCAACGGGTTTTGACGTCAAGGCAGGTCTTGATCAGGACATCACGCCAGGCAGGAGCCGCGGCAAGAACCGCATTCGCCTGATTTACACAGAGGCCGGAGATCTAGCCTTCGAGAAACACGCGGGTAAGTTCACGCGCATTGTTTACGTCACCTTGTCCGGCCTCAGGATTCCCCAGGATCCCCTGCACGATGCCTTGCCGGACGACCTCCTGGTCGAGCGCGAGGGCAACGTAGAAGCGCACTTCTGTTCGATCATCCCGACGATCATCACTCCCACCCCCGATCAGCGTGTCATCGAGCTTCGAACCGAACCTTTGGAAGCACATCATGTACATCATCGCCTGCATCGCGATGCGACTATCCTCTCGGCCCAGCCAGACGACTACCGCCGTCTGCCCGAGCATCCAGAGCGCTTGCAGATAGAGCGCTGGGCGCGCAACGTAGCGAACAGACAGATCGGATTTACCACCAGTGGCGGTGGCGCATCATCCTACCGAACCATCGCGATCCTCGACGCCTTGCACGGAGCCAACATGGACGTCGACATTTTTGGTGGTTTGAGCGGTGGCGCGGTCATCGGAGCATTCATGGCCGGCGCAGGGCGACAAGGTCTCGAACGGGTCGTCGAGATGGGGCCCTCGATCGCCTGCATCCTGCCGCAGTTGATGCTGTCGACCAAGCCCATGGAAGCCATCGTGGACAAAGCTCTGGGGTATCAGCGGGTCGGGGAAACCTCCATGCGATTCTTCGCCGTCACTACCCATCTGCGCAAGGGCATCCCGCCACAAGGCGAGATCGTCACCCGCGCGACGCTCGGCCAGGCGACCCGGGTCAGCGGTTCGCTGCCGGTCGGCTTCGCTCCAACGGTGATCGGCGGCAGGCGCTACGCGGACGGCATGGCATCTGCCATCGTGCCCACACTGGTCGCGATCCACCACGGAGCGGACGTCACCTTCGCTTGCAACTGTGTCCCCGGCCCTAATCGTACCAACCCGTTCGGCGGCCATTGGTTAGGCCGCGAGTTGTACAGGTTGACGCCTTTCGACCGGGCGATGGACTATTGGACCTGGCTGTTCTTTCTCACCACCAACGCCAGCACTGCCTACGGGCAGGGTAGCGATGTGTACTTCGCCTTCGACCCGGAGAACATCGCCACGCTCGAAAGCCTGCATTGGGGCAAGTCGTTTGAGATTCTCGCCAAAGCCCGAAGCGAAGACGATCGCATTGACGAAGCGGTAGCGATGTTCAAAGAAAAGTGGGAAGCGCTCGCATGAAGTTCGGACAGCCCATCCCTCTGTGTATCTCGGGTACCGCCTCCATTGGACCTGGTCGTCACGTGCCCACCGAAGCGGTGGTTGCCGCCGCTTATGGTGTGGAAGACGCCGAGAAGTTTGCGCAGCGGGTGGAAACGATCAAACGCAAGACCGGCATCAATCGGCGCTACTATGCCGGCCCTGACGATACCTGCGCCTCCGTGGGCACCGAGGCGCTACGCCAGGCACTGGCAACCTCCGGTCTCCGCGGCGAACAATTGGAACGCCTGATATTCGTGAGTTCTGGAGGGGGCGATCTCGTTTTTCCCGCCACCGCGAATTTGATCTGCCAGGCTCTGGACATCGCGGACACCAGCGACTGCTTCGATATCAACAACGCGTGT
Source organism: Pseudomonadota bacterium (assembly GCA_039028775.1). Classification (GTDB taxonomy): domain Bacteria; phylum Pseudomonadota; class Gammaproteobacteria; order Pseudomonadales; family Azotimanducaceae; genus UBA4421. The sequence goes on along the minus strand of JBCCHL010000047.1, from coordinate 16,828 downwards.
ACCGGTTTCCTCACAGCGTTGGAGATCGCCGCCTGCGGAATCGCGGTAGGTTCGGGCCCGGTCGGCATCGTGGTCGCAGAATTCGCCTCGCGCAATACCAGCCCGACCGATCCGCGCCCGTATCTGGTGTTTGGTGATGCCGTTGCCGCGGCGGTCGTCGAGCCCGCGACCAGCGGTGGCATTCTCGCGAGCTATCTGCGCAATGACGGTATCACCTTCGGCAACGTGCGCATGCGCAACGCCGTCATCACCGGCACCACCGAGAAAATCCAGTTCACCGATGCAAATAGCCTGATCGAATCCCAAGCGTTGGAGGCGCTTGCCAAGTGCATCGATGTGGTGCTCGAGGATGCCGGCCTGAGCCTTGACGCCATGGACTGGGTACTGCCGCACCAACCCAACGGGATTCTGTTTGACAAGATTATCAACGAATTCAAAATACCTCCCGCCAAGGTCATCCCTGTAGCGGTAGACATCGGCAGCACGGGTGCCGCTGCCATGCCCTACAGCCTAGATCAGCTGTACCGGCGACGCGAGGTCCGCAGCGGCCAGAAGATACTGTTGGCAGGTGTGGGCGCTGGCGTGTCCTACGGTGCCATGATCTACGAGGTACCTTGATGCACCGACCACGCCGAAAACCAACCGATGAGGTCCGATAGCACATGTTAGACAGCGCAATACGCAGGGGCTGGATCACCGCCTGGCTGCTGGCTGGGAAATATCATCGCTATGAGGTCGAAGGCATCGAGCATCTCGACGAACAGCCTGCGTTGATCTGCGGCTACCATGGCCGCTCTCTCGCAGCGGACATGTGTATCCTCGCTGCCACGTTGGAGAGCAGGCTGGGTTATCTACCCCACTGTTTCGTGCACCGCACCCTGCGCGCCGCGCCCGGCTTGTCACAGGTCATCGAGGCCCTTGGTTTTCTCACCGACGACGTTGATGAGATCGCCGAAGCTGTGGAACGCCGTGAACATATCGTCGTCACCCCGGGAGGCGCGGTGGAAGGCATGCGCACGCACCACGATGACTATCGGGTGCACTGGCCCTCGAAAGGCTATGCCCGCCTGGCAATCAAATACGGGCTACCCATCGTGCCGGTCGCCGCGGCCGGTGCGGACGAGTCCTACGTTGGGCTCATCGACGGCGAGGAGATGGCGCACCGTCTGGGGCTGTCCTCCAAATGGTCCTGGGCGACCTGGACCGGACTCGGACCTCTGGGACTCTATCCATTCTCACCGCCATTTCCGGCACGGTTCTATCAGGTGGTCGGCGAGCCAATACCCACACAAGCGTGCGACCCTGACAGGCCGGACGACGTCACGCGGCTGCACGAAGCGGTCACCACCGCGGTCCAGGAGCTTCTGGACTACGCACAAAAGAAAAAGCAGGAACTCTACCCTTGAGCGAACAATGGGCTCTCATCCTCGGTGTATCCGTGGGGACCGGCGCTGCCGTGGCGGAAGTCATCGCCCAGGACCCAGGCTTAAACGTGATCGGCTTCCACCGAGGTAATCACCCGGAGGATGCCGCCGAGCTGCAGGCCAATATCGAGCAGGCCGGCGGTCGTCTGGTGTTATGCGAACACAACGCGGGCGATCCGGGGGAACTGGACGCCTGCATCGCAAAACTCAAAGAACAGGTGCCCGGGCAGAGCATCAAGCTGTTCGTGCACTCGCTGTCCGGAGCGTCGCTTGGGCACTTCCTCAAGTATGACAATGTCCCGGACACAGACCAGTTATCGGTCTGGCAGTTCGAGAAGACGTTTAACTACCTGGCCCATTCCTTCGCCTATTGGAGCCGCGCCATATTCGAGGCCGATCTGCTGGCACCACAGGCACGCATCCTGGGACTGACCAACGCCCTCGAGCATCAGATGCTCCATAACTGCGGCCTTATCGCCGCATCCAAAGCGGCCCTGGAGCAGTACGTGCGCTATCTATCAGCGGAACTCGGGAAGTACGATCACCGGGTCAATCTGCTGCGTTTCGGCTCTGTCATCACACCCGCACTCGCGCGCATGCTAGGGCCTGAGGCCTGCAAGGAATTCGAGGACGCGCATCAGAATCTGTTGGCCGCAGGACGCACGTGTACCGCTGAGGAAGTGGCGCGCTTTGTTGCGCTCCTGACCCGCGAAGATACACATTGGTTCAACGGCGCCACGATCGACTTCACCGGCGGTCTCACCCAACGCTTGCTGGATGTCGTTTACAACCCGGACTGGCTCGCCTGATCGTCTGATCGCCTAGTGTTTTCGATAGACCAGGCAGTAATAGAAGCGACTGGCGTTGTAGACGTCGATCAACTCACACCCATCCGGCAATAGTTCCTCGGGTGCATGACTGAACTCATCCAGGCTGGTCAGCCACTTGAACGCCAGCTTGTGAGCCAGCGTGTTGTCGCGCGTCTCATCTAAACCTTCGTCGACGACAACTATCGGGGTTCCAGGCTTGGCCACGCGAGCCATCTCGGCAAGTCCCTGCTGCGCGTCCCGGTAGATATTGATCCCCCCGACATGCAGAACCCGATCAAAAGTGTCATCTGCAAAAGGCAACTGGTGAGCATCCGCGTGCGCGAGTCGCAACCTCTCCGCATCGCCTTGAAACGCTCTGGCACACCCCGCGATCATGTCTTCGTTGAGATCTACTGCCCAGAGTTGCAGCCCTTCGATGTCGAGCGTCTTGTTGCGAATGATCGACAGATTCGCCCCCGTCCCCGCACCAACCTCCAGAATCCGGATCGGACCCTCGGCAGAGGTTAGGTCCTGCGCATTCAGCGCCATGGCTTTGATGTAGTTCTCTCGGGACGAATCCGTATCGGGGTATTGCACGATGGGCAGGAAATAGTCCACCGACCAGTCGTGGAACGGCGCGAGCAGACCATAGATAACATCCAGGCCGCGCTCCTTATGGGTCATTCGGGTGCGATCCGCCAGGTTCGGTATATGCTTCTTCACACGCCACAGATCACCCTGCGGACACGTAAGCACACCGTTACGCATAGGGTCATCCTCGGCACCCTGCCAGACAAGCTCTCCCCCACAGGTCGGACAGCGCAGGAACTCCAAATCTTCTAGGGAAAAGCCCAACATGCGTTGACCTATTTGTTCATGATCCCAACCACTCTAGCCTAACATCCGTAGCGTATGGTGAACATCAGCACGCGAAGCCGTTCGTTTGGCAAGTACTACGCGCCGTCACCGCCGCAATCAACCGTTGAACAGTCCGATCAAACCCGTGAGCACCGTAGCGGGGTCGAGGGGTTTGTTCTCGTCCACCATCGCCTTCAGGGCGAGCAGTGTTTTTTCTGCCGTAAACAACCCTTCGGCGAAGGAGCTGATGCCGCCGTAGATGCCCGTGAACATCATGACCTCACCGATCATCTCGGCGCTATAGCCATGCGCAATCCCGAGATAGATGTGCAATGACAACTCCATAGGCAAACGCTGGCTGGTCAGCAGCGTGATGATGATGAGTTCCTGTTCTGCTCGCGTGAGCGGCAATTCCGGATCATCCTGGCGGGTGACCACCTTGGCGATACCCTCGACGTAGGGCCCACTCGCGGCATACTGGCTGCCAAAGCCAGCCATCAGTACCTGGTCGGCCTCTTTCTGATCAAAGTTCGCTATCAGGGCATCAACATCTTCCGGGCTGAGAATATCACCCAATTGCTGAACTTTGCTGCTCGCGGTGAAGCGGGAGTCCTGTAATGCTTCGAGGTCGACATGAACCTCCACCTTGATCTGATCTGTCATAGCTCCCCCGATGATGATTAGCTGCGTTTCGCGTCCGCCGGACTGTTTGTTATCTTGTCGTATGCTAGCCTTGTCTGCGCTTACCCATGCAGGCCGGCTCGCGCCTATTTTACGCTTGTTTTGAGACCATCATGTCCCTGGCGTCGCACGCAGGGTTGTTACCCTTGGCTTGTCGCACGGCGCAACCGCCGCTCTATCATTCTTCAGCATCCCACAATTGGGGGACCACGCGCACCCGCTCAATTGTTAGCATTTTGTACGCTATACAATCAGGCGCTCGTGCCCGGGAGTTGGGCCAACTCGTAGCGACACCCCATGCGCTCAAACTCCGCGCGTACCCTGGCGGCCGATGCATCGCCAGCGCCGCCGCGCATCATCGCCGCTTCGAGTAACGCACTTTCGTAGGGCATACCACACGCCAACGCACGCTCAATACCTTCCGCAAATGTCGCCATGGCCTTGCGTTGTTTGCCGTCGCGCTGCAGCTCCAGCCCGCCGTAGAGGCTCTGAAGCGGGCGGCCGATGCGCTGGCTGCTGGCAAACGTATCGAGCGCAACCAACGCACGTTTGCGCAGCTTTGTATAGTCGGCCGTGTCGCGCATCTCGCTCAGCGCGAACACCACCTCCAACAAAAACCCCAAACCGGACTGTGTCCAATACGCCATCGGCGGCGTATCGTCGAGCAGGCGCAGAGCAATCTCCACGTAACTGGCGGCACGCCCGACCTCACCCGAGCGTAATTCGCACACGGCGAGAATACTGTGGGTATTGATCGACTCTATCCGCATGTAGGGATCATGGACCAGATCGGCCGTGGGCAGCAGTATTTCGCGCGCTTCATCCGAGCGTCCCAGACGAACGAGCGAGATCGCTTCTCCCTGGGCACCCCAGCACGTGATCTGTCGATCGTCGATACGTTCCGCGAGATCGCGCAAGGCCGAAAACTGTGGCGCGGCGCGTGCAAAGCCACCTGTGAACATGTCCACCATCGCCAAGAGGCTACCGGACTCCTCCAGCAGGCGCAGGTCTCCCGAGCGTTCAGCAAGCTTGCGGGCCATGCTCGCGCGGGTGCTCGCTTTTGGCCAGTCGCAATCGGAGAGCGACTGCACGGCAAGGCGCGTTGCGACCCACGCACGATTGCGAACATCCCCGGTCTCCCTGGAGACCAGTAGCGACTTGCGCGCATAGCGCCGTCCCAAGCCCTTGAAGTTAGCTGCCGCAGTGAGCGCTCCCATCAATGCGTAGGCCTGGGCCTGCTCCGGGATGCATGCGCCCAGCCGCGCGAGCTTCACCGCGTGTAGCGTAGACCAGACCGCTCCGAGTTGGTTGAGCGAGTAAAAGTAGATATCCGTCAACCGCAGGTAAGCGCGTGAGACTTCCTGTTTTTCGGGATCGTATACATCGTTCTGTTTGCCGTTAAACAGCATGGCGGAGAGCGAGCGCCAAGCCATACCCGCGCTGCCGTTCGGTACCTGTGCGCTCATAGCGGAGATGGTGTTGCCGGAGAACAACGTACATTCAGCAAGATTACCCATCCGGTAGTAACATTCGGAGAGCCCGGCCTCCACCACCGCGTCGGCTGGTAGCTCGGCATCCACCAGAGGCGTGCCGAGATCACGCAGCTCGCCCGCACGCTTGAAAAATCTTACCGCCTCATTGAAAGCTCCACCTTCGAGGTTCTGCCGCGCGGCGGCCAGAGAGAAGCGGGCCTCCAGATCGCGTTCACCAGCCTGCGCCGCATGGAACGCGAGCACGCTGGCGTAGTCGCGTAGGTCTTCGTCCCGTGCGACAAGGATGTCCACCAGGAGGCGGTGCAGCCGGCGCTGCTCGCTCTCGTCGACTTCAACGATGACGTAGGTACGTATCTTGTCGTAGGAGAACGCATAAGCTTGCTCGCGATATTCTAAGACCGCCTCCTCCACACAACGCTGCGCCCACGCTTCAGAGTCGAGATCCGGCATGAGTTCTGCGAGCAGTGCCAGATCCACACTGCGCCCGGCGATCGCCGCGATACGCAACGCCTCACGTTCTTTGTCGTTCAGGCGAGACACGCGGCGCCTGATGATGCGCCGCATACCACCGGACAGGATGCGCTCCGGAAGGTCGACTTTGCCAACGCCGGCAAGCCCACCCGCTTCTTCGGCCAGCACCCGCAAGGTCTCGACCACAAACAACGAGTTGCCTTCCGATTGTTGCACCAGAAAGTCCTGCAGCGCCGGCTCTGGGCGATATCCCAGAATCGCGCCTGCCAGGTGGGCAATCTGTTCGTTGGGCAGACGTCCCAGTTGCAGAACCTGTACTTCTTCGCCCACGTCGGCAGGGCTGAAGCCTTCATCCGGCCGGTAGGTTGCGAGGATCAGGATCGGTAGGGACAACACCGGGCGTACCAGCCAATTCAACAACTTGAGGCTCTCGGTACCCGCCCAATGCAGGTCTTCCATCACCACGAGAACCGGGTTTTGCTGTGCATGCAACAAAGCTTCCAACGCGAGAAATGAACTTTCGTCCAGGCGTGCATCGTCCGCGTTAAACCCGCTCATGTCGCTGGCGGTCAACATCGCCAGATGCTGGACGATATCGTCCCAGATTTTGTAACGTCCCGTGTCACCCTCCACGGCAGATCCACGCACCACGGTCACACCGCGCAGCATGGCGACGGTCTCGATCTCTGCCAGTAGACGGGTCTTGCCGATACCGCTCTCACCACCGATCAGTATGGTCTGCCCGCGGCTACGCTGGGTCGCTTCCAAAGCGCGTTGCAGGCGGTCCATTTCGTCCGTACGCCCGACAAATTCCGCGGCCTGCAGTGCCGATTCACGCGTTGAAGGGGTCTCGGCAATGAGATGCTCTTCGACCGCCTGTAGCGCGACGAGCGCTTCGTGCGCGCTCTGATAGCGATGGCGGGGACTCTCGTTTAACAAACCAGAAAATACATCACGAAGTCGCTCCGGCACGCCGTCCCCCGGTCGCGGCAGGCTGCCGGATGGCGGCGTGGTTAGTGGTTCGTCTTCTTCTGACAATGCGTCGTAAGCAAGCAGGCCAAAACTATAAAGATCGGAACGGGCGTCCGGACCCTCGCCCGCCCGAACTTCCGGCGCCTGGTAACGCTCCGCAGTATCGGCAGAGGCCAGAGCAATGAGTTTCAACCGGTCATCAACCACCACAAGATGTTCCGGAGAAAGCGCTCCGTGTTTCTGCCCGCGCAGATGCAGGTGGTGCAGGGCGCGCAGGCCCTGGCAGAGAAATTCCAGGAGTATGGCGTCGGACTGCGCGCGCGCAGTATCGCTGAAGGTGCGCGCGTCGCCGGGCAAATCCAGAACGAGGGTCTCGACTCCGTCCTCTTCGATGGCAAATTCCAAGGGCGTCACCAGATTGGGATGACTCAGCTGTTTGAGCCGCTTGAATTCCTGGGCAAGGTCGACCTGACGTGGATTTTCCGACTCCGTGCGACGGATGGTGACGGCGCGACGCTTTAGGCGATCCCAAGCCGCATAGGTGGTCACCGCCGTTTCGTGCCAGCGCGGCTCCTGCAACTCGTAGCGCCCGATCGTATCGACAACGGGTTGAGCGGCGGTCACCGAAGGCAGCGTGCCTTGCAATATCTGCCGCAGACTCTCATCGAGCTTGGCTCGGTAGGGTCCCTCGTCATAGCGGTAACGCTCGATGGACTGGCGATTGTGCAACGACAGCTTGAGTCCCGGGGCCACCTCCTGGGCCTCGAGCATAATCGTGAGCACCGGCACGTTATTGTCGAGCGCAAACCCGACTTCCTTTAGGCACTCCTCACTCGCCTGCGAGCGCGGCGACATGTAGAACAGGAGTACGCTTGCGCCGAGGATGGACTTCGCGATCTCGTCACGCCACACCGTCCCGCCGGTGATGCCTTCGTCGTACCAGACATGGCACAACCCGGTGGCGATCCAGGAAATTTCGGGATATACGTCTGCGGAGTCTGCATGGGCATAACAGACAAAGGCGTAGGGTTCATCACCCTGATAAGCGGCTACCAACGGGCGCATATGGTCTGTGCACAAGCCATTTCATGAACTGGCACTATACCCGTCCGCGCAGGGTGAAACTACGCCCCTTGCCAGGCAGGTGGAGGACCCAGGGCCGCATGATGCAGATCAGCGGCCCAGGCGCAGTCGAAGGCGCAAGGGTGCGGACGACTCAACGCAGATCGAAACGATCCAAGTTCATGACCTTGGTCCAGGCTTTGCCGAAGTCCTGTACAAAGCGCTTGGCATCGCTGGCGTACACCTCGGCGAGCGCACGCAACTGTGAATGCGAACCAAACACCAAGTCTACGCGGGAAGCCTGCCAGATCTCGTTGCCCCGCTTGCGATCGCGCGCGATGAACACCTGTTCCGCACCATCCACCGGTTCCCAAACGTTGTTGATCTCGAGCAAGTTGACAAAGAAATCGTTACTCAAAACGCCCACGCGCTGCGTGAGCACCCCGAGCGACGAATCGTCGTGTACAACACCCAGCACCCGCAGCCCGCCCAGCAACGCCGTCATTTCGGGAGCGCTGAGGGTCAACAACTGGGCCTTGTCGAGCAAGAGTTCTTCTGCCCTCACATCGATATCAGCGGCCGCGTAGTTTCTAAATCCATCTGCGACACATTGCAACAAGTCTACCGACGCGACGTCAGTTTGCTCCGCGAGCGCATCACCGCGACCCGGCGTGAAAACCACCTCGAGAGCGTGCCCACCCTGTTCGGCCGCGCGTTCGATGGCCACTCCACCCGCAAAAACGACCAGATCCGCCATGCTGATGTGCGAGTCGCCGGCGCGATTGAACTCCACCTGTATCGCTTCGAGTCGCGCCAACACCCGAGCCAGCTTGTCCGGCTCATTGACCGCCCAGTCTTTCTGCGGTGCCAGTCGTAGACGCACTCCATTGGCCCCACCCCGCATGTCCGATCCACGATAAGTAGACGCCGACGCCCACGCCGTGCTGACGAGCTCGCCGACGGTCAAATCGGAAGCTTCGAGCAGGCCCTTGAGAACTTCGGTGTCGCTTTGTTCTAGTCGCGTTTGCGAAGTGGGTATCGGGTCCTGCCAGACGAATGTGTCCGCCGGTATGTCGGGACCGAGGTACCTGGCCTTCGGACCCATATCACGGTGGGTTAACTTGAACCAGGCATGCGCAAAGGCTGTGGCAAACTCTTCCGGATGGCGGTGGAATCTGCGCGCGATCTGTTCGTAGGCCGGGTCAGATCGCAACGCCAGATCGGCGGTGGTCATCATCGGCGCATGGCGCACATCACCATGCGCGTCGGGTACGGTATCAGCCGCAGCGCCATTCACCGGTCGCCATTGCACCGCTCCGGCAGGGCTGTGAGTCAATTCCCATTCGTACCCGAACAAGGTATCGAAATAGCTGTTGTCCCATCGGGTGGGTGTTGCCGTCCACGCACCCTCAATCCCACTGGTGATCGTGTCACCGGCCTTACCGCTGCCATGGCGTGACAACCAGCCCATGCTCTGTGCTTCGATGGGCGCCGCTTCGGGCTCCGGGCCCACCAGCGCGGCATCGCCGGCTCCATGGGCTTTGCCAAACGTGTGCCCACCCGCGATCAGGGCGACCGTCTCCTCGTCGTTCATCGACATACGCCCAAACGTCTCGCGAATGTCGTGGGCCGAGGCGACGGGATCGGGGACACCGTCGGGCCCCTCCGGATTGACATAGATCAAGCCCATCTGCACCGCCGCCAGCGGCGCTTGTAACTCGCGCGCATCCCCGTGACGCTCCGCGCCCAGCCACTGCGACTCAGCGCCCCAATAGATGTCTTCTTCGGGGGCCCAGACGTCAGCGCGCCCTCCGGCAAAGCCGAGGGTTCGAAAGCCCATCGACTCGAGCGCGCAGTTTCCCGCCAGGATCATCAGATCCGCCCAAGACAATGCCTGGCCGTATTTCTGTTTGACCGGCCAGAGCAACAGGCGCGCCTTGTCCAGGTTGCCGTTGTCCGGCCAACTGTTGAGCGGGGCGAAACGCTGAGCACCGCTGGCGGCACCCCCGCGACCATCACCACTGCGATAGGTCCCGGCGCTGTGCCACGCCATGCGGATAAACAAAGGACCGTAGTGGCCATAGTCTGCCGGCCACCAATCCTGGGACTGGGTCATCAGCTCGATGATATCGGCCTTGACCGCGTTCAGATCGAGGCTTTGAAACCCCTGTGCGTAGTCGAAATCTGCTTCGTACGGGCTCGTCTCGACCCCATGCTGGTGCAGCAGACGCAGGTCCAGCTGCCCGGGCCACCAGTCCCGGTTACCACGCCCCGATCCAACGCTTTGATTCATGGGCACGACAGCAGCGTCGTATCCGAACGGGCATTTGGCTTGTTCGCTCATGATCTTCTCCGTAGTGGTCTCCGCGATATAGAAGCAAGACTTTACGGCCGCAAGATCAATACATAAATTCGATTGTATTTATCTTTTTAATCGAAAAAATCTATTTATTAACCACAGTCAGTGCCCTTCCAGCGCCGCGATCAGGCTCGCGTAGTCATCAAACCCGGTGACCGGCTTCACGTGTTCATCCCAAAGGTGCGCAAAATGTTCGAGCACGTGCGCAGGCCAGACAAACTCTCCCACCTTCCCGGCCCGCACTTTGGCACTGTCACTACCTTCCGGCAGAACGCGCTCCGATTCAGCGCGCAACATGGCATCGTCAAAGCGATCTTTGTGGGTCTGCATGAAAGGCAGAGAGGCATGCTCGAGCACGATGCTGCGCAATTGCGGATCCAACTCGATATCGACAAAGCCAGCGATTCGTTCGATAGCTTGTTCGGGAGCCATGCGCATATGCTCGTACACCAGGTAGAGCACATCCTCATCATTGCGATGCGGCCAGAAACTCACGAAGTGTTTGTGATAGGCGGCGGCATTTTCAACCCGCGAGAGGACAAATTCTTCCGCGCTGACCTTGCCGGGCTCCAGGTACCAACCTTCCATGAACTTGTAAGCGGAGTACGCCGCATCGAGCGGATCCCGAATCACATTGATGTAGCGCGCACCGCGCGGGAGATGGTCATAACCGAGGTGACTCTTGAACCCCCGTGGCGGAGCTTTCTGAGGCGCATCCAAATCCTGACCGAGCAACCCCGACATCTCGATCCAGGGCACAACCCGGGAGATGTCGTCGAAGTCCATGTCGCCTCGCGTGCGCAGGGTATGGAATATCTGCTGGGTCCAGGTCGTCCCGCTCTTGCCATAAGGCGCTATGATCACGTCGCCGGGCTGGGGGCGGAAACCCGCAATGCTCGCCTCGATCAGATTCCGGTCAAACATGCTCCCCTGCAGTTCCGCCAGCTCCTGCATAGAGTGCGCACGCCGTCTCTTTCCATCTACCATGTGTATGTTCCCCACCAAAGACTCGCCTGCAAACCCTGCCACCGACGGACAAAGCCGGCCCTAAGACCAGCAAAAAATCTTTGGTGGAACGCACCTCGCAAGATCGCCATCTAGTGTAAGCATACTGCGCCCCACCCGCTATGCCCTGCATTCCAAGCAAAGATCGAGGCGTGCGCAGAAGAGTCTAAACGCTGCTCAGGTGGCGCTGCTTTGTTAGAATTTCTATGCAGCCTGACAAAAGAAGAAGACCCGATGCGCCAAGTTTTGCTACTCCTCACCGTTCTCATCCCCTCCGCCGCCGTTGCCGAACAAGTGAGCATTCTGCGCGACGAATGGGGGGTCCCGCACATCTACAGCAAAACCGATGCCGGGGCCGCGGCGGGCTATATCTACGCTCAGGCCCAGGATAATTTCTGGCAGGTGGAAGACACCCTTATCCAGGCTCTCGGTCGCTCAGCGGAAGTGTACGGCGAGGCGAGCCTCGGCGCCGATTACTTGAATCGTGCCCTTGATATCCGTGGCTTAGCCCAGGCGGAGTACGGGCGTCTGGACCCGCAGATCAAGGCCATCGTCGACGCCGCGGCGGCGGGCCTTAACCAATACCTGGCCGACAGCGGCATCACCCCGCGACTGATCAACCGGTTCGAGCCGTGGCACTTCCTGGCCTATTCGCGCTTTACAACCTATCAGCTGTTCGTCTTCAACCGCGCTCGTATCGACAACCAGGAGATCGCAGCCTGGTCACAGGGGCGGCTCACAAGCGCTAGCTTCAGCCAAGGCAGCCGCGCCACAATTGCGCTGAACGCGGTCGCGGATGCGCAGAGTAAAGCCGGCTCGAACGCCTGGGCCCTCGCCCCATCCAAAACCAGCAGCGGTCATGCCACCCTGTTTATCAACCCGCATCAGCCCTATTTCGGACCAGGGCAGTGGTATGAAGGGCATCTGCACAGCGAACAGGGCTTGCACTTTTCGGGGGCCGGATTTTTTGCCTCTCCGACCCCCACCATCGGCCACAACGAGCATCTGGGTTGGACGCACACGGTCAATGAGCCAGACACCATCGATATCTACGCGCTCACGGTCGACAGTCTCGATGCGCCGACCACGTATGCCTATGCTGGAGGCGAGCGGTCCTTGACCCGTTGGGAAGACACTCTGCGCGTCAAGACCGAGGCCGGCATGGCATCCCGCACCTTCACCTTCTATCGCTCCCACCACGGGCCGGTGGTGGCACGCCGGGGCGAGAAACTCCTGGCGGTACGGATGGCCATGTTCGTGGAGGGTGGGCAACTGCGTCAGCGGTACGACATGGTGCGCGCCACCGATCTCGACAGTTTCAAAGCCGCCCTTGGCGGGCTGAATACACCGATGTTCAACACCATGTACGCAGATCGAGAAGGCAACATCTTCTACGCGTACTACGGCGCGGTGCCCAGGCGCAACGCCGACATCGATTGGTCAAAGCCGGTCGACGGCAGCGACCCCGCCACCGAGTGGCAGGGGTATCATCCGCTGGAGGAACTGCCAACCTACACCAATCCTAGCAGTGGCTATCTACAGAATTGCAATGCCACGCCGTTTCTCGCCACCGCCGCTCAGGACAATCTGCAGCACACCGACTTCCCGAGCTACATGGTCGCCGAAGCCGACAACAACAGGTCCCGCCGGTCGCGTATGCTCCTGGGCGGGGATGCGCGCCTGAGCTACCGAGCGCTGCGCGATATGACCTGGGACACCTACGTCCTCGAAGCCGAAACCACATTGCCCGTGTTGTTCCAGGAGTTGGCCGCGCGGGACATTCGCGGCGCGGAAGGTAAAGACCTGCAACGCGCCGCAAAACTCCTGGCGCGTTGGGACCGCAGAGCAACAAAACGCTCGACGGCAACCAGTCTGTACTTCTTCTGGCGCTTCACCCAGCGCCAGCTAGGGGTAGAAGAACCGTTAGCTGCCTTCCGGCAGGCCGTCGAGTATATGCAGACCACGTACGGTTCGATCGCAGTGCCGTGGGGTGAGATCAATCGTCTGCAGCGCGCCCACAGCAGCGGACGTGAGAGCTTCGACGACAACGCCGCCAGCCTCGCGATCGCCGGCGGACCCGGCAATCCCTTCGGCACCATCTTCAACTTCTATGCGCGCCCACAAGCGGGCAAGCAGCGCATGTACGGCATTGCCGGCCACTCCTACGTCGCATTGGTGGAGTTTGGACCACAGACGCGCACCGATTCTCTGCTGACCTTCGGTGCCAGCGCTGACCCTGCGTCGCCACACTACTTTGACCAGGCACAACTATTCGCCAGGCAGCGCTATAAACGCGCGTGGTTCAGCAGACAGGAAGTGGAGGCCGCGCAGCGCAGTCGGGTGGAAATCGAACTGCGCTTTTGAGCACGCGTCGAGCGCCCCCGAAGCGCGCTCTTCGTTCTAGAACGCGCTTTTCGTTCTATAACCGCACTTTTGGTTCTAGAACCGTACTTTTGGTTACTTGTCAGAATCCACCGTGCCGAAGGTTGCCGCTTCCGCGATGATGCCCAACATTTTGGCTAACGTGGCGTGCTGGCCTTCCACATCGTTCGGCCGTCCAACAGTCGCACCGATGTTCAGCCGACGAATCACCTGACGCGGCGGGCGTGCAGGCGAACTCAACGGGGGCATCACACTCACCAGAGCGGTGGCGATACCGTTAAACTCGAGGCCCCGGGCGATCAGACTCACGGTCTGATGACAGACGGGTCAGCTCGGCACGAGCAGCCCCGCTTCCACACCATCCGCTTTGAAGCGTTCGACGATTTCAGGGATGGTGTGTTCGAGCAACGGCCCTACATTGGGCTGCAACCCCATCAGTACCAGCGTCTCATCCGCCAGCGAGCCGATCGTGCCGTCGGCGACCAGTTCGCGCAGCCTGTCCAAGGGCAGATTGGCGTTGTGGTCCTCTTCGGCGTACTTATGGTCGTAGCCGGGATGATTGATGGTCAGCTTGGCCGGATCGACATCTAGCGGGATCGGCCGAATTTCCGGGACTTCATCGCCGAAAGTCGGGTACCCCCGCATCGGCTCCTGCTCTCCCGCAATCGAATAACCACCCGTGGTGATGAGGCCAAAGCGGGTTTCCGACAGCGGCTTGTTCAGTTTTACAAACGGATCGCCTTCCGTCGTGAACCAGGGATATTTTCCAAAGGCATCTTTCGCCTTGCCCTGGCCAAAGAGCGGTTTAGCAAAATCCACCCACTCCTCAAACTGCGGCTGCCAGGGTGGCAGGGTCGCGGTATCCGACATCGTTCTCTCCCAGACGAGTTAATTCCTCACCGGTTATAGCCCAACGCCGCGCTTCTCACAAGCGTGCCACATCAGCTCACCTTTCCGCCATCTCGCCGTCGTGGCGGGAATCGGCCTGCGCGGCGGCGAACACGCGCAGAAAATTCTCGCCCCAGATCTTCTTGATCTGCGCTTCGCTGTAACCACGCTCCAACAATCCGATGGTGACGTTGAGTGCCTGTGAAGCATCCGCAAAACCCTCCACCCTGCTGCCGTGGTTGAAGTCCGTGCCGATACCAACATGATCTACGCCGACCAACTGCACCGCGTAATCGATGTGATCGATCATCGCATCCACGCTGCCCGGCCCCAGCAAATCGCTGATCGCGCCGGTAAACGCAGAGCGCGCCTCGGGGTCATCGATCTCCCAGTAGAGTTCGAAGGGATAGTAGAAGTCTTCCGCAACACCAGCGGCTACTCTCGCTGCCCGGATGTTGCGATCCAGCTCCGCATCGTTGGAATCGAACAGATAGCCACGGAACGGCGCGATGTGGATCACACCCCCCTTGGCGGCGAGCGCGCGCAGTTCCTCATCGGACAGATTGCGACTCACGTCAGTCACCCCACGCACATTCGAATGACTGGCGATCACCGGCGCACGGGACAGCTCGATGACCTGCAGCGCAGCCTGCTTTGACAGTTGAGAAATATCGACCAACGCGCCGAGATCGTTGATCCGTCCGATGGCCGCGCGTCCCAGTGAGGATAACCCACCATGCTCAGCCTCGGGCTCGTGCGTCCCCTTATCACCATCGAACAACGGCCGTGACGAGTCTGCAAAATCGTTGTGGCCCATGTGGGTAAGCGCAAACACCCGCACCCCGGCGGCATACATCTCATCGAGACTATCCACATCTGTACCCAGGATCAGCGCATTCTGCATGCCCAAGAGAAAGGCCAGTTTGCCGGCGCTGTGGGCCGCCTCCAGATCCCCCACGCTGCGCGCCAACACCGCGTTGTTGTCCGCATCAGCAACCAGATCGCGAATCGCCTGTATCTCCAAATCGGCGCGCTGCCGCGCATCGGCATATCCTTGGGCGGTCCGCGGCATCGGTCCAACCGCAGCAGACATGACCACCATGTCGACCCCGCCGGCGCGCATCTTGGCCGGCGCCACCTGGGACAACCCGTCCGCGCCAACGTAGGGCGAAGGGGCATCGAGTAGTTCTATGTCCGCGTGCGCATCCATGACCCAAGCTTGCGCGTGGATCTGGGCGGCGCGTGCCAACGGATCCGTGGCGGCGGATTCCGGCGCAGGGGTACGCTCGGCAGGGCTACAGCCCAAAAGCAACACTCCCATCAACACATAGCATATTCCCAGATGCTCTCTTCCAGTCACAGCGAAAACTCCCAAGTGATCGAGCGCCTAGGCTAACCCAAAGCATGTTCTAATGCTTCCACCCGGACGCTCGCGATCGAGTAAACTGCGTTGCGGGGTGTGTTCACAACGCGACGCAAGCGGGAGTACGCAAATCAGAATTACCACAGCAGTCTCGGAGGAAGACCATGCAGATCATAGGCGCGGGTTTTGGACGCACAGGCACCCTATCGCTGAAGACCGCACTGGAAATGCTCGGCTTTGACAAGTGCTACCACATGCTCGAAGTGCGTCAGCACCCGGACCACCCCGCGATCTGGTCGAAGGCCCATGCCGGCGAGCCCGTTTCCTGGCCTGATTTGTTCGCGGGTTATGAGGCAACGGTCGACTGGCCGAGCTGCAACTTCTGGGAACATCAGCTGCAGACCTATCCCGAGGCCAAGGTCATTCTGAGCCTACGCGACGCTGATGCCTGGTACCAGAGCGTGATGAATACCATCTATCCGATCACCGTCGCCAACCTGCAGGCCGATGATCCAGAACGGCGCCAGGCGGGCCGGTGGGCGATGGAGATCATCTGGGATGCAAAGTTTGACGGGCGTATGGAAGATAAAGCGCATGTCATCGCCTGCTTCGAGGCCCACAATCGACATGTGATCGATACCGTTCCGGCCGCACAGCTGCTGGTCTATCGGCCGGGTGACGGCTGGGAGCCCCTGTGTGATTTCCTCGACGTACCAGTGCCGTCGGTGGACTACCCCCGCACCAACTCTACGGCAGAGTTTCAGGCTATGATGGGGGAGCGTCAGGCGCGCTGAGCACCGGCGGCCAATCGCCGTTTTCGCCAGGCGAAGGATCGCACCGGCGATCTATCCACCGCTATACCTGCCAAGCGTGACGGGTTCGACATAAGCCGCTAATGATGCAAGTTGGCGGCGTCTAAGCTTAGATAGAACTCGAATGCTCCCCAAAGCTCATGCAGCACAACGCCAGGCGCAGACGCTATCTCGCGCGGTGGGTCACCACCGCCCTGGCGATCTATGCCGCGACCTACTACGCCTCATCCATCGGCATGACCAGCAATT